>DFJW01000113.1 GCA_002373775.1 Ruminococcus flavefaciens | reverse complement strand
AATTACAAATGAAAGGGGTTAGTTTGATTTGTTAATAAAACTATTTCTATGGTAGTGAGTGAATTAATATTCAGTATCAAGTACATGAGAGGGGAGGGCACTTGATACTGAATACCAAGTATCTTCAATCACTGTACTTATTATATTGCAAAAGGATGGACTTGACAATATATATTAATCTACAAAACTATAAAATAATATACTTTAAGCTGCTTTTCTTAGAAATATAATGTTAATTTTATGTGAACAAGTAATAACTGCTTGGCTATTAATAATTTATTAATAAAAAATCGTTTATATTTACTGGTTAACACAAGATCATATATATATAGGCTGTGCAGAAGTTATATTATGATAGGATGTCCGGATATGAACCGGGGGAGCTCCCTTTTCGAAAGGAACTCCCCCGGTTCAATAGATCTGATAAGAGGTGATGTGGAAGACTTTGTTATGTGAACAGATTGCTTATACCGCTGACAGTATAAGTATCAGAGCTGTCTCCGTCTACAACAGCATAGAAACTGCTGCCGTCAGATATTTCAGGAGCCAGCATCATCAGGCATCTGAAATTGTTGTGCGGTGCAAAGTTTACATATTCCGCGCCGTCCAGCACCATTGATACGCTGCATCCGGCTGATGCGGAACTGCCGAGACCGAGTACGATATAGGGAGTATTAGTATCTGTAGGCGCTGTGACCTGATTGCCGGCAGCGAAGAGATAGCCGCCTGTGTAGAAGAATTTGCCGCCTGCATATACTGAGCTCTTTTCTTCTTTTGTTCCGCCGGATACGACTGTGCGTCCGCCTGCTATATGTATAGTTCCCTTGGATTTTATGCCGTTTGTGCCGCCCTTTATCTCAAGTTCGCCGCCGTTTATAGTTACATCATCGTGGGCGAAGATCCCTGATTTTACGGAATTGATATTGTAAGTACCGCTTTCGATTATAACATCGTCGTCACTTGCGATACCGTGGGCGTTGTTGGAATTGATGATGAGTGTTCCGCTGCCCTTTATGCGCAGTGTGTCATTGGAGAATATAACTCCGTCGTTGACTTTATCCTTAGCGCCGTCAGTGAGTACGGAAGTAGTGCCGTCCGAAAGTTCGATGATGCACTTCTTGGCTTCATTGACGAATATAGCCGGACCGCTTGAGCAGGTGATATTCACGCCGTTGAGTATTATCTTTACCTTTTCTTCCGTATTTGTATTGACACAGATCTGACCGTCTGATACCGAACCTGATACGAGGTAATCGCCGCCGGCAGTTATCTCAACTACTGAGCCGTTTGCTGATACGTTATCGCCGGATATCGAAGGAGAAGCACCGAGGGTTATAGTTGCGGTGTATTCGCTCGCCGGCTCAGTGGGAGCCTCTGTGGGAGCTTCGGTCGGTGTTTCGGCAGCCTGAGTGGTGGTCTTGGTGCTGTTGGATGTGGATGAACTGCCGGAACTGCTTCCGGATGAACTGCTTCCGGATGAACTGTTTCCTGACGAACTGCTGCTGCCGGAAGAACTGTTTCCGCCGGACGAACTGCTGCCAGACGAACTGCTGCTGCCGGATGAACTTCCGGAGGATGAGCTTTTGCTTCCGGATGAACTCTTGCTGCTGCCGGAATCCTTTTTGCTTCCTTCCGAACTGCTGCTGTCGGATTTTGAAGCTGAGGAACCTGAATGCTCCTTGCTGCCTGCTATATGAGCTGTGGTAGTGACGGCATCCTTCTTTCCTGATTTTCCGGATGTGGTAGTCACCTTTGAAGAAGTAGTCGAGCCGCTTTCGTCTTTGATATCTTCTGATGAAGCTTCTTCATCCTCATCAGCTGAAATGTCTGAAACTGAAGTGGTACCGGCTATAACGGTGGTGGTCTCCTCTGAAGTCTGAGTGTCATCAGTCTTGCCGCAAGAGAATACGGAAGACATGAGCAGCATTGAAGTGATCGCCGCAATTATCCTTCTGTTATACATAAGTATCTCTCCTTTTTACTATACGAAATTTGCCAGACCTGCATTCAGCTGCCGGTCTGACAATTTTCGTAAGGGGGTAGAATATATGATTGAGGTTTGTGGAGATATCAGCTTTCGTAGATCTTGTCATCGTACTTGAAGAATACGAGATTGATCGTCATATTGCCATTGAGGGCACGGAGCTCATCAATGAACTTCTTCTGATCTATGTCTTCGTTCACGTCTACACTGTAAATGAGTTCGAAGAGTGTACCGAAGTTTGTGGTCTTTACTCTGCGGAGTTTGTGGAACTGAGTATACTTGCTGAGGACAGGATCGAAAACGCCCTGATAATCAAGGTTTTCGGGGATAGTGATCTTCAGAGTCATGTGTCTGCGCTTGCTGCCGCCGAAGTCAATCTCTGAAAGAGCGAACATTACTATGCCGAGGACGATGAAGAATACTACAGCGAATCCTACATAACCGATTCCGCAGGCAACGCCTGTTGCCATAGCGAAGAATATGTATGCTATATCACGCGGATCACCGGCGACACTTCTGAATCTTACGAGTGTGAATGCGCCTGCGAGCGTGAATGCACCTGCCGTGGTATTGATGATGAGCAAAAGAAGTGAAACTATAGTCGGCAGCATTATCATTGTGATAACGTAACTCTGAGAGTAACCTTCCTTGCGGTGAGTAAGCATATAGATGAGGCTGATGAGCACTCCGAGGATAAGTGCAGCTCCGACGCAGAGGAAGAATTCCGAAGCTTTGATCTCTGCCATGGAAGCGGAACTGTCTGTAAGGTTAGTGATATAATCACTTGAATCTGATTCTGAGTACTTAGAAAGTACATTGCCGAAAAAACCGTTTGGGAACATAATCACACACTCCTGTTCATTAATACCTGATTGTTTACCATTGATATGCCTGAGATGTATATATGCTTCTCGTTATTGCCAAGCACCTGATCTCTTACGAAGTTCTGGTAGGCTCTTCCGTACTTTGAGAAGCTGGTCTTATATATCTGGAGCTCGGAAAGTTTCCTTACGAGCCAGTCGGGCATTGCATCTGATACTTTTATCTCCATGAGACGCTGATCTGCGTCAATTATGTAGTTGCCGTAGCTTTCGTATTCCAGACCGAGATCAAAACGGCGCTCGGTGATCTTTCGATCGAAGGTAAGACGGAAGTCCTTGTTGTCCTTTCCGAAGAAAGCCTCTCTCTGGTAGCTGATGTACTGCTTGGGAGTTATGGGGTAATGTTCGAGGAATACATCCAGCTCACGGAATACCTGCTCGGTTATGTACTTCTTGATCTCCGGCTTTGTGCGGTCTCTGAAGTATTCGGCAGACTCAGCGAGAGTCATTGACACGCGGCGTTTTGTAACTATGCCGCCGATCTTCTTTTTGATCTCAAGGAATACCAGATCATCCGGAGCGGCCGGTGAATAGTAGCTGCGAAGTCTTATCTTCTCCTTGTAATAGGGCTTGGAAAGCGATTCTCTTATAAGATAATCGTCCGGAGTATCGTAATATATATTATAGATGCCGTATTCTTTTCCGCCGACGCAGTACTTATCCGGATTCATGTACTCATGGATGACTTCCATAAGACTTTCGTACTGCTGCATATTGAGAAGGAATTTGATCTCCTTGCGTGCAAATGTATTGATAGCCATATGCCTTCTCCGCAGCGGCAGTGCCGCCCGGAGCTTCACGCTCCTTTCGTATCGTTTGATTGTATTATATCGGTTCAAGCTTAAAATAATCTTAAAGTATATTTAAAATAACCTTAAATATTGCGATATTCAGTGAAATGTATGTGAAAACCACAAAAAATGGTCAGCGTTTTCGATTGTACTGATAGTTGAATGGCGTGATTGTATTAATGGTTTTACAAAAAATACGACGATATTTTCGGAAATGTATTGACATTTCCTCTGGTAGGGTATATAATTACATGGCGGAAAAATTTAGGGACCGTTTCCCGTGGAAAGACGGCTGCACGGAGCGTGCAATTGGAGTTTGAAATGGAGATTGTGGAAATATTTCTCAGTAAGCTTTCTGCACCGGAAGCACTTTATAAAGAAGTCGGCACGAAGCTTGGAGCAGGGGAGATAAGCGGTGAGGAGCAGCTGGAAGGCGCACTGCTCAGCTGCGATACTCAGCGAGAGTATCATCTGTATATATCAGATGAAGATATAGTAAATGAAACAGTGGAAAGCATCATAGCTGTGTTCAGGAAATGTGAAAAAAGCTGCGGACGCTTTTCAGTAGAGACGCATGTGGATGAATTCCTCAATCTTATAGACGACAAGGCGAGGATGACGCATTACAGCAAGCCGCGTTCACTTGTCCACAGGGACGGAGACCTTCATCCCACGGTCCATATATGGCTGATAAAGCGGAAGGATATGGGCATATATGCTCTTCTCCAGAAGCGTTCTTCTGAGAAGCAGATCAATCCTGACTGCTTTGACGTATCAGCTGCCGGACATGTTTCGCAGGGCGAAGAATTCAGGCATGCCGCAGTAAAAGAACTGCGTGAGGAACTCGGACTCAGTGTATCAGGCGATCAGCTTGAACTTATCGGTCTGCATAACCACCTTTATACAAACGATGAAGTCCGTGACAATGAACTCAGCGCAGTATATCTGTACCGCGGGAAAGTGGATACAGACAAGCTGGTGCTCCGTTCATCAGAAGTTTCAGAAGTGGGCTGGGTAGAGATAGACGAGCTGCTGTCAGTTATGAAAAATGAGGATATACCGAATTGTATCTCCCTTGACGAGCTGTCAATGATAAAAAAGGCTGTATTCTGAAACACAGAATATGTGATTATGAGAAAGCTGCTGCACATTAAGTGCAACAGCTTTTTTTGCTATTCAGCCTGAGTAACGGCAGGAGGCGGATCTCCGCCGGTATCAACAGGCGGATCCGGATTTACCGGCGGATCGGTAATGCCGGGATCTACCGGAGGATCAACGATCCCCGGATCTACCGGAGGATCAATTATACCGGGATCTACCGGAGGTTCGGTCGGATCCGGTACGATAACGGGAACATCTGTGGTTGGTTCATATGGCTCTACCGGTTCAGTAGTCGGCGGTACGCCGGGATCAAACGGCAGGGGTTCAGCACTTATAGCGACAGTAGTCGTATAAGAGTTCTCATACGGGTAAACACCGGTCATAATGAGACCGCCGCTGTAGAATCCGGAGCCGGTAGTGATAGTCATATTGAATTCCTTATGTGTGGTCGTAAGTCTTGTGACAGTTGAAGAGGATGTAGTGACTTTTGAAGTACCTTTGGATACTATCACAGATTCTCCGCCTTCAACGACGGTAGTAACGACTGAGCCTGCTGTGTCGGTATTGTTTTTGGCAACGCTTTCTCTGCCGAATGTAGCCATAACTTTTTCAGAAGGAGTTATGGGGAACATAATGAAAAAGCATAATATTATAAATGAAAGTGCAATAAAGCAGCCGCAGGATATCAGCGTTATGACCGTTGATTTTTTCAGGTTTCCGAAAAGACTTTTGATCTTTTCCATTGGAAGCGCCCTCCTTTACAGATCAATATGCGTAAATGTACAACTGTACAATTTTATTATAATACATAATCCCCGTATTGTCAAGTGGGGGTAAAGAATAAGTCTCCTGCCGGGCGGGAGACTTATTATGATCTTTTAGTTCTCTTCTGACTGGATGAGTATCTTGTTGATATTCTCTACAAGATCGGATATAGCGATGATAGCTGTATTGATCTCGCTTGAACTCTTGTTGGTGATATTTACATTATCATCCAGTGCGCTGAAAGCAGAGATAGTGGTCTGGAGGATGCTTATGAGCTGATTTACAGTATCTTCCTCCATTGACGGGTTATCATTACAGAATGCGACAACGTTTGTGAGCAGGTCCTTAACGACAGTAGCTCTTTCACTGGTAGCTGATGTTGATTCACCGATAGCGTTCATGTTTGTAGTGATATGGTCAACATCCTGCTTGAGCTTTGTTGAAAGTTCAAGACATTCCGAAGTGATCTCAGCGAGACGCTCATGCTGCTTAGCGAGTTCCGAGTGTCTTGCGGTAAGTACTGATTTAGCGTGAACGATGCAGTTGTCAGGGGTATTCAGACCGCGTGAGATAGCGATAGCCATGTCACGACATGAGTTATAGCCGCATGCGTGGCAGTCGTACTTTCTGTCTGTATCGTTGTGCATGCCCATTTTAGCGAATATGGGTTCAAGCTGCTTGTCGTTGGGGATAGGAGTTGGCATAGAGCCCTTGTATGTACGCAGGAAATCGGCAATACGGAGTTCCTCGTCGAATTTCTTGAAGAGTTTATCTTCGCCTCTGCCTCTGATACCGGAGAAGTTGCGTCTTTCCTTAGCCTCGTTCTCAATGGATCTCATAGTAGCTGTCACATCGAAGATGTTCTGATTAGTTCCGGAAGCCGGACCGATATTACATCCGAACTCACATGAGAGTACGTCATATACAGCCGGGTGCTTGGATTCTGACATCTTTGCGTACATGTCGAGCTCGGGATATACTTTGTGTACGCCCTCGGATGTAGCAATATTGATCTCAGGATCGTGGAGCCAGAGATTGTCTCTGAATCCGCCGGGACGTGAATAAGCGGTTCCGAACTGACCAGCCTGATCGTCGAACTTATAGGAATAATCGTTTCCGGAATCAGTGGGGATATTTATGCCGTTCCTGTCAAAGTACTCGGCAAGTTTCTTGAAGGTAACGTTGAAATCCACCATATCGGTTTCCTGGAATTCTACAGTCTTTGCGATACACGGCGAGAGCATAGCGATAGGATTAGTTCTTCTGAGGTACTTTCTGATGTATGTTACGCCGCAGGCAACAGGGCTGTGGATAGGTGACAGATTGGAGAGCAGCTTGGGCTGATAAAGCTCGATATACTTCACGATAGCCGGACAGTGCTGGGTGATGATATTTCCGACTTTGTTCTGCTCGATCATGCGCAGATGAGCCCATGTGCAGATGTCAGCGCCGAATGATACATCATAGATGATACATCCCTGTTTTCTGAACCAGTCGAGGATGCCCTTCCACTTGTTCGGGAAAACGGTCTTGATAGCGGGATCAGCCATGATGATGACTTTTTCCTTGATAACGTTTGACATACATTCTTCGGTGTCATCAACATAGTCTCTTGCGCCGTGGTTACATGCCTTTACACATCCGCCGCAGCTTACGCACTTATCCTGATTTACGGCAGTGATGAATCTTCCGTCGTCGAGTTGTCTTATAACATTTGCTTCAGGAGCGGGACAGCTTCTTATACAGGCATTACATCCCACGCATTTATCAGGTTTAACAATAATTATTTCATTCATTTTCATCAGACTCCTTAACCGGCGAATTATTTATCTTTCTTGTTTAATGCGTTGGCTTGTGCAGCGAGAGCAGCGAGGTCTATCTTGCCGCTTTTGGGAGCAGGAGCACTGCCTGCGCTCTGGCTGCTGCCGCCATTGTTGTTAGTTTCTTTTTTACCGCCGATCGCTTCAGCCATCTGCTGCAGCTTGTCGAGCTCAGACTTCTTTTTCAGGCGCTCTTCTTCTTCCTGATCATCCTTGAAACGATCCGGATTGCGCTTGGGCTTTTCCGGTATCTGGGCTTCAATATGATCCGGAGTCCTGAACTGCGGAACTCCGCCCTCAGTCAGTGTATTTTCCGTCTTCTTCAGGAGCTGATCGGATTCCTCAAGTTTTTTGAGACCGTTTTCTCTGAAGGATTCGAGAGCGCTTTTCAGCTGTTCGATCTGATTGCTTATCATCATAGTATCATTGAGCATAACGGCGCGGAGATTAGAGGATGCCGCAGCCATGCCCTCGGACTTGTTCTGTGCTTCTGCGATAGTTTCAGCCGCAGTTCTCTCGGCCTCATAGATGATCTGAGCAGCTTCTTCATTGGCATCGGCAATAGTGAGTTCAGCGGCTTTCTTTGCCTTGTCTTCGATCTCTGAGGCTTTTGCTCTTGCAGTGCCTTCGAGCATTGCAGCGGACTTCTGAGCTTCTATAAATACATTGCTGAGCGCCATTGCTTCATTGTGGGAATTGAGAGCAGCAACTTTTGCGTCAGCATTCTTGAGTTCATCTTTAAGAGTGATTATCTCGTTGCGGAGTTTCTTGACTTCATGTTCGAGATTCTTGTTTTCGTCCTCAGTGGCTTTCAGCTTGGTGTTGAGAGTCTCATTCTGGACCTGGACCTGTGTGAGCTTGGCTTTTTCACCTGCGAGGATGGTTTCGTGTGCTTTTTCTTCCGGAGTGCCTTTTTTGTATGCCTCCAGCAGCAGTTTTGATTCTCTTAGTTCGTTTTTCAGGTCGTACATCTGTGAGTAAAGATACTCAAGACGACGGATAACTTCAGCCTTATCGTATCCGCCGAATGAAACAGTTTTTATAAACCTTGCTTCAGCCATTTTCTATATCCTCCTTGGTAAACATACAATTATAGTATTCTCTTATAATTATATTTATAGGATAATTATACACTAAAAGAATAATAAAGTCAATATAACAATTACACAAAAAACTTCTCAAATATATAAGAAGTGCACAAAAAAATTGCGCACTTCCGTAAATAAACATTGACTATTTGTGAATTGCTTTACAGTTTTACCAATCGTTCTCGCTGTTTCTGATCAGTTCCTTGACCTCTTTGTTTTCGAATAATCCGAGATCGAACAGCTTGTCTGCCTGACGCTTGGTGACTCTTCCGCGGTCTGAATGGACGTACTGTCCGTGCATTCTTTCTGTTCCGTCCCATGAGTCGATTATTTTGAGCCATCCGGCACGGTCGAGAGCGGTCTCGGGATACTTTGCTTTGGGATAGAAGGTCTTGGCGAGCATTTTCGCACATTTGTTGTGATTGGTGTAATTGCAGGAGTAGGTATCACCGTCGGGCGACATCCACCCGAGTTTGAAATCCGGATGATTCTTGAAAAACATTTTTTCAAGCGGAAGGGGAGGATCATTGTCGGATTCGATTATTTTCACAAATCCGTAGTCGTTCTCTCTGAAACTGAAATATCCGCCTCTGCCGTCGAAAACGACCGGCAGCTGCTCTTCACCGATGATATTTTCAAAACCGCTTCCGGCGATCGCGGCGAGAGTATCTGCGTACCTGTAGCAATAGTAGCCTGTCTCTGATTTGTAAACAGCGAATTTTTTCATGCCTCCACCTCCTTTTTACCAATATTTCGTGAATATACATCCGTACTATATTTTATCACAGTTTCCGCTTCAAGTCAAATGGGAAATGCCGGGCACAGATGTGCTCAACTTGTGCATTTTCTACAAAAAAAGCCTGCCGGAAAAACCGGCAGGCTTTTGCATTATCTTTTCAGATCAGATGTCAACAACGGTATTTACGATGTTACCGCCGTTCATCTTAGCGTTTCTCAGAGCTGTATCAAGCTTAACGAGCAGTGAGTTAACGTTGAGGCAGTCGCCCGGCAGGTAGTGGTAAACTGCACCTGAGTTAGGCAGCTGTACTGTGAGGTTGAGCACGTTGTAAGGAGCACTCATTGCGTTGTGGATGTTCTGGCAGATGCCCATTGCCTGGCTCTCGGAGATCTCCTTGTTGAAGAGGAAGCAGAACTCATTACCAGTGATATTGTAGATCTCAGCGTACTTGCTGAACTCTTCCTTGAGCTTATCAGCGATCTGAACGAGGTACTCATCGCCAAAGTCGTAGCCGTATGTATCGTTGATGCTGCGGAAGTTGTCCATATCGAATACAGCGATGTTGAAGCGGTCGGATTCGAGTCTGTCGCTTACATCGGAGTCGAGAGCGTAACGGTTCTTCATGTTTGTGAGGAGGTTTGTAACAGCGAGGTCGCTTGCCTTCTGACGTGTGGTCTTGAGCTTGGCATCGACTTCTGCGAGTGATCTCTCACGCTCTTCGAGTTCGAGTCTTGCCTTCTTGGCTCTCTTAGCGATGAGGAAGATAGCGATCTCACCGAGAACTGCAACGAGAAGCATCATAGTCATGAGGAAGTATGTAGCTTTTGCGTTCTGAGCCATTTTCTTACCTGTTTCAATACTTACGATATCGATCGTAGCAGTGAGCATTTCGCTCGCTGTGATCTGGAGGGGATAGATGTCCTGTACATAGAGAGCGTTCATGTTTCCGCCGAAAGCAGTCTGACCTGAAAGGCCCTTTTCAGTAGCCTCGTTCCACTGTGTCTGGAATGAAAGGAGACGATCGTTATAAACATTTATAAGAGCCTTAGCGCTGTTATATCTCTTTACCGCTGCGTCGGAAAGACTTTCGATCGCTTCGAAATCCTTCATAGCATCGTTGATGTTCTCGAAGTTGAGAGAAGCGTCACGGGCAGCAGCTGAAGGATTACCAATGCCGGCAATTACACGGAGAACGTTGCTGTTTACGCTCTGGAGCTCAGCGTTCATTCGGTTGATGGCACTCATTGTGCTTGATGTCTGCTGTGATACTTTTGAGTTGTTTTTATACATAGCTTCAACGAGCAGAGTGTTTATAATATAGATGAGAGCCAGGAGTATAGCCGCAAAAATGTACGGCGCTGAATGATTGACAGATTTTTTATTACCTTTAGCCATTATCTCATACCTCCCCTTTAAAACTTATCAGGATTCAGCAGGAGCTGGATGTACTCCTGGTCCATGTTCGAAGGAGTTACCCATGTAACACCGGTGTCCAGAGATTTTGCAAGAGCCTGATCGTCCATAGCCTTCTTAGCGAATCTTACACCAACGTAACCCATGTTGTAGGGGTTCTGGATAACGAGACCGTCGATAATGTGCTTCTTGAGATAGTCGAGCTCCTGCTGGTCTGAGTTGAAACCTGCAAGGTAGATCTGGTCTTCCATGCCGAGTTCTTCAACAGCCTGAGCTGCACCGAGAGAGGTATTTGTGTTTGTAGCGAAGATGATTAAGAGATGGGGATTCTCCTTGATGAGTTTCTTTGTCTCTTCGTAAGCATCTTCGATCTTGGAAACTCTTTCAGTCTCTTTATAGAAACCGGCTGAGACGAACATCTGGGCTACTTCTTCATCGGACATTTCTGCGCCGCCCATATCGAAATCAACGCCGTCGCTGTACATCTTAGCTATCATCTGTGCAGCACATTCTTCTTCAAAGCCCTTGATACGAGCTTCAGCAGTAGCAGCATCGTGACCTACAACTCCGATAGCGCCCTTACCGAGAGTAAGAACTGTGTTTACGTCGGCATCGGGAGCAGTAACTGCTTTTCTGATGTTCTCGTTTGCAAGAATGGTCTCAGCAGCGTGTCTTGCACAGATAGCGCCGCCGTCAGTATCTGACGAACTTACGCATGAGAGAACGCCTTCGTACTCAACATTTGAGTTGATAGTGATGATTTTGATACCTGCCTTGTCAGCCTTTTCGAGAGCCTCGTTGAGCTCTGTGGGACTGTTGGGTGCGATAACGATAGCGTCTACTTTCTGGCTGATAGCGTCGTTGATGAACTCTATCTGGCTTGAGTAGTCCTTGTCGGCGGTAGCAGCATTATAGATGATATCGTATCCAAGCTCTTCACCGGCATCCTCGGCGCCCTTGCGGACTTCCTCCCAGAAGGAGATGGTGTTGTTCTTGGCGATAACAGCAACCTTGCCGCCTTCGTTCGTTTTCGGCTTGCCGCATCCTGCCGAAAGCAGCATCGACATGGAGACTGTACACAGAGCAAGCCTTGAAGCAATGCTTCTCACTTTACTTTTTTTCATTGAAACTGATCCTCCTTATTTTTCCGGATCGTTGATCCGGTGTGTGACGCATCACAGCTTCCCCTGACCTATTCCTGACCAGACGTATATTCCGGCTTGCTGTTCATGCGTACATCTGCTTATGTTTCACTTTTACTATTCTATCACAAAATGAGCAGAATTTCAACACATTTTTATGAATAAACGGGGCGCGTATTCAACAAAAATTACATACGCTTTATTGTTCAAACTGTTCAAAAAAACTTGAATTTTATAAAAACCGGGTGAAAATGGTAATATCAAATTTCAAATTCACAAAACATTCAATCAACTGTATCAGAAAAACTCTGTTTACCCGTGGTATATACTCGGATATATGTGAAAAAAACTGATATTACAATTTGTATTATCATCGCAAAAAATAACCGGTGATATATAGCCTATCAAACTTCGTTTTTGGGATTCGCACAAAAAACGATATGTTTTATCATGCAAAATACTTAAAATATATGCGTTCATAGATTTTCCCTTGACAAGCATTTCAGAAAGTGATATACTTAACTTGTTACAATGTGTTTACTGGAAGGCGAAATTTAAGGCATTTTCCTCCGGTAAAGCTTGATCCTGCATATCATTGAATGTCATAAAATAAGGAGGGGTAATATGCAATGTGAAAAGTGCGGCGCTGAGCTTAGTCCGAAGCTGGTGTCCTGCCCTGACTGCGGAGCACCCGTTCCTCAGAACGTGGAAGGTTTCGAGAACACTATGGAGTTCCAGCGAGAGCTGCGTGCTATAGTTATGCAGCAAGGTCCGAAGGCAGTAATGACAAAGAAACGTTTCATCGGACTCCTTAACGACCATGTACCAGATTACAACAAAGAGCGCAGATTACTTATTAATATGTATAAGTCAGGAGTACTCAGTATCCTGATAGGTGAAAATACAAGAGATATAGCGATCATGAAAGCGAGAAGCTTCATGACGAACGAGCTGTTCATCGCCGAGAATGCTGCGGAATTCGTACTTGCGTGCTTTACTTATCTCCTCGGCTGGCCCTACGAGTCACCTATGAAGCTCCTGCCCGAAGGCGAAGAGCCTGATCCGGAGCCTGTAGAAGTGAAGAGATCGGGACCGGTAGATGTGAACGAGCAGGTCTTCACTCCCAGATCTGCATTCAGATACAGACTCAGCGGCAATATATCTATCCCTGAGGGCTATACAAAACTCGACGCATTCTGCTTCGATAAGTTCGGTTCACTCAGAACTATACAGCTTCCTTCTACGCTGCTTGCTATCGGCGAGTACGCATTTTCATCGTGCAAGCGCCTGAGAGGACTTGATCTTCCCGAGAACCTCAAGATAATCAAACAGGGTGCATTCAGCCAGTGTGCAAAACTTGTGGTCGTCAAGATACCCAAGGGCGTTCTCGAGATCGAAGACAGCACTTTCTCGTTCTGTACAAGTCTCGAAACTATAGATATCCCCGAAAGCGTGAGCAGTATAGGCGCTGAAGCTTTCTCAGGCTGCGAAAAGCTCAGAAGGCTCTTCCTGCCGGAAAGCATAAAGTTCATAGATACAAATGCTTTTTCGTACTGTCCTCACCTTACGATACACTGTATAGAAAATTCATATGTTCATAAGTACTGCCTCGTGAATGGCATACATTTCGTTCTTGTGAATTCGGCTGCGGACATGCTCCTCGCCGAGGACGAATAAAGGCAGCAGATAAGTAAGAAAGGATGGATTCAAATGGTAGAGCTTGAAATCGGCCAGGAAGTCGAGATGGAATTCGGCGGAAAAGCCAAGGTCCTCAGCGTTATCGGCAGCGGCGGTCAGGGTACCGTTTACCTTGTAAGGTTCAACGGTCAGAAATGGGCGCTGAAATGGTACGATATCGACAGGATGAACAAGCCCAAGGCATTCCGCAAGAATATCCAGAACAATATCAACGACGGCCCGCCGAGCAATAAATTCCTCTGGCCCAAGTACCTCACAAAGGAACTTCCGGACGGAACTTTCGGTTACATAATGGAACTCAAACCTGACGGCTTCGATTCCTTCGTAGATATCCTCAATACCTACAAGCTGGAGATCGATCCGCTTACCGGACATGCTGTCAAGAGACCTGTAAAGTTCACAAGTCTCAATGCAATGGTCACTGCGGTCATAAATATAGTAAATGCTTTCCGTCAGCTCCACAGATCCGGAAAGAGCTATCAGGACCTTAACGACGGAGGCTTCTTCATCAACGTGAATACCGGCGCTGTACTCGTCTGCGACTGCGATAACATCGCTCCTGACGGCAGCAACTTCGGTATCGGAGGAAAGCCCGGATATATGGCTCCCGAGGTAGTAAGAGGCATCGCACAGCCCAATGTGCAGACTGATAAGTATTCACTGGCAGTCGTACTCTTCAAGCTCCTTTTCAGAGGAGATCCCATGGAAGGCGAAAAGGTGGTCAGAGATGTCTGCCTCACAGAGTCTTCCGAGCTCAAGCATTACGGTCAGAACGCTGTGTTCGTATATGATCCGAACGACGCTTCCAACCGTCCTGTAAGAGGAATACACGACAATGTAATTAAGTTCTGGAGGATCTATCCGGACTACATAAAAGACGCTTTCATCCGCTCATTCACGACTGGAATCAGCGAGCCTACAAAGCGTATCATAGAGAATGAATGGCAGAAAATGTTCATACGTCTCCGCTCAGAGATAATCATGTGCGGATGCGGAAGAACGAACTTCACTTCAATGTTTGCAAAACCGAATGAAAAGGTGTTCAAGTGCCCCAAGTGCGGCATGGAGTTTGCCACCATCGGTTTCAGCAACCGCGATTATCGCATGCCGCTGTATCTCGGCAGCAAGTTCTACGAGTGCGAGATCCTTCCGGAATCGGATGATTTCATGACAGTTGCCGGAGAACTGGTTGAAAACAGAGAGCGTGCGGGACTTCTTGGTATCAAGAACTGTTCGGACAGAACATGGAAGGCTAAGATGCCTGACGGAAAGTTCTGGGATGTACAGCCCGGAAAAGGTTTCCCGATATGGCAGGGACTTGAGATAGATTTCGGCAGTGTAAAAGCAAAGATGTGAGCTGCTGATCCTCTTTTACAGCAGTCAAGTATGAAAGGATGTATCAAGCTATGAATAATGAAAACATGACAGAGCAGACAACTCCAGAGCTGGAGTCACCGGTCACAGGTGCCGCAGAGGCTGATGTGTCTGCCGCAAGCACAGCTCCGGCAGATATACAGGATGACCTTCTTGATTTTGATGACGATCCCCTCAGCGCTACAGGTGTTTCAAGAAAGAGCCTTGTAATATTCTTCCTGATAGACACTTCCGGAAGCATGAAGGGCAAGAAAATGGGCGAGCTGAATACCGTAATGGAAGAGCTCATCCCTGAGATACGCAGAGTAGGTGAAGCAGATACAGAAGTAAAGATCGCTGTCCTCACATTCTCTACAGAAGTAAGATGGATGTACTCCACACCTATCCCGATAGAGGATTTTGAGTGGGCACGTCTCCGTGCAAGCGGCGTTACAAGCATGGGCGCAGCATTCAAGGAGCTTTCACTCAGAATGTCCAGAAACAGCTTCCTCAATTCACCCTCACTCTCATTCGCTCCCGTTATCTTCCTCATGACTGACGGTTATCCTTCAGACGATTACAAGGAAGGTCTCAAGGAGCTCCAGTCCAACAGCTGGTACAAGTTCGGTCTCAAGGCTGCACTGGGTATCGGCAACGAGGCAAACGACAATGTGCTTGCTGAGTTCACAGGTACTCCTGATACAGTTGTTCACGCATATTCAGGCGGTCAGCTGGCTCAGATGATAAAGATCATTGCTGTAACATCTTCACAGATAGGCAGTAAGAGTATGACACTCTCTGACGAGAGCAATCACGAACTCGGTGAAGAAGATGTATTTGCTGCAAAGCAGAAGCTCCTCGGTCAGCAGATCCAGGAACTCGTAAGCAGCCAGACTGACGCAAACGATATTCCTTTCGATACAGGCTGGTAATAAATATCCGGCACTAATATCAGTACTGAAAGGAGGATGACACACATGTTCAATGGATTCAGCCATTCCGTTATGGGCGCGAGCCACGAAAAGACCGGACTTGTTTGTCAGGATAGTTCTGCATACAAGGTGACCGAGCATTATGCAGTCGCAGTAGTGGCGGATGGACATGGCAGCAAAAAGCATTTCAGAAGCAATGTAGGTTCGAAATTCGCTGTTGAAGCGACGATCGAGACCGTAGGACGCTTCTATCAGGATCCGGCACAGTTTGAAGAGAACTTCCCGGCAAACCACAAGCTTATCCTGAAAAATATCGAAAAGCAGATAATTTCTGACTGGAATCTCAGGGTGAACAAGCATCTTGAGGAAAACCCTGTTACAGATGAAGAACGCAGCAAGTTCACTGACGAAGAATTTGAAGCAATACCTCCGGAGTCCTACTACGGTTCAACACTGATAGCAGCAGTGGCAGGCAACGGCTTCACATTCGGCGTGCAGATAGGTGACGGTACACTCGTTGCACTCTTTGAAGACGGTGTTGCAGTTCTTCCTATGGAATACAATGAAGCTGCACCGGCAAACGTAACAGCTTCTATGTGTAACTCAAATGCAGCAGGTATGTTCAGCAGCTTTTATGTGGACAATAAGAAGCCGCTGGCACTGTACGCTTCGACTGACGGTCTGTATACCTCCTTCGGAAGCGAATATGACTTTCTTGACTATCATACGATAATATCAAGTCAGCTTATAAATCTCGAAGCATTCAAACAGGTCATCATAAACAATCTTACCAAGCGTTCACATTACGGTACAGAGGACGATATATCCCTCTCCTGCGTCTTTGACAGTGATCTGGTGAATGAAAAGATCGGTCTGATCCGGGAGAGAGTTGACGAGAACAAGAAGCGTGCCGCTGAAAGAAAGGCGGAACTTCTTACCAAGAGGATAAACTGAGCAAAAGCCCGGTTTAGTAATAGCCTGCGTCAAGCAGGTGATATGAAAATATATCTGAAAAGTGGTGTTTATTATGGAAATCAATTCGTTCTACAATACTGCGAAGAATTTTGCAGCTAAGATCACATCTGAAAAGCCGGAGTATGTATCTGATCCTGAGGCATGTCTCTGCCTTATCATAGCAGATACAGATGACATCTATTCCGGTATAACCACCGTTAGCATCAACGAGGGAGTGGTAGAGCTCGTACCTGCTGAAAAGGTAGCAGCCATGTCACTTATCGCTAACGGCAGAGCAAAAGCTAAGCAGATGATAGTTATTTCCTTCGAGGATCAGGGCTTTTTCCAGCCTGACGCAGAGAGCATCGCAATGCTCGTTCATGCTGATCCTGACAACGGAGCATGTGAAGTCGTTCTCTCACCTGAAGAGACTTCACCGGCAGCAAGCCTTATGGGAAGCCAGGACTTCCTCAGCGGCTTTGACGATGCTCCTGCTGCTTCACTCGGCGCACCTGCTGAGTTCGCAAGCAGTATAGATGTAGATGAGAACAATCCTTTCAATGCTCCTCAGGCAGCCAACAATGCTGCGGCTATGAATAACGGAGCAGAGCCTAACTTCCTCTATGAGCACACAGAAGATGCTCAGCAGAGAGGAGCAAGCGGATTTCCGAATAACTTTGCACAGCAGCAGGGCTATCCTCAGCAGCAGCCCGGTTATCCCCAGCAGCAGGGTTATCCCCAGCAGCCCGGTGGTTATCCTCAGCAGCAGGGTTATCCTCAGCAGCCCGGCTATCCTCAGCAGCAGGGCTATCCTCAGCAGCCCGGTTACCCTCAGCAGCAGGGCTATCCTCAGCAGCAGGGTTACCCCCAGCAGCCCGGTTATCCCCAGCAGCAGGGCTTCCCTCAGCAGGGCTTCCCGCAGCAGGGCGGTTATCCTCAGCCCGGTCCTTACATGGGCGGCGGATCAGGCACACATTCTTCAATGTACCAGCAGAACATGAATCCGCAGAATGCAGCTCCCTATGGACAGGGATTCGGCGGACGTTCACTCCACACCGGCGGTGCAGCTCCTGCAAGAAGCATGTATCAGCAGCAGAGCAGCCTTATGATGTCATCAAAGGAGACTGGTGCAGCATACAAGAAGCGTTTCAACAGCCTCTTCGGTGACGATGATAACTCGGCAGGTCATGTTGAAGATGAGAGCGGTCTTTCAAAGGCAGATATGCTCAAGCAGGCAAAGGATAAGAAGAAAGTGGCAAAGGCTGCTTCTAAATTAAAGTAATGATACCGGCATGCACTCCTGACCGGGTGCATGCTGATACACAAGGCATAGAACAGATACGGATGCCTGTTGGGAATAAGAAGACTGAAAGACAGTTTATCAGATTCGCCAAATTGTACTGTGTTTTGAGACTGAGCGTGTACATTTCGTAAAAAAATACATTATTATATAAGAATGGTATTTTTTGCACTTGCTTTTTTCTCGTTCTTATGTTATAATGTATATGATAAGATACATGCGGTATAATTTGCTGCTGATCGGACTTGTATTTAAAATTAAGAGCACTGATTAATAATTTTACATGTCAAGGAAGGGATAGTTATGACTTATTTGCTTAACATTGATGAGGCGATAGACAGAAAGTTTCTCGTAACGAAGTCCTTAAAGGGACAAGCAGAAGCTGGTACGATAATCCATGTTATGGATGCGGAGAATATATCTAATTCTATTGAGGTCAGCTATCGTGTTGCCCGATTTAACGGTAAATTCTACGACTATCAGGACTACAATGCTAAATTCGACGATATCAAGCAGTTCTGCAGCTGGGCACAGCCTGATAATTTCATAGCAAGAAACTATGAGAGCTTCAGCGTAAAGGATATCCAGCACTACATAAAGATAAAGAACAGAACATTCACTTCTTTCTGCCTTCCTTTTATACTTGTATTTGCAGCTATAATATGGGTATTTGCAATGGTAGTACTTCCTTCACCGGTAAATATCATTGTAGGCGTTGTTCTGACACTGGTTGCTGCATTTGCAGTGTTCTCAATGTTCAGAAGCCAGAAGAAGAAGGAAAAGATGCGCCTTTACAAAAAGATCAGTACCGGTTGGGGCGTAGTAATTGAATGATGACTATACTGCACAGGTTTCCTGTGCAGTTTTTCTTTTATGTAAAGGCTTAGCAGGAATCCTGCAACTGACATCAAAAAAATACCATTTTTCAAAATTTAGTGATATATTTATCCTCCGTAATGAAGTATAATTCAGTAAAAGGGAGGAACGTATCATGAACAATTTTACAAAAGGTATCAATTTAGGCGGCTGGCTTTCACAGTGCAATTATAACGAGCATCATCTCGACAATTTTATAACAGAAAAGGACATTGAAACTATCGCATCATGGGGCGTTGACCATGTCCGTATACCCTTCGATTATAACATAATTCAGGACGGCGAAGGCAGGCTCCTTGACCGCGGTTTCAGGAGACTTGAAAATGCGGTAGAGCTTTGCAGAAAGCATGGACTGAATGTAGTACTTGATCTTCATAAAACAGCAGGTTTTTCATTTGATTATTACAGCGAGAGCGAGAGCGGATTCTTCGAGAGCGAAGAATATCAGGAACGCTTCTACAGGATATGGGAAAGAATAGCAGAGCTTTTTGGCGGATATCCCGAGAACGTGGCTTTTGAACTGCTCAACGAGATCACGGATGAGAGTTTCCTTGATCCATGGAAAAAGATAGCGGAGACCTGTATTGCCCGCATCAGAGTTCATGCACCGCTGACAAAGATACTTGTCGGCAGCTACAAGAACAATGCAGCAGATACAGTGCAGTTCCTTGATGCACCATACGATGAGAATATAATATACAACATGCACTGCTATGAGCCGCTGAAATTCACACATCAGGGCGCATACTGGACAGATGATATCGAACCCAGCGAAAGAGTTTCGTATAACAATTCCGGATGCGGTGAGCAGTATTTTGAGGAGCTTTTCTCCACTGCGATAAAGCAGGCGGAGAAGTACGGTGTTGAGCTGTACTGCGGTGAATACGGAGTTATCGACGTAGTTTCGCCTGAGGACACTATCGCGTGGTACAAGGATATCAATTCAGTATTCAATAAGCACGGCATAGGCAGATGCGCATGGAGTTACAAGGGCATGGATTTCGGCATAAGCGACAGCCGCCTTGACGGTGCTCGCTCCAGACTGCTCGAATGTCTCTGATCGAATCAGAACAGACCGGCAATAGCTGACGAAGCGAAGCATGCCATTTCATATGAGGCTTCGGCGAGGGCAGCGATATTTTCTTCGCAATACTCTATCTCTTTAGAATAGCTTTTGGCGATGAGGCAGCGTTCTTCAAAGGAACAGCTGCCTTTTTCGTGCATCCGGCATTGCCAGAGCTTACCGATCATCCATGTGCTTACGGCAGCGAGTTTCACCCGTGAGAGAACGTCACCGTCGAAAACGCTTTTCATAAAGTAACGGAAGATGAAGTAAACTGCGATCCGCCTGAGTTCGTTATCGCTTTCAGGTACGACATTTATTGCGTTTCCGGCAATATTCGAATACCTTTCGAGAGCAGGTATCCAGTCCGGGCTTATGGGTTCAAGTGTCTGATAGAAGCTGAAGACCCCGCGCATATCAGGAGCAGAAGAGGGCAGCGTACCTGTCACCTCCGGCAGACGGAGTATGCCGCAGTCGATATTATCCTGAAGTTTTTCAGCGAATTCAAGTACATATTTTACTGAATCAGCGAGTTCGCAGTTCATTAGCTTGTCTATGATGATGCTGCGGGCAGAAAGCAGCAGGGGATACAGCTCTGAATCGACATCCGTGTAACCTTCATCCGGTATCTCGGTCTCGGTTAGTGAGAAATCGGACGAAAGGATGAGCCTTGCAGCTTCCTCACAGCTCATACCTATACCGCCCTCCTTGATGTCGCCGAACCATTCAAAATACCGCGGATGATCGCGGCATATCTGACACAGATGCTCTTCTCCGAGAGTGATGTAGATATCGCAGAGGTCTCGGCTGTTAAGGAACGGACATCGCTCATTTTCTCCGAGGACGAAGCAGCCGTCCCTGATATTGTCTTTCAGTCGTTTTCCGAAACTTCCGCTGACGCTGCTGTAAAAATCGCCGGTCTCCTCATCAATATCTATCTCCCAGCCGATACAGCAGTTATCTCTGCATTTATCGGCGATACATCTGAATTTGCGGGCGTATCCCGGTGTGCGGCAGATCATGATACCGTCTCCTTTCGTTATTCCGCATTTCTGGATATGAAATACCATGTAAATATTATATAACATAACGCCGCATAATTCAAGTGTGCATGAGGCTGACAGCTAATATCGCATGCCGTCCGTTTCCGTGTACAAAATAATGTTAAGAGTTGAATAAATAGTGTGAAGAAAACATAGAGATTATCAGTTTTGTCCACTTTATCTTCATTTTGTGAGTTGAAATAATATGAATAAATTGATAAAATTTATTTAATGGGAAAGTATCAGATCCACAAGGAGGTATTAAAATGAAACGATTTGTGTCAACTGTTTCCGCAGCTGTGCTTGCATCAGTATCAGCTTTTTCAGCTATGCCGATGAGTACTGCACATGCGGATAATCCTATGGTGCAGACCATATTCTCTACCGATCCTGCACCCATGGTCTACGGGGATACAGTTTATGTGTATACCGGAAGTGACAAGCCAAATTCAAGTTTTTACTTTATGCCCGACTGGCACTGCTATTCGTCCAAGGATATGCAGAACTGGACAGACCACGGCACTATCCTCTCATGGGACAGTTTCAGCTGGGGAAAAGAGGATTCAGCGTGGGCAGCACAGTGTGTAGAGCGCAACGGCAAGTTCTACTATTACGTTACACTTGAAAACAAATCAGGCGGAGGAAGAGCAATAGGTGTTGCTGTAGCGGACAGCCCCACAGGTCCTTTCAAGGATGCTTTAGGAAAGCCGCTGTGCGGTCCGAACTGGGATTATATAGATCCTACCGTATATATTGACGATGACGGACAGGCGTGGCTCATGTTCGGAAATCCGACATGCTACTACGTTCAGCTCAATGAAGATATGATATCATTGAAGGGCAGCATCAAGCATTTTGACATGACTCAGCAGAGCTTCGGTCCAGGAGATGATGAAAGACCTACTTCCTACGGCGAAGGTCCTTGGTTCTATAAGCGCGGCAGCCTGTATTATCTTGTATACGCCTCTTTCTACAACGGTGAAAAATCCGAGAGCCTCGGCTATTCCACAGCTCCTTCACCGACAGGTCCGTGGACTTACGGCGGACAGGTAATGAAGAGGCACAACTGCTACACCAATCATCCGGGCGTTGTGGATTTCAAGGGCAAGTCCTATCTCTTCTATCACGATGCAAGCCTGAAGAACGGCGGAACATTCGACAGAAGCGTATGTGTAGACGAATTCGAGTACAATTCTGACGGTTCGATACCGGTCATCACTCCCACAAAGACCGGTCCTGCGCAGGTTGGATATCTTGATCCCTTTGTGAGAAACGAAGCAGAGACCATATGCTGGAGCGACGGTATAGGCACCGAAAAGTGCAGCGAAGGCGGCATGGATGTATGCAACATAGAAAACGGCGACTACATTAAGGTAAAGGGCGTGGACTTCGGAGACGGAGCAACTTCGTTTACCGCCAGTGTAGCATCTGCAACAGAAGGCGGTACCTTAGAGCTGCACACCGGCAGTGCAAGCGGACCGCTCATAGGTTCCTGCGATGTGCCGTCAACTGACGGCTGGCAGAAGTGGCAGGAAGTGTCCTGCGATACATCTGTAGAAGGCGTACAGGACCTCTATCTCGTATTCAAAGGCGGCAGCGGCTACCTTTTCAACGTTGACTGGTGGAAGTTCAGCGGCAGCGGCGGTGAAGTGCTGGAAGACGGATATCTGTTCCACAGCACATTCGAAAACGGTTCCGATAAATGGAGCGGACGCGGTTCAGCAAGCGTGACCACAAAGAGCGGCACATCATATTCAGGCAACCGTTCACTTTACGTTGACGGCAGAGAGGCTGCATGGAACGGCGCGATCAAGCAGCTCAGCAGCAGTTTTGAGGCAGGTAAAGCCTACAGTTTCAGCGTGGATGTTATGGGCAATTCCGGAAGTCCCGAGACTTTCCACCTGACACTTCAGTATAACGATGCCGATGATAAGCCGCATTACGATAAGATAGCAACTGCTACAGCACTTGACGGCAAATGGGTACAGCTTGCGAATACATCATTCAAGATACCTGAGAATGCAAAGGATATTTATGTGTATGTTGAGACTGAAAGCGGCAGGAACAGCTTCTACATTGATGAAGCCTGTGCAGCAGAAGCAGGGACAGTCATTGAAGGCGCTAAAGGCGGACAGCTCATCCTCGGAGACATCAACTTTGACGGATACGTTGACAGCTTCGATATGGCACTCGCAAGAAAAGCAGTTACCAAGGGCTTCAAGGACGACAATGCAAAGCTGGCAGGAGACGTTGACAGGAGTACAGAGTATGAGCTGAATGATATGGTGCTCATACAGAATTTCATCCTCGGAAGAGTAAAGGAATTCCCTGACAATACACCTGAGCCTGAGCCGAGTAATTTCAATTATGATCCTGCACTTGCCTTCAAGGCAGCTCCTGATAAGTATGTGAACGAGACATGCCCGCAGGCAGGAAGGATAATAAAGGAAAACTACACCGGCATAAACGGCAATAAGAGCATGAATGTCTATCTGCCATACGGCTATGATGAGAACAAGAAGTACAATGTATTCTATCTCATGCACGGCGGCGGAGAGAATGAAAATACGATTTTCAGCAATGATGTAAAACTTCATAACATCCTTGACCACATGATAATGAACGGTGAACTCGAACCGCTCATCGTAGTAACTCCCACGTTCAACGGATGCCCGGCGCCTGACAACAATATGGGTGCAGGAACGGTTTGGAACGAAATGCGTCAGAGCGTGATCCCGTATATCGAGAGCAAGTATTCCACCTACGCTGAGAACACAACAGAGAGCGGACTGAAGGCATCGAGATATCACCGTGCATACGGCGGTTTCTCAATGGGCGGCGGTTCGACGTGGAACATGTTCATAAACTGCCTTGATATCTGCGCATATTACATGCCGTTGTCGGGACATTGCTGGGGCGGACTCACAGGTCTCCAGAACGCGATAGACAAGTTTGGATTCAAGCAGAATGAGTACTTCATATTTGCAGCGACCGGTTCAAAGGATCTGGCGTACAACAACATGAAGGGACTCATAGAGCCTCTTATGAAGGATACAAAACGCTTCACGACCACATCGGATTTCTCCAAGGGCAACTTCTATTTCTTGGTAGCCGACGGAAGAGATCACTGGTGGGGACATGTAAGACACTATGTCTACGATGCACTTCCTTACTTCTTCCATGAGAATCAGAACTGAAAGTAAAACAAAATGATACAAAAATTCCGGGAGGTCCCTCACAAAGGACCTCCCGGATCATTTTATCATATTATTTATTCTGTTACATCAGTATCAGTCGTATCTTCGGATCCGGCAGCGCTTTCGTCAGATGCAGCAGCAACGGGCTCGTTCAGCACATCCTCTGTAAGTTCGCCTCTCATGAGCTTTTCGAACTCAGGACCGTCGATCTTTTCGAATTTGAGCAGGTAC
This sequence comes from Ruminococcus flavefaciens, assembly GCA_002373775.1. GTDB lineage: Bacteria > Bacillota > Clostridia > Oscillospirales > Ruminococcaceae > Ruminococcus > Ruminococcus flavefaciens_M. The sequence continues at coordinate 48,926 of DFJW01000113.1, read as the reverse complement.
TTGGCAAGGAGGTGCATCTTATCTTCATTAGCCTTGATAAGAGCCGTACACTCACTGTGTGCCTTGTCAATGATGGACTTAACTTCCTCGTCGATCTGAGCGGCAACAGCTTCACTGTAATTGCGTGTATGACCGTAATCCTTGCCGAGGAACACTTCATCGTTGTCAGAGCCGTAAACGACTGTGCCGAGTTTTCCGGAGAAGCCGTACTTTGTGACCATGCTTCTTGCAGTGGAAGTTGCGCGCTCGATATCGTTTGAAGCTCCGGTGGAGATATCGTCGATGAATATCTCTTCAGCAACACGTCCGCCGAGGAGCATTACGATCTTCTCGCGCATCTGGTTGCGTGAAACGAACATATCATCATTGTCAGGTCTTGTAACAGTAAGACCGGCAGCCATTCCGCGCTGTATGATAGTTACCTGATGGACTTTATCCTGTGTCGGAAGATTATATGCAGCAACTGCATGACCGGCTTCGTGGTACGCAGTAACACGCTTGTCGTGTTCTGTAACGATCCTTGACTTCTTCTCCGGACCGGCGATGACCTTCATGGTAGCCTCTTCGATATCAGCCTCAGTTATAGCCATTCTGTCCTGTCTTGCGGCAAGGAGAGCGGCTTCGTTGAGAAGGTTCTCAAGGTCGGCACCTGTGAATCCCTGCGTTGTCTGAGCTATTATCTTCAGGTCAACATCGGGACCGAGGGGCTTATTCTTAGCGTGAACTCTGAGTATCTCTTCACGTCCCTTGACATCGGGGTATCCGACAACGATCTGGCGGTCGAAACGTCCCGGACGCAGAAGAGCAGGATCAAGGATATCACGGCGGTTGGTAGCCGCAATGACTATTACGCTCTCATTGCCAGTAAAGCCGTCCATTTCAACGAGGAGCTGGTTGAGCGTCTGTTCACGCTCATCGTGTCCGCCGCCGAGACCTGCGCCTCTGTGACGTCCTACAGCGTCTATCTCATCAATGAATATGATAGCAGGAGCATGCTTCTTAGCCTGTTCAAAAAGGTCTCTTACACGGGAAGCACCGACACCGACGAACATTTCAACGAAGTCTGAGCCGGATATAGGGAAGAACGGGCAGCCAGCCTCGCCTGCAACAGCTCTTGCAAGGAGAGTTTTACCGGTACCGGGAGGGCCGAGCAGGAGCACGCCCTTAGGCACTTTAGCGCCGATCTCCTTATACTTGTTCGGATGCTTGAGGAAGTCAACGATCTCTTCAAGTTCCTGTTTTTCTTCGTCAGCACCGGCAACATCATTGAATGTAGCCTTTCGGGCATTTGCCTGATTCTTCAGATTTGCCTTGCCGAAGGAGGTGTACTTTCCGCCGCCTCCGCTCTGCTTCATCATGAAGTAGAGGATAGCGATACCGAGCAGGACTGTGAGAACGACCGGTATAAGTGAATACAGCCAGCTTCTGTCAGTGATCTTGATGTAGTTCTGGGTGAGAGTCTCATCCTCGCCGCTGTATTTATTGTTGTAGTTTTTTCTGTAGTTCTTGGTCTCTTCGAGGAAGATGCTGACATTCGGCACTTCGTACTTTTTCTTGCCGCTTTCTCCTCTGATAACATAAGTGAGTTCACCGGTACCGAGATCAAGTTCATATTCTGAGATCTGGTAGTTATCGAAGAGCTCCATGATCTCATTGTAGTCTTTTTTATCGCTGCCTCCGGAGAGCTTTGAGCTGACAAAGAATATCAGACCGACAGCTACGGCGATGACGAGCAGGTAGGTGAAAATGCCTCTGTTCTTTTTTGGTGTCAAATATTATCCACTCCGATCAGTTATTAGTCCTGACAGTTAGTATCAGGCAGTTCCGGGTATCCGCTGTAACTGCGACTCTTCCGGCTATGCCGATATGCTCGGCGAATATAGTACCCTGCTCATCCTCGATGAAGTGCATAGTGCTTCTCTTTTCGGCAGGTACTCTTTCGTTGATAAGTTTCTTTACGGATGAGGTGTGGTCTCTTCCACAGAGCTTTATCCTGTCGCCGTAACGGCGGTTCCGGACAACAGCTCTGCCTATTATTTTATCATAATCTAACATGTAAAATGTTAATTTTTTATGAACGGACGATAATTTCGTCAAATCATCACATTTGATAATACGGCAATTCAGTACTCTGTCCGGGAAAATGGGATTGTCGCCGATCTGAAGGTCAGCTGACAATTCACAGTATCCAGCTTCTTCAGGGATGCTTTCGAGCCGGATGCCTCCGTTTTCACCGATAAGGAACAATCTGCCGCTGACGTTGAGTTTTCCGCCATTTACCAGTATCTCATCTGCTTTTACAAGTCTGTCCGATGAGTAGGGGACGGAATTATCGGAAAGCAGGCGGGCGATGCAGCGCTTTCTTATGACGGCTGCATGACCGGACAGACAGCTGAGCGCATTGCCGTTCCTGCATGCGGAATAAACGCGGTCTGTTTCGGATTCGATGAACTCATTCTCTTCTCTCAGCGTCTCCATAGAGTGTATGGAAGTCGGGATAAGGGAAGGATTTATCTCCTGCATCAGCGGTATGATGCGGCGGCGTATTTTATTGCGGGTATAGTCTTCGGTAAGGTTGGTGCTGTCAGTTATATGCTCCTGACCGTGTTCTTCGAGAAACGCTTCGATCTCTTTTCTGGTGACAGTGAGCATCGGGCGGACTATATTTCCGCGGACCGGAGGTATACTTGCGATGCCTTTCAGACCTGTTCCGCGTATAAGGTTGAGCAGAGCGGTTTCGAGGACATCGCCGGCGTTGTGAGCAGTTGCGATGAGTGCGCCTTCGGAATTTTCAGCGAACAGGCGGTATCTCAGTATCCTTGCAGCTTCTTCATCCGAAAGGGAATGCTCATTGGCATAGCTTTTTACGTCGCATGAAACAGCCTTGAATGATATACCAATTCTCTGGCAGAGTTCACGGCAGAAGTTTTCGTCCCTGTCACTTTCAGCACCGCGGAGGCAATGGTTCACATGCAGTGCTGAGACCGTGATGCCGAGCGTATCTGAAAGCTCATGGAGAGCGAGCAGCAGTCCTACGCTGTCAGCACCTCCGGATAGTCCGCAGACAACATTGCTGCACTGCCCGAACATATCGTATCTTCGTGCGAGAGCGCATATTTTTTCAAGCATCATATATCACCCGGCACTTCGCTCATATCCGGATTTGAGAATCGTGTATACTGACCGTCCCAGACGAGTTCAACAGTACCTGTTTCACCGTGACGGTTTTTAGCAACGATACATTCAGAGATATTGGGCCTCTGGCTCTGTTTGTCGTAATATGCTTCACGGTAAAGGAAAAGAACGATATCCGCATCCTGCTCGATAGAACCCGATTCACGCAGGTCTGAGAGCATGGGACGTTTGTCGGTACGGCCTTCAACGGCACGGGAAAGCTGCGAAAGGAGTATGACCGGGACCATGAGTTCCTTTGCCATGAGTTTCAGCTGACGGGTTATCTCTGAAATGATAAGCACACGGTTATCGGAATGAGTAGTGGAATCCATGAGCTGAAGGTAGTCGATTATAACGAGTCCGAGGTTCTTGGTGCGTCTCAGTTTAGCTTTTATCTGCTGCACGGTAGTTGAACCGGTATCGTCTATAAACATCGGTATAGTGCTGAGATAGTCTGTAGCTGTAGCCAGACGCGACCATTCCTCGCCACTTATGCGTCCGCTTCGCAGAGCATTCGATTCGACCAGCGCCTCTGTTGAGAGTATTCTGGTAGCGAGCTGCTCGCGGGACATTTCCAGGTTGAAAGTCACGACTTCCTTTTCAGTGCGTCTTGCCACGTTTACGGCGATATTCATTGCAAACGAAGTTTTTCCCATACCGGGACGCGCAGCAATGATTATCAGGTCTGATTTATTGAGACCTGAAGTGATGTTGTCCAGGAGGGTGAATCCTGTCCGGGCGCCGATGAACTGTTCCTTGTCCGGACCGGTTATGTCGCCGAGACGGGTGTACGCCTCATATATAGCATCTCCAAGAGGAACGAGACCATTCACATCGCGTCCCTGACGGATGTCATATATTTTCTGTTCAGCTGCATCGAGAAGCAGCTGTGAGTCGTGTTCGCCGGACTGTACATCTTCGAGTATAGATCTTGCAGCAGCCGCAAGCTGGCGGACGAGATATTTGTCGGCAACGATCTTGCAGTAACTCTCGACATTCGCAGTGGATGGGAGAATGTTGGCTATCTCGCTGAGATAGCGTCTGCCGTCGGCAGCTGTTTCGAATATATGGCGCTTTTCGGCTTCATTGAGTACAGTGACGATATCGACAGGAGTAGTACCTGTGAACAGTGTCTGTATGATCCTGAAAAGCTCCTTATGCTGAGGACTGTAGAAGTACTCGGGTTTTACGAGTTCAAGAACAGTTGAAATGACTGACGGATCAGCGATGACTGCTCCAATAACGGATTGCTCCGCCTCGATGCTGTGCGGCATCTCACGGGCGGAGACAATGATATCATTTTCATCCATAGCACGATCAGCCCTCGCTGACTTCTACGCCAACGGTTTCGGAGATGCCGTTATAGAGCTTGATAACGGCATTGTATGAGCCGAAGTTCTTGATCTCAGTGCTGAGGGAGATCTTCTTTTTGTCAACGTTCACTCCGTACTGTGCAGCGAGAGCTTCAGCGACATTGGCAGCAGTTACAGAACCGAAGAGCTTGCCGCCGTTTCCGGCTTTAGCTATGATGTTCACGGTCTTGCCTTTGAGCTTGGCAGCAGCTTCAGAAGCAGCCTGCTTCTCCAGATCTATCTTGTGCTGGGCAGAGGACTGCTGTCCCTGGAGCTTTGTCATATTCTGGGGAGTAGCTTCAACAGCGTATCCCTTGGGCAGGAGCATGTTTCTTGCGTATCCGTCGGCAACGTTCTTTACCTCGCCTTTTTTGCCGGAGCCTTTAACATCCTGTAAAAAAATTACTTTCATATCATATTTCCTTTCCTTGAAGATCAGCGGTGATTATCGCTATGGAACTCGTCGATAGCTTGTATAAGCATCTTCACCGCTTCCTGAATGGTTGAGTTTTCGATCTGCGTAGCTGCCATAGTCTGATGACCGCCTCCGCCGAGTTTTTCCATTATTACCTGTACGTTCATCGCGCCGAGAGAACGGGCGGATATATTTACCGTATTTCCGGTCTTGTACAGGACGAATGAAGCATCGACATCGGTGATGCTGAGCAGTTCGTCAGCAGCCTGCGGAGATATAAGACGTATGTCATCGGACTTGAAATCGGCAGCAGCGATAGCACAGCGGTCGTGTATCTTGGCTGAAGCAACGATCTGAGTCCGGCGTTTGTATGAATCAATGGAGTTGGAGAACAGCAGCTTGACAGCGACTGTATCAGCCCCCAGCTTTTTGAGGTATGCAGCTGCCTCAAAAGTGCGGACACCGGTCCTCATCACAAAGTTCTTGGTATCGAGCATGATGCCTGAAAGCAGCGCATCTGCATAAATGCTCGGGAACCTTTCATTGGTATCGAACCGGAAGTATTCGATGATCTCCGTCACCATTTCCGAAGCTGAAGAAGCATACGGCTCATGGTGGAAGATAACTGCATTGTCAATGAAATTAACTGTCTTGCGGTGGTGGTCGATGACAACTACAGACTTTGCGCGTTCATAGAGAGCGCGGCTTTCGAGGAAATCCTTGTTATGGGTATCGACGATGATGAGCAGGTCCTTGTCGCTGATGACATTCTCTGCCTCAGAAGGAGTGATAAAGAGTTCATTATCTGTGCGCTGTTCAACATTGGCGATGAGATGAGAAGCGAGATTCCTGCTGCGGTCCACAGCTATGTATGCTGTTCTGCCAAGGAGCCTTACAGCTCCTGCCATACCGCATGATGCACCCACAGAATCGAGGTCGCCGAAACGGTGTCCCATTATGAATACATGCTCACTGCTCATTATTATATCCTGAAGTGCATTGGCTATGATGCGAGTCTTTGCGCGTGAACGCTTTTCTACGCCCTTTGATACTCCGCCGAAGAAACGGTAGCCGTTATCGGTCTTGACGACTGCCTGATCTCCGCCGCGTCCGAGCGCCATATCAAGGCACTGCTTGGCTATGCGTTCACTTTCAGCGAGCGAGCCTGCACCCTGACCGACACCTATTGAGAAGGTGAGGGGATACTGACCGGAGATAGTGATATTCCTTGCAGAGTCGAGGATCTTGAACTTTTCATCGATCATCTGTTCAAGGTGACGATTCTCGATAACAGCATAGAAAGTGTTTGAAGATACCTTCTTTATGAAACCGTTGGTGCTGCTCATCATGTTTTCGATGAGCTTCTCTGTTTCAACGGAAGCCTGCGCCTTTTCGCTTTCCTTGGCATTCTGCATGATGTCATCGTAGTTGTCGATAGTTATGACCACAACATTGGGGTGCTCTTCGTCAGAGCGCTTTTTGAGAGTTGCAAATTCAGTGATATCATGGAAATAAAGGACACGGAACTCCATTTCTCCCTTGACGAATTTTTCGGACATCACGTTGTAGATACAGCCGTTTATGCTGCATTCTGCATGTCCTTCATCGCTCAGCTGAGAAGTGTTGATACGGATGATGCCTTCGATATCGAGACCGTAAACATCCTGTCCGAGTCCGATCTTTTCGGAAAAGATCTGATTATACCAGACGAACTGCTTTTTGCTGTCAATAACAGCTACCGGAGCAGGCAGCGAGTTCATATACTCAGCAGCCGAACTTTCAAGGTGAGAGTTCATCCTTGATATATGGCGCATCGAATTGCGTGAATAGATAAGGAAAATAATAATACAAGCAGCGATCAGCGCGAAAGCCGGCAGAAGGCAATACTGTTCCTTGCGGCTGTCACGGTTGAGCAGCAGAGCGGTACCTGCCAGGTCTGCCAGCAGCAGTAAATGCAGCACCAGCAGCAGAGCAGGGAATTTGTTTTTCACTTTTGCATCTCCTTTCCGGATATATCAGCGTAAACGTTTCAGGTCTCCATGATGATAGGCAGTATCATCGGGCTGCGCTTAGTTTTCTGGTAGATATAATCGGAGAGGGCATCGCGCATCTTGCCTTTGAGAGTGTTCCATTCTCTCAGTTCAGCAGCTGAGCATGAACCGAGGGTATCGGTAAGCAGCATCTTTGCCTCGTCCATGAGTTCTTCGGATTCTCTTACATAGACGAATCCTCTTGAGATGATATCAGGACCGGCAACTATCTCGTTTGAAGCTTTTTCGATGCCGATAACGATAATGATAAGTCCGTCCTGAGCGAGATGCTTTCTGTCGCGGAGAACGATCGAACCTACATCGCCGACGCCGAGACCGTCCACGAGGACTCTTCCGGCAGGCACCTGTGAAACTATGCTCATTTTGCTGCCGTCAGTCTCGATGACGTTTCCTATTTCAGCGATGATGACATTTTCCTCCGGGATACCCATCTGGAAAGCAAGGCCTGCATGCTTTTTCAGGTGCTTGTATTCACCGTGGACAGGTATGAAGAATTTCGGCTTTGTCAGTGCGAGCATGAGTTTCAGCTCTTCCTGGCAAGCGTGACCGGAAACATGTACTTCATACATAGCTTCGTACACTACCTCAGCGCCGGATTTCATCAGTTCGTTTACAACTCTTGTAACGAATTTTTCGTTTCCGGGGATAGGGGTAGCTGAGATGATGATGAAGTCCATGGGAGTGATATTGACCTTCTTATGGTCATTCATAGCCATCCTTGTGAGAGCGGACATAGGTTCTCCCTGACTTCCGGTAGTTATGAGGACGATGCGTTCGCTCTCATAGCGGTTCATCATTTCTATGTCTATTATTATGCCGTCCGGCACATCGAGGTATCCGAGTTCAATGGCAGTATTTATAACATTTATCATGCTTCTGCCGAATACTGCGACCTTTCTTCCGTAGCGCACTGCACAGTTGATTATCTGCTGTACACGGTGGATATTTGAAGAGAAGGTAGCGATTATGATACGCTTGCCCTCACCTTTCTTGAAGAGCTTGTCGAAAGATTCTCCCACAGTTCTTTCGGAATGGGTGTAACCGGGACGCTCGGCATTAGTTGAGTCAGCCATGAGGGCGAGAACGCCCTTGCTGCCGAGCTCACCGAAACGTGCGAGGTCGATTATCTTGCCGTCGATAGGTGAGTAATCTACCTTGAAGTCACCGGTGTGTACTATAACTCCGGCAGGGGTGTGTATAGCCATACCTACAGAGTCGGGGATCGAATGGTTCACCTTGATGAATTCAACAGCCATGCAGCCCATTTTCACTGTTTTCTTCGGCTCTACGATATTGAGTGACACCTTTCCGAGGAGTCCCTGTTCCTTGAGCTTGCCTTCTATGAGCCCGATAGTGAGTCTTGTGGCGTATACAGGTACATTTATCTTCTTGAGGAAGTAGGCGAGACCGCCGATGTGGTCTTCATGTCCGTGAGTTATGACGATGCCGCGGAGCTTTTCACGGTTGCGTTCAACATAAGTGAAATCCGGGATAACTATATCGACACCGGGCATATCGGCATCAGGGAATGCAAGACCGCAGTCGAGGATGAACATGTCATTTGAGCATTCGAATACAGTCATGTTCTTGCCTATCTCATTAAGACCGCCGAGAGGGATGATCTTCACGGGAGTTTTCTTTACTTCCTTAGCAGACCTTGAGCGGCTTTTAGGGGCGGCATCTTTTTTGGCAGCCGTTACTTTTTTCTCCGCTGAGCTGTTTTTTGCAGCTGCATCTTCCGGAGCAGATTTCTTTTTGTAGTATTTTCTCGGAGCAGATCTTGCTGTCTTTTTGGTATTGTCTTTTTCGTTCACTATGTGACCTCTCTTTCTTTGGGAAGGGAAGCGCTCTTTCACGAGCGTGAGCACTTCCGGATGGATATGGATATAGACTCCGGCAGCATCCGTAATATATGGAGCTGTGTACCGTATCGTATAAAAAACGTTGTTATGATTCCGGAGGATGATATATTTAATGGCATTTGCCAATAAAGTCTTTGAGCTTAACTGATAAGCATAGCTATACAAATATAATTATACTAAAAAATACCTCCGCTGTCAATAGGGAGGCAGTATTATAAATGAATTAATCAGGCACCGGAAACAGCCTTACCGTTGACAGTCAGCGTGAAAAATGGTATAATCAGGTGAATAAAGAATTTGACGGAGGTAAGGTATGAAGAGGATCACTGGAGCTTTGCTGTGCTTATTGACAGCTGCTCTGTCAGGCTGCGGCGAGACAGGAGCCGTGTCATCTGATGCAGGAAAAAGCGGGAACGGATATGAAGATGTGCTTTCCGCGTATAATGAAGCAGTGGATTCAGGAGATGCGGACGACTATCTCTCGGTCATATATCCTGAAAAGATACTGGATGAGATACGTTCTTCGGACAGGTATGATGAGCTTGTGGAGCTTGCCGGTGACAAGCTCGGTCTGGTCAGAGACAATCTCGAAGCCGGTTACGGAGAGAACGCGGTGACCAAGTTCGTAGATATATCATCAGTAAAGCAGCTTGATGCTTCCGAGACTGCTGCTGCACTGAATTATTTCTCATCCCTTGCAGAAGAGTACGGAGTAAGCGCGGAAAATATTAAGATAGAAGACGGAGTCGTATTTGAGTGGACGCAGCTCTGCGAAGGCGATGCCGGCTCTGAGGAAAAGAAGCGTACAGCCTGCGCGGTCCGTGTAGAGGATGACGGCTGGAAGTTCATATCCATATCTGCCGATGATCTCAAAGACATTTACGGCTGAGCGGAACGCCGGAGTTTTTCTATCCATGCACCGCAGAGTTCTGAGGCGGTTTCCATTGAAGCTGCCTGTGCCGTGAGACGCAGACGGTCTCTGCCGCTGCGTTTCATTATTATGCGGCCTGTGCGGTCTGAGACGGATCTCCCGTAAGGCAAGCCGTTGAAGCTGCTCAGTGTGATATCACGGCTGACGGCAGCCATTCCGGGAAGAGCAGCTATCATTTCCATAAAGGCTTTTCTGTCTGCCATAAGTTTGCAGCACATGTACAGTTTATCCGTAAGAAAGCGCTGAGAACGCGCTTCTGCGGGTATTCTTTTGTCCTCATCGTATCTTTTCACGTTTCCGCCGAGAGATCCGAGCTGTTCTGCGGCATAGTGGAAACTATCCGGCAGCCATACTGTTCCGCCTTTTTCCGCGATGCGTGCAGCGTAGGCGAGAATGAGCTTTTCTCCGGATATGAAGCCGAGGGAATGGGAATATGCGTTCACACGGCTGCCGTCGTCGGAGATCTGGAAGACCAGATCTCCGCTTCTGTCTTCGAAGAAATTCTCCCACAACGAACGGACCGAGCGGCTGCCGCAGCTTATGCCGGCGTCCAGCGGAAGAGCAGCATCTCTCAGCTGATCTGCTATGTTCCCGATGTAGATGCTGCTGAACGATGAAGCGGAGGTTATCCTTCCGCATTTTCCGGCAGGCGCAGCCGGCTTGTCAGAAAGCAGACTTCGCATCAGACTGCTGCCGGCTGATGAGCCGTTCTGCACGAACAGACCGGCTTTGACTCCATTTTTTCCGATGTATATCCCACAGTCGCATGACAGCAGCGGATAGGCGAAACGGAATGACGGCATATCCGTATTCTCAAAAACATAGCAGTCCTTGCCGCATTCTGATATCCCGCAGCATACGGCGTAAAGCAGGTGTACCTGTCTGAAACTGTCACATCCGACTCCGAATCTGTTGAATCTGCCTGCAAGAAGCCTTCCGAGACCGGCAGCAGCTGCCGTACCGGATCCGCGTCCCGGAAGTGCTTCAAATCCTCCGCTGCGGAACACAAAGTCATTGTTTTCTCCGATATAGTCCATTTTTTTATCTCCCGTAGATTTAGTCATCTCTGATTATTGACAGTATCCTTCGGATTATACATCACCTCTTTCCTGAGCAGCAGAAGTGCTGCAAGATTAGGGAATATCATAAGACCGTTGAATATATCTGAAAGAGTCCACACAGTTCTGACAGCCATGACAGCCCCAAGTGAAGCAGCTGCTGAAAACAATGCGCTCAGGAAACGGCTGCTGTGTTTCCCGGATATGAAGCTGTATGCAGCCGAACAGCAATAGTACTGACCGATGACGGTACAGAATGCAAACACTCCCACAGAGAACATGAGAATGATGCTGCCCGGAGCACCAAGAGATGAACGGAAGGCGTTTTCCACGGTCATATCCTCAGAACCGCAGAGAACTGTGAGAAATGAGAGCGTGCAGCATATTATCGTATCGAAAAACACCTCCGCCATGCTCCACATCCCCTGAAGCTGTGCGTCGCTGCTTTTTGCAGCGCTGTGAAGTATGGGAGACGTACCGAGACCAGCTTCGTTCGAGAAGATACCTCTGCGTATCCCTGCGGAGACAGCTCTTGAAATGCCGTATCCGGCGATGCCGCAGCCGGCAGGTCTTATGCCGAAAGCGCCGTTGAATACGCTGCTGATGACTTCCGGCAGGCGTTCGTGATTCACAGCAATGACAGTTAAACAGCTTATGCCGTAAAGAACTGAGACTGCCGGGATAAGTGCCTGAGCTGCTGAACCGATGCGTTTTGCCCCGCCGCTGGTCACAACGAGTATCAGCAGGAATATCGGCAGTGCAAGCAGCATAGGATGTATCCCGGTATAAGAGCAGGTGCTTTCGAGGAAAGCGCTGACCTGCACCATACCGCCCATTCCGGCAGATGCACATATGCACAGCAGAGCGAAGGCAACAGCGAGTTTTCTGCTGCCGAGACCGGCAGAGATATAAGCCATAGGTCCGGAAGCTTCGTCTGAACTGTAGCGTGCGGAAAGCGAGTTTTCGGCGTATACCAGAGCCATTCCGAAAAATGCCGACACCCACATCCAGAACAGTGCTCCCGGTCCGCCCATTGCAGCAGCTGACGCAGCACCTGTTATGTTCCCTGTACCCATAGCAGCTCCGAGTGCCATACATACGGTCTTTCTCTGGGAGATACCGCCGGCACTGCTGCCTGACCGTTTTTTCAGTAAGTAGGGAAATGTACGGAACTGTATGAATCTTAGCCTGACTGTGAATAATATTCCGGTGGATATCAGCAGCAGGACAGTGCCGGTGCCCCAGATGTTGCTGCTGATGCCCTCAAGTATTCCTGACATATCATCACCCTTTTAGATATAGTATTATTTTGCCGGTATTGTTCTCATGTGCTGTAAGCAGCATAGTCCTGATGACGCATTTTTTTCCTGCGTCTATTGCTCTTTTCAGAATTATATGTTATTATTAATATATTGAGAACCTTTGCAGAAAGGAGAAAGACATGCGGCACTATCTTCCGGATAAGGGAGCGCTGACTACGCTCCGTATTGTATTCCTTATCACAGCGATCCTGCTGGTAACTGCGGTAAAACTGCTCATTTCCACTGATATCGCTGTTTTTATAGTGACAGGTGTCATAGCTTTTTGTGCACTCATACTGTCTTTCGTCTACCTGCCGCTGTATTTTGCCTCCATAAGGTATATAGTGACCGGTTCTGAAGTTATAAGGAAAAGCGGTGTGTTTATAAAGACACATTGCTCCATACTTCATTCTTCCATACAGTATACGACGGTGATAGATACGCCTTTTTCCGAACATACAGGAATGAATTTCATTGTATTCTTCGTGTACGGTGGAAGACTGAGACTATCGTTTCTCAGACGCAGTGACGTGCAGGAGATACTTGCACTGACCGGAAGCGTAAGCAGGGAGGAATTATGACACTGTATCATGAGCATCCTGCAAGGATACTGCGGTACTCAGTCAAGAACATATGGCTGCTGATATTCCCTCTCATCCGAGGAATAAGGCATATAAGGCTTAGTCCGGACTGGTTCTATCACTGGATAAAAGGTGCATGGTTCGATATACTCATACTCGGACTTATCGTAGTATTTGGCTTTGTGAGGTGGTATTTTTCACGCATCGCTGTGACAGGCAGTTCCGTTATTCACATGGACGGCATCATATTCCGTGTCAGAAAGGAAATACCGTTTTCGCGTATCAGCAGCACATCTGTAATGCAGCCGTTTTATCTTGCTCCGTTCAATGCCGTTTACCTGAGATGTGATACCAGCGGCGGATTCCTCAGAACGGCTGACATGAAAGTGATGATAAGCGATAATCTGTGCCGCAGGATAATGGAAAAAGCGCCTGATGTGGATGAGAACAGCAAGCTCAGCGGTATACCGCGTCCCACTGCCTTGTCTGTGATCATGTTCTCGTTTTTCTTTTCAAGCGGACTTTCCGGCGCGGTATATATGGGACTCTTCTTCTACAAGGGCGGAGACATCGCACGGAATATCATCGGCGCATATTTCAGCCGTATAGCTGAGCAGACTTCGAGATTTACCGACAGACTTCTGCTGAAGATCCCGGATGCGGCAGTTGGTGTAGGAGCAGCTTTCGTGGGGATGTGGCTGATATCGTTCATTGTCAATCTGCTGAGATACGCCAGATTCAGCGTGACCTGTGATGATAAATGCCTTATCACATCATACGGTGCTGTAAATCACCGCGAACACAGGATAACATCGTCACATATAAATTATACAGATCTGAGGCAGAATCTCATAATGAAGCTTGCAGGCGCGGTGGCTGTCCATATAAGCTGTGCGGGTTACGGATATGAACGCCGCAGCCAGCCGGTTCTGCTGCCTGTCAGACGTGAGAAGGATATGGGCAGCGAACTGGAAGCAATAGGAGTATTCAGCGGTATCAGGAACGAATTCCGCCCGAAATGGACGGGATTCTGGCAGTATGTGTGGATGTCGGTGATAATTGCTGCATCACTTATGCCGCTGCATTTTGCAGTCAGTCGGCTTTTGCCTGAACTGTCTGACCTCACACTGTTTGCTGCTGTGATGTTTGAGATACCTTCTGTATGGATGATAGCAGTCAAGACGGCTGCGTTCTTTACAAGCGGCATCTCATTGTATGATGATAAAATAATGCTCAGATACTGCTGGCTGAACGGCTTCCATACTATCGTGGCTGAAAGGAAAAAAATAGTAAAATTCGAACTGATGCAGACGGTCTTCCAGAAGATAGGAGGACGCTGTACAGTCGGGATATGGTTCGAAGGCGAGGACAGCCGCTGCTGCCGTGTGAAAGCTTTAGCCACAGAGGATGTCCGCAGCCTTGAGGCTTTGCTGGGGTATAGGAAATGATATGTGTCTACTGTTGCATAAAGCGAGCGAGTATTCAAAGGAGAACGCTACAATCTGACCGTAGCAGTATACCTGAGGGATCCGAAGGACTATCAGATATATGATTTGTTCTGGCTTACGCAGTAATTACGCACTTGACAATCGCAGAAAAAAATGGTACAATAGCAAAGTGAGCAGACTATGCGGTAGCGGAAACGTTAAAGTTTACGAGGAAAGTCCGGGCATCACAGAGCAGGGTAGCTGCTAACGGCAGCCGAGGGCGACCTTAGGGCAAGTGCAACAGAGATATACCGCCGCGAAAGCGGTAAGGGTGGAAAGGCGAGGCAAGAGCTCACCGGAGCATGGGAGACCATGCTGCCATGTAAACCCTATCCGATGCAACGTCTATTGGTACTGTGCGTCATAACGTCTGCTCGGCGGACGTACAGTAATGACGGCTCCAGCCTTCCGGCGACGGAAGGCGTAGATAAATTACCGCACACGACAGAACCCGGCTTATCGGTCTGGTCATTTCAAGAGAGCTAAGGCTCTCTTTTTTTGTGTATTAAGTCAACTATATCGGATAAAACGGTTGACATTGCAGGCGTGCTGTGTTATAATAACTGAAAGATCAAGGAGGTAAATATCATGGAGAAAAGCAAGACGACGAATAGCGTATTCACGACAAAAGAAATGGTGCTTATGGCAATGATGGCAGCGGTCACAGCGGTATGCTCATGGATATCGGTGCCGGCTGAGGTGCCTTTTACATTGCAGACCTTTGCGGTGTTCTGTACGATAGGCATACTTGGCGGATACAGGGGAGTATTTTCGATACTTGTATACATACTTCTGGGTGCTGTAGGCATTCCTGTATTCTCAGGCATGAAAGGCGGAGCAGGTGTTCTGTTCGGAGCTACCGGAGGATATATAATCGGCTTCATATTCATTGCCTTGGTATGTATGGCAGCTGAGAAGTTATTCGGAAAGCATTTAGCTGTAAGCATAGCAGCAATGCTGGTCGGACTTCTCGTGTGCTATGCTTTTGGAACAGCATGGTTCATGTACATATACACAAGAAAGAATGGCGCAGTAACACTTGCGAAGGCACTCAGACTGTGTGTTATTCCGTTTATCATACCGGATATACTGAAACTCATACTGGCAGTGCTTGTTTCCGGAAGGATAAGAAAAAGCATATCTGTATGATATGAAAATCCGGAAATGTTGCGTTAAGTTACCAAAATACAGCGGGCACAGCACAATAAATTGTATTGTTTGCGGAGGTTTTGAGGTGTGCTGCATAATTCATTGACATTTTTATAAAAATGTGCTATTATTTAAGTCAGTTCATTATATTTAAGGAGTTTTAAGCACATGAAGAGATTTTTAAGTAAAGTGACTGCCGGTATTGCTTCTGCTGTGCTTTTCGTTTTAAATGCAGGCGCGATGTCTGCATTCGGCACAGACGCAGTATGGCCGGTAGAACCTGAGTATAAGACCATAACAACAGCCTTTGACAGCACAAGGAACACCTATGATGTATCCGGTTATCATAACGGTATAGACATTCAGGCTAACAGCAACACCAATATCTATGCCGCATATCCCGGAAAAGTTATCTCAGCGGACTGGAAAGATGCTTACGGATATATGGTCATCCTATATCATGAGGACATCGGCGTGTATACTTTCTATGCCCATGCTTCTGCACTTCTCGTTTCAGCAGGACAGACTGTAAAAGCCGGCGATCCTATAGCGCTTGTAGGAAGTACAGGACAGTCATCGGGATATCATCTGCATTTCGGCATCTGCAATAATCTGCTCAACGGCTGGCCGTGTGTCACATATTATGATCCGCAGACTTATTTTACATACAACGGCACTCCCGGAACTACGACTCCTGCACCTGAATGCACCTGTTCCGATTCATATGCCGGAACATATACTACCAAAGGCGTAACAACATATCTGAATATCCGCAGTGGCCACGGTTCTGAATACAGTATCATCGGCAGGATAAATCCCGGTGATAAAGTCATCGTGACAAAAGCTAACGGAAAATGGGCGCATGTGACATGCAACGGAGTTTCCGGATACAGCTCAATGGATTACCTTCAGAAAGTTGAGGATGCAAAGCCCGGAATGACTATAAGCGGTCAGACCTATCCGACAGGCAGCCTTCAGATAGGTGCAGCATTCTCGCTGAAAGGCGTTATAAAGTCGGTTTATCCTATAGCGAAGATAAGCGGCGGCGTTTATACACGCAGCGGTGAGCCGACAGCTCAGGTATGCGAGATAAAGCCCAATACTACTTCATATGACCTGAATACTTATTTTGACAAGCAGATCGTTTTCAACGCTCTCAGCGAAGGATTCTATACCTACATAGTGAATGCCGAAGACTCTCTCGGCAACAAGTATGAACTTGTAAAGTCGGATTTCAAAGTCGGAAATCCGAAAGAAGAGCCTCAGCCCGATCCGGATCCTCAGCCTGATCCCGATCCAGATCCCGATCCTGTTCTTGAAAAAGGCGATATAAACGGCGATAAAGAGGTTAGCGAATCTGATATGGTACTTCTCCAGAATTACCTTGTAAGACGCGGAACATTTACCGAAGCACAGTACAAGGCAGCTGATCTCAACAGCGACGGAACAGTTGACATATTCGATATGGTGTCTATGAGAGACGCACTTGCAGAACCTACGACATGGTAACACAATAAAACGGACGGACAGTAGATACTGCCCGTCCGTTTTCATATATACCGCAAACCGCGCCCTGTGTTTTCAGGGCGCGGTCCGGGTTTCTTATGGAAGTTGGAAAATGGTGATAGCTATTTGTCAAGCGATAGCAGCGCCGAGAGCCTTAGCCTTAGCGATGCCGTCATCATCGGGAGCTTCGTTGATAGTGAGAGACTCAGCTGCGATCTCTGCGCCGGCGTTCTTAGCTGACTCTTCCCAGTTTCTCATCCACTCACCGTCACCCCAGCCGTATGAACCGAAGAGAACGATCTTCTTGCCGCTGAGCTTTGACTCAACAGCATCCCACATGGGCTGGAACTCATCCTCTTCAAGAACCTCAGCGCCCATTGCAGGGCAGCCGAATGCGAAAGCGTCATAATTGTCTACAGAATCTGCGCTGAAGTCAGCGGGACCGAGAAGCTCAACTTCTGCGCCCTTTTCCTTTGCACCGTCAGCTACTGCGTTTGCGATAGCCTCAGTGTTGCCTGTGCCGCTCCAGAATACTACTGCGATCTTTGCCATGTTTAGTTCCTTTCCGTTAGAATAAGCTAACTGTAAAACAAAATAATAAGGAGTTAGTCTCCTAAAACAATTATATTATATCAGACATTTGTCAATGTATCAACTCCAAACGGACATTCCTGATCTGTGCATGCAGCAGCTGAAAAAAGAATGGCGGACATATAGTCCGCCACAGGTAAAATAAAAGAATGGAGAATTGTCAGGAGTTATAGTTTCACTTTGAGCTCGGTGTGGGATCGGTGATAACGCCCATGAAAATGGGGAGGTCAGTATCGTTATCAACGATCATGTAAACATAAGGTCTGTCGAGATCAAGGTTGATGACCTCACGGGGTGCAGCTGTTGCAGCATCCATTATAACAGCAGTTACTGCGGCTGCCTTTGTACCGCTCTCATTGAGTTCGATAGCAGTTTTGTGGATAACGCTGCTGATGTTGAGCGTGTTTATATCATCTACAGGCTCACAGATATTCGAGAAATCTGCAACGCGGCTTATAAATGCTGAAGGCATGCCCATGTTTTCGAGAGCCTCCTTGAGATCAGTTGAGTAATTGTACTTGAATTTAGGCATTTTAACGTGAAGCTCAGCGCTGCCGAGGTCATTTACTTTGAGTTCCTTGCTGAGAGTTTCGGGATCAAGAGTATTTACGAAATCATAAACGCCGATACCTTCATCCGGAAGGATGCCCACGAAGCTGAAATCGCCGTTCTGATAGTCTTTGCGGAATGCCTGTGCATTATCCATTTTGTAGTAGTCAAATTCGTCTGAATAGAGATAATCGACTGTATATGCTGAACCGTCTTCCTTGGTGAATTTTCCGGGATATGAATCGGTATACTTACTCTCCCATGTATCTTCGAAATAGACTGTATTGATAAGGCACATCATTATCAGATCGCTGAACTGGTAATCACGGCCGAACAATTCCTTTATCATGCCCTCTGTGCCGTCATTCACCCAGTTGTTGATATCAGATTTTGTACTGTCATCGAAAGCGGTCTTGTAAGCGTCTGCACCAAAGTAATCAGAGCACTTCTGGAGAAACTCGTCTTTGACGTGAAGTGCATCGATATCTCTGAACCATACAGAGTCTGCTATCTTCAGTTTTGACTTTTCTGTTTTGCCGACCTTGTACTTTTTGTTTGTAAGTCTGCGGAGATAGGATACCATGTACTTGTCAAGAGTTTCGATATCCATGCCGTCTCCGAGGACATTTTCCATTTCCTCAAGAGTCTGGGCATCTGCACCGTTTGCAGTCATGGCGAGAGCGGTCATTACAGACAGGGGAGAGATGAGGATGTTTCCGCTGCCCTCAGCTTTAGCGACTTCTTTGAAGAGCTCGGTGGAGAACTTCATCTGAGCGTTTACGAATTGCTCATCAGCGTCCTTGCCCTTGCCGCTGAGAACTGTCACAGCAGGAGTGAGCCTTACACTGCCTATCTTTCCGGGACTGTTGAATCGCTTGCTTCTGCCGAGGAGATAGTCGTTCAGTTCTTTGAGATCGGTGTTGTCGATGATTCCGTCTTCGTTTACATCTGCATTGCCGGCATTGATATCATCCTGTGTTAGTTTGCCTGCGAGGTACTGCTGCATTGCTATGCGGTCGAATATATTGACGATACCGTCATCATTTACATCGCCCACATATTCAACGCCCTTTATCTTGAGGCTGACTACCCTGCTGATAACGTCTTCCTCACAGTATGACTCATAGTAGTGCGGCTCATAAGTTATTGTTATGACAGTACCCGGAGTAACTGCTGCTAAAGCATCCTGAGTAGTGCGCTCATCGAGGTAGTTGTCACAGTATACTGAAAAATAACCGTGTCCGCTGGTGTAATTGAAGAATTCGATCATTTCGACATTATTGCCGTCGTTATCATATATGACATTGGTTATATACAGATCTTCATAGGTGATATAACCTTTCTCAGCAGCGATAGCGGCTGATGAAGCTTTTACAGAAAGCGAAGTGCGCTCAGAAAGGCTTTCCTTCTTCAAGGAAGAAAGCTCTCCTGCACTTGCGGTAAATGGTATAGCTGCACTCATAAGAACAGCGAGTGACTTTGAAAACAGATTGATCGGTAGCATAAGAAGCACGTCCTTTCATAAATAATAATAAACAGATCATAGAATTACAGGATAAAAGTGCTGCCCGGCATTCAGGAATACAGTAAGAATACCGGGCGCTGGATTCCCTCTCGTAAAGATAAATGTCTCAGATATGGGAAGTTTTTTCTATATTTTATTGATTTTGTAAGATTGCACAAGAATACTGCATCAGATTTGTGCTTTTTGCTGCGATTCAGGCTTTCTGTATCTTGGTGAACAGTTCTCGTATCTTGCTGATGCCAAGAGTGAGGTAACGCATAAGAGGTTCAGCCACAACGGTGAAGTTCACGCAGAGCAGTACAGCTCTCGGTGACATTGCAGTGATATCAAAGAAGTCGTTTACGAATATCATGCAGAACACAAGACCGAGGGCACAGAATACCCACAGCCACATTTTGTAAACATCCATAGGCTTGCTTATCTGGAATACTATCATGAGACCTACAATGCTGAGGAGTATGGTGGAGGCTGTCGCGATATCGGTCTGACTGACTCCGAATACACTTCCGAAGTATATCATAGCACCGACGATCACGGTGTCGGTTATACCGGCAGGAAGTGCTTTCAGCAGGATATTGGTCATGAATTTGCCTTTGATGAGTTCCTTGTTGGGCATCTGCGAGAGGAAAAGTCCGGGGATGCCGATGGTGAAAAGGCTTATGAGAGTGAGCTGTGAAGGCTTCAGCGGATAAGCTATGCCGAAACCGAGGGTTATCAGTGAGAGTATGAGTGAGAAGATATTCTTTACAAGGAAGAGACTTCCGGAACGTTCAAGGTTGTTCACGACCTTTCTTCCTTCCAGAACAACGTTCGGCATTTTGGAAAAATCGGATTCAAGGAGCACCAGCTGTGCAGCCTGACAGGCAGCATCACTTCCCGAAGCCATAGCAACGGAACAGTCCGCATCCTTGAGTGCGAGAACATCGTTTACGCCGTCGCCGGTCATTGCGACGGTCTTGCCGTTCTTTTTTAGTGCCTTAACGAATTTGCGCTTCTGATCCGGAGTAACTCTTCCGAAAACGGTATAGCGCATTATAGCGTCATTGATAGATTCATCAGTGGTCAGAGTGGAAGCGTCAACATAGTCAGCAGCATGCCTGATTCCTGCCTGCTTTGCGACTTCTGAAACAGTGACGGGGTTATCGCCGGATATTACCTTTATAGCAACGCCCTGTTCATCGAAATACCTGAATGTATCCGGAGCATCCTTACGGATCGGATTGGCGAGGATGACAAAGCATATAGGCGAGATAGGGCAGCTGAGCGCCTTTCCGTCGGGAGTGCCTCTGTAAGAGCCGAAAGCGAGCACACGGTATCCCTTGCGGCTGTTAGCTTCTATGGTCTTGCGGTGTTCATCGAAATGCTCGCCGAGTATGAAATCGGGAGCACCGAGTACAAATGAACCGTCATTGAAGGTGACGCTGCTGTACTTGAATTCGGAGGAGAATCCGGTGTGGCTGACGGCAGATTTGCCGGCAGGTCTCTTGAAATAGTTCTTGATAGCCCGCATGGTCTCGTTATCCGCAGCCTGAGCGGCAGCAAAATCGCTGAGCAGACCGTTTATCTCTTCGATCGGATAATCGCTGTAAGCCGGGATGAGATCCATGACCTGCATCACGTTTTCGGTTATAGTACCGGTCTTGTCAACGCAGAGCACATCTACGCGGGCGAGAGTCTCGATACATTTCATATCATGGACAAGCACCTTATCGTAAGCGAGTCTCATGGCGCTGACAGCAAGTGTGGCGCTGGCTATTAGGAACAGACCTTCCGGTATCATTCCGATGACAGAAGCGACCATTGAGCGGACGCTCTCTTTGACTTCACCGGTGAGGCTGTAGCTCTGACCGAATATGAGCGCACCTATAGGGATGATGATAATACCTGCGAATTTGACTATCCTGTTAAGGGAACGTATCATTTCCGACTGTTCACCTTTGCGTGACTTCTTCGCCTGAAGTGTGAGCTTTGAGATATAAGAATCCTTTCCGACTTTTTCAAGCCTTGCCCGGCAGGAGCCTGACACGATATAGCTTCCTGACATCAGCTTGTCACCGCGGTGTTTTGCTATCTCATCTGATTCGCCGGTGAGGAGGGATTCGTTTACGGATACTTCACCGCTGACTACGACAGCATCGGCACTTATCTGATTGCCTGCGCTGAAAACGGCGATATCATCGAGAACGAGTTCCCGAGAAGGGACTGTGCTCTTCTGCCCGTCGCGTATTACAGTAGTGACCGGCGCATTGAGTACGGTGAGTTTATCAAGAGTGGATTTGGATTTCAGCTCCTGAATGATACCGATGAGCGTATTCGCCATTATGACAGGGAGGAAAGAGATGTCCCTGTAGTAGCCTGCCGCAACAAGAAATACGGCAAGTACGATGAAAAGGAAGTTGAAATATGTGAAGATATTGCTGGTGAAGATCTCCTTTGTAGTCTTTGAAGGGGATTCGACGGGTTTGTTGTCATAGCCCTCCGCTTTTCTGGCGCTGACCTGTTCGGAAGTAAGACCGGTGTCGATGTCAGCGCGTATTCTCTTGGGTGGTTCTGAATGTACGACTATCTCGTTTTTCATTATGTTAAAATACCTCGCAATACAAATGTATGCCTACGCATTAATGCCTTGACATATTATAGCATATAATTCAAGAAATAGCAAGAGACGCGGAAAAATATCTGCCGTTCAAAAAACTCATCCGCGATCAAGGGTGCAGCGTCACGCTGCTTATAGCATATAATTCAAGAAATGGCAAGAGACGCGGAAAAATATTTGCCTTTCGCAGATCACATCCGCGTTAAGCGGCAATGATACTCTGCTGTATTATTTGACAAATATCCATAATTATGATACAATGTTATACTAACATATAGAAATCATATTGGGGGAAAAAACTTGAAAGGAAAACCAGAACTTATAGTCATGCTCACTTACAATGACTGCACCGTGAAAAATGCAAGTGAGATCTTCAGTGAGTGCCGGGATTCAGCCGCACGTTACTGGGGATTCAAAGAAAAGGCACTGCCGTTCAGCCAGATGAAGGAACTTTTCGGCTATATGAAAAAATGCGGCAAGACAACGGTGCTGGAAGTGGTGGCTTATACCGAAGATGAATGCCTTGAAGGTGCACGGATGGCAGCGGAGTGCGGATGCGATATACTCATGGGTACGCTTTTTTTCGATTCCGTGAACACATTCTGCAAGGAACGCGGCATAAAGTATATGCCGTTTGTAGGCAGAGTAACGGGCAGACCTTCCGTGCTGGAAGGAACTATCGAAGGCATGATCGCTGAAGCCCGTGAGTATATCTCCAAAGGTGCATACGGCATAGATCTTCTCGGCTATCGCTATACCGGCGATGCTGCCGAACTGAACCGCCGCTTTGCAGCTGAGGTGGATGCACCGGTATGTATAGCCGGAAGTGTGAACAGCTACGAAAGACTGGACGAGCTCTGCGAATGCTCACCATGGGCATTCACTATAGGAAGCGCATTTTTCGATGATTGTTTCGGCGGTGACTTCTGCGAGCAGATCGACAAGGTGTGCAGCTATATCGGCAATAAAGTGAAGGACGGTGAGCCTGCACTTGTTTAAGGAACTCTTTCCGTATGAATGTGCCGGGAGCGTCTTTGAGATAGACTACAGGAAGCTTTATAAGAAAGGCATACGCGGCATCATTTTTGATATTGACAATACTCTCGTGCATCACGGGGACGATTCGACTCCTGAGATAGACCGGCTGTTCCGTGATATCCATGATGCAGGGCTGAAAACGCTCCTTCTCACCAATAATGACGAGGAACGTGTGGAGCGTTTTATAAAGAATATCGACACACTGTACATATGCGACGCAGAAAAGCCGCAGCCGGAAGGCTACCGCAAAGCGCTGAAAAAACTGAAACTGAAAAAGTCCCAGGCTGTATGTGTGGGAGATCAGATATTCACTGACATACTCGGAGCCAACAGAGCAGGTATTCCGAGCATACTTGTGAAGTATATAATGCTTCCGGGGGAAACCAAAATAGGAAAAAGGCGGTACGCAGAAAAGCTTATACTCTGGTATTACAGACATACACGCTACGCGCACCGGTTAGGAGACATAATCATGAGAGGAGGCAGCAGCAATGCTGTGGAATAAAGACAAGCTCTTCTGCGACATAAACCCGACTTGTTATGCGATATCAGAACAGAAGGAGATATGCCGCAGACATATACAGGATTTTTTAGGAAAAGAGAAGTTTTCGTCATTAAGGATACGCAAGAAGCTTCCGGTAGTGGTATCGAGCCAGTCATCACATCTGATAAAGAGGGGAAAGGGCATAGATCCTACTCTCCAGATAAACAAGGCTGTGAATATCCGCCTTGCCTGCAAGCAGATAAACGGTATGATAATCCGTCCCGGCGAAACTTTCTCCTTCTGGCACACTGTGGGCAAGACCACCAAGCGCAAAGGCTACCGTGACGGCAGAGTTATCATCGCCAACAAGCTGATACCCGGTATCGGAGGAGGACTATGCAATCTCAGCAATACCCTTCACAGACTGATACTCCACAGTCCGCTGGAGGTGACTGAGTTCCACAGCCACTCTGACGCTCTTGCACCGGATGAAGGAGAGCGCGTGCCGTTCAGTTCCGGAACATCTGTGAGCTATAATTACATAGATTACCGTTTCAGGAACAACACGGATCAGGATGTCCAGCTGCTGATGTGGTGTGACAAGGACAACCTGTACGGCGAACTTCGTACACTGAAAGAATTCCCCCAGCGTTATGAGCTTTCCGAAGAGGGACATTGTTTCCGCATGGAAGAGGGAAAGTACTATCGCGTGTCAAAGATATACAAGAACATAATCGACAGGAGCACCGGTGAAAAGATCGGAAAAGAGCTTGTGCTCGACAATCATTCAGAGGTAATGTACGATTATGATCTCATACCGGAGGAACTGATAGCTCCTGCGAAAAACTGATAGTTTACAATGAAAGGATGTAGCATATGAAATTATCACCCAGATTCCTTACTCACGAGACAAAGGGCGAGTACTACATGGTGTCCGCCAGCGGATCTCAGTTCAGCGGGATCGTTAAGAACAACAAGACCGCAGCATTTATCATAGAATGCCTCAAAAGTGACACAACAGAGGACGAGATAACGGATAAGATACTGGATAAATATGCAGGCGCTGAACGTGATACAGTCCGCAAGGATGTATCAAACGTTATAGCTAAACTCAGGAGCATAGGTGCTGTAGAGGACTGAAATGGACAGTGTTAGATATGATCTGATATATCTTCTTGCTTGTGCAGTAAACGGCATAGTCCCTGACAGTGCAAAGACCGCAGACATGGATATAAAGAAACTGTATAAGCTCAGCAAGTACCATACAGTCCGTGCAGCAGTCGGTAAAGCTCTTGAAAGAGCCGGCATCAGGGACAATGATTTCGGACAGGCAGAGTTCAAGGCCGTACGCAAGAATATCCTGCTCGATACAGAATGGGCTGCAATAAGTCAGGAACTTGAAGCAGCCGGGATATGGCACATGCCGCTGAAAGGAAGCATACTCAAGGAGATGTATCCCGAGAGCGGTATGCGTGAAATGGCGGACTACGATATCCTTTTCGACAAGGAGAGACTGGCTGATGTCAAAAAAATAATGGCAGACAGAGGGTATGAACAGCACGGCGGAGAGAGCACTCATCAGGTGGTTTTCATGAAGCCTCCTGTACTGAATTTCGAGATGCACACATCTCTTTTCGGTGCTCATCATGCTGAGAATCTCTACAGATACTACCGTGAACCCATGCGCTTTATGAAGAAAGATGAAGGCATGGAGCACAGCTATCACTTCAACGATGAGGACTTCTACATCTTCATGACTGCCCATGAGTACAAGCATTTCTACGGAAGCGGCACGGGCATACGTTCGCTTCTTGACTGCTATGTCTACATGAAGGAAAAGGGCGGCAGCCTCGACAGCAGCTATTTATCAGCCCAGCTCAGTGAACTTGGCATTTACGATTACGAGAAACAGCGCAGGGAACTGGCAATGAAGATATTCTCATCTCCGGAAATGCCGGGACTCACGGCGCAGGAGCAGGAAATGCTGGATAATTACTTTGATTTCGGGACCTACGGTACAATAAAGCACCGGGCTGAAAACAAGGTAGAGCAGTTTTATGCATCAGAAAAAAAGGTATCTAAAGGCAAATATATATTGCGCCGCCTTTTCCCGGATCTGAAGCATATGAAGCAGTTCTATCCCGCATACTTCAAGTGCAGGCTGTTCATCCCGTTCAGCTATATCCGGCGTATGATACACGGTCTTGTGTCAAGAAGGAGCAGGATAACTGCTGAATTAAAGGAATTGAAGAAACATGATAAAAAATAATTATATATTTGCAGGAAAGGTCATCGAGATATCTTCAATATACGCCTCTGTACATGATCTCTGCGCTGGGTACAGGACGGATTCTGCACCGGATATCTGTGTATCGACTTCCGCTGAGGACATAGAATATGAACGCATGAGATCAGCAAGGGAAGACGAGGCAGAAGGCAGGCAGATACAGCAGTACAGTGACAGCTATCTTGAAGAACTGGCTGTATACCGCAAGATCGCAGATAAGCTCCCGGCATTCGATACTATACTTTTCCACGGCTCAGTGGTAGCAGTGGACGGTCAGGGCTATCTGTTCACAGCAAAGTCCGGGACAGGAAAATCAACGCATACCCGGCTCTGGCGCGAGTATTTCGGCGAGCGGGCGGTAATGGTCAACGACGACAAACCACTCATACATATCGGTGAGACTGTGACTGTATACGGCACGCCCTATAACGGCAAGCACCATCTCGGCAGCAATATATCAGTGCCGCTCAGAGCCATATGTATACTTACACGCTCTGAGGAAAACCATATAAGCCCGGTATCAGCTCAGGAGGCGTATCCGATGCTGATGCAGCAGGTATACCGATCCTCAGATGTATCTGTCCTCAGCAGGACGCTGTCCCTTGTGGACAGACTTGCCGAGAAAACAGCCCTGTATCGTCTTGGCTGCAATATGGAGAAGGAAGCTGCCGTTATTGCGTATAACGGCATGAATGGAACGTTATGACTTTTGAAGAAGAGATAGAGAGAAGCGGCAGGCTCATATATACCAATGTGGGTGACAGTATGCTTCCGCTTATACGTCAGGACAGGGACATCCTGATAATAGAGAAGCCTCATGGCAGGCTCAGAAAATACGACGTGCCGCTTTACAGGCGTGACAGCGGGAAATATGTGCTCCACAGGATACTGAAAGTCCGTGATGACGATTATGTCATCTGCGGAGACAACCGCTGGAAAAAGGAATACGGCATAACCGACAGGCACATCATCGGCGTGCTGACAGCCGTAGTAAGGGACGGAAAGGAAGTACCGGTAACTTCTCTGAAATACAGGATATATGTAACGGTCTGGTGTGGATGCTTCCCGGTAAGAGCATTTATATTAAGGGCGTGCAACGCGGTAAAAAGGCGGCTCAGACGATGAAGAATGGTTCATTGAAATGGATGTCCGGAGTTGCCGGGAGGAAGAAACTGTATATAGTCATGCTGATGCTCTTGCAGGCAATGCATGGCGCGAGCGGAGTGCTTTATGCGCTTATCCTGCGCGGTATCGTTGACAACGCGGCAGACCATGACCGTGCCGGGTTCAGGTATTATGTGATACTGGCGGTGCTGCTTGTAGCGGCACAGATAATGCTCAGAACACTCATAAGGTGGATGACGGAATTATCAAAGGCATCGCTGGAGAACACGTTCAAGGCACGTCTTGTACATGAACTCATGCACAGGGATTACTCAAGTGTTAGCGCAGTCCATTCCGGTGAATGGCTCAATCGTCTAACCAACGACACAAAATTAGTGGCGGACAACTGCACTGACATACTGCCCGGACTTACGGGTATGATAGTGAAGATGCTGAGCGCAGTGGTAATGATGCTCGTGATCGACTGGCGGTTCGCATGTATACTTTTCCCGTGCGGTATCATAATGATACTGCTTACAGCGGCGTTCCGGAAGGTGCTGAAAAGGCTTCACCGTTCTGTACAGGAGTCGGACGGAAGGCTAAGGATATTCTTTCAGGAACGGCTTGGCAGCCTTATGATGATACGTTCTTTTGCTGTTGAGGACCAGACCGAAGATGGAGCCGCAGAAAAAATGGAAGCGCACAGAGCGGCGCGGATGAAGAGGATGAGGTTCTCGAATCTCTGCAATATAGGATTTTCTGCGGCGATAAACGGCATGTATCTTTTCGGAGTATGCTATTGCGGCTACGGCATACTCATCGGTACGATAACCTATGGCACACTGACAGCCATAACTCAGCTCATTGCGCAGATACAGGCGCCGTTTGCGAATATCAGCGGCTATCTTCCGCGTTTCTACGCTATGACAGCCAGTGCCGAACGTCTCATGGAAGCAGAGAACTTTGAGGATGACTGCCCGGAAGGCGCATTGTCCATGGAAGACATTGCTGCTTTCTACAGGGACGAACTTGCGGGCATGGGCATGAAAAACGCCAGTTTCACATATTATCCTTCATCGGACAATGTTACCTCATTGTCGAAGGATACAATGCCTGTGGTATTGAAAGATCTGACGTTTGACGTTAAAAAGGGCGAGTACATAGCATTTACCGGACACAGTGGATGCGGAAAATCCACAGTGCTGAAGATGCTCATGTGCGTTTATCCGCCGGATGAAGGCGAGAGGTATATCAGATGTACTGACGGTACGGAGAGAGTAATGGATTCGCGCTGGAGAAGGCTTTTTGCCTATGTACCGCAGGGCAATCAGCTCATGAGCGGAACTGTCAGGGACATAGTTTCTTTCGCTGACAGCAAAGCCGCATCCGATGAGGACCGCATAAACAAGGCACTGAAGATAGCCTGCGCCGATGAATTCATAGAAAAACTTGAAAACGGCATAGATACCGTTCTCGGAGAAAGAGGCAAAGGACTTTCGGAAGGACAGATGCAGCGCATAGCCATAGCGAGAGCAGTATTCTCAGGCAGTCCGGTACTGATGCTCGACGAGGCAACGAGTGCCCTTGACGAGAATACTGAGCGCCGGCTGCTTCAGAATCTCCGGAGCATGACAGATATGACAGTCATGATCGTCACTCACCGTCCGGCTGCACTTGAGATATGCGACCGGGTGCTGGAATTCCCACTATGACAAAAAAGTGTTGAAGGTCTGCCTTTATGGCAGACCTTTTCAGGATATCACACTACGACGAACCAAGGAGCATAATAAATGAACAAATACAGACGACTGGCTCTGAATACCGCAGTATTTGCAGTCGGGAGCTTTGGCTCAAAGATAATATCCCTGCTGCTGAACAATCTTTACACCAAGCACATCAGTCCGGCTGATTTTTACGCTAAATCGCTTATAGAGACCATGGCTCTGTTCATGCTCCCGGTGTTCACATTTGCTATGACAGAGGCGATAATACGCTATGGACTTGACCGGGAGAACGACAAGAAAAAAGTGTTCACTACGGCATTCCTGATAACCGCTGCCGGACTCGGTATCATGCTGCTTTTTGTTCCGTTCCTGCATTTCATACCATTTCTCAGACCGATAAGCGGATATATACCTCTCCTTGCCATATATGTGATAACATCGGCTCTCCGTTCGACATGTTCACAATTCGTAAGGGCGAGGGAAATGGTGAAGCTTTTCTCACTGGACGGCATAATGACCACACTGACGCTGTTCATATTCAGTCTTGTATTCATATCCGGATTTGACATGGGCGTGAACGGATTCATGCTTTCCGTGATACTGTCTGACCTGTGTTCGGCAGTTTTTCTGTTTGCAGCGGCAGGTCTGAAAAGATACCTGAGCATATCGTCTTTCGACCGCACACTGGGACGCAGTATGCTCATGTTCACTCTTCCGCTGATACCCACGACGGTCATGTGGACCTTCACAGGATTTTCAGACCAGATATTCATAGGCAATCTTCACAGCGACAGCTATGAACTCGGAGAGGGAGCAGCCGGAGTATATGCCGCAGCTGCCAAGATACCGAATCTCATATCAATGATATCGACGATATTCTTTCAGGCGTGGAACATGTCGGCGATAATGGAGAACGATTCTAAGGACCGTGACCGTTTCTATTCGAAAGTATACAGTGCATATGAATCCATACTGTTCATAGGCTCGGCATTTCTTATACTCCTTGTGAGACCGGTATCCGCCCTGATACTCAATTACAGCAGCTTTCCGGAATACCGTGAAGCGTATCTCTATACGCCGCTGCTTATAGCGGCGGCAGTGTTTACCTGCTTTGACCTTTTCCTTTCAAGCATCTATACAGCCACCAGACACACCAAGAATGCGTTCTGGACGATAATAGTGACCTGCGCAGTGAATATAGTACTGAATATATTCCTGATACCGGAGTGGGGGATACAGGGAGCAGCACTTGCCACATTCCTGAGTTATCTCCTGTGCTACTGGCTGAGAATGGTGGATGCAAGGTATTATGTGCCCTTCAGGTATTCTGTCACACGCCACCTTCTTAATACTTCAGTGCTTCTGCTGATGTGTGGTGCAATGGTATTCCAGCCCGGCGGATACATGTTATTTCTCGCTGCATCCACAGTGTTCATATGCTTCCTTAATTACCGTGCGATATCCGACACAGTTTCGAGACTGCTGAAAAAATGAACATACCGCAGTAAAATGAGAAAGAAATCGTAACAGAATTTTGTCAATATGGAGAAGAATCGGTACAGGTCAGCCTTGTTCATAATTTGTTCATATATGTGTGCTATACTACAAATGTATCTTATCCGGACAGCGGAAAGGTAACATTTTTTAAGGAGAAATGAATATGAAAAACACTGTTTCAACTCTGCTCAGACAGAAGCAATCAGGTGACAAGATCACGATGCTTACTGCATACGACTATACTACCGCAAAGATCATTGATGAATGCGGCGTAAATGCCATACTCATCGGTGATTCACTCGGTATGGTGATGCTGGGCTATGAGAACACTCTTCCGGTGACAATGGAGGATATGATCCACCATACAAAGGCTGTTTCAAGAGGCGCTGAGAATGCTTTTGTCGTTGCTGATATGCCTTTCATGTCATATCAGGTCAGCGTAGAGGAAGCGGTAATAAATGCCGGCAGACTCATCAAGGAAGGCGGAGCAAATGCCGTAAAGCTTGAAGGCGGCGCAGAGGTATGCGAGCAGATCAGAGCGATCGTAAATGCTTCTATACCTGTAGTTGCACATCTCGGACTCACTCCGCAGTCGGTGAATGTTTTCGGAGGTTTCAAGGTACAGGGAAAGAGCATCGACAATGCGAGAAAACTCGTTGAAGATGCAGTCAGGATACAGGAAGCAGGCGCGTGTGCAGTGGTGCTCGAAGGCATCCCGGCAAAGCTTGCTGATATCATAACAAAGAAGCTGTTCATCCCCACTATCGGCATCGGTGCCGGCAGCGGATGTGACGGACAGGTGCTGGTATATCAGGACATGCTCGGACTGACAACAGGTCACACTCCGAAATTTGTAAAGCGTTTTGCTGAGGTCGGCGATCTTATGCGCAAGGGCATAAGCGATTACATCAGCGAAACAAAGGAAGGGACTTTCCCGGCTGAAGAGCATACATATGCCGTAGATGAGGAAGTTATCGCAGAGCTTTCAAAGGAGTGTTGAAGATATGAGAGTTGTAAAGACTATAGATGAAGTACGCAGACAGGTAAAGGAATGGAGAGCACAGGGGCTTACAGTAGGACTTGTTCCCACTATGGGATACCTTCACGAAGGACATGCGAGCCTTATCGACGCATCCCACAGGGACAACGACAGAACAGTTGTGTCTGATTTCGTTAATCCCATGCAGTTTGGTCCTACAGAGGACCTTGAGAGCTATCCGAGAGATATTGAGCATGATGCTGCTCTCGTTGAAGCTCACGGCGGCGATCTCATTTTCCATCCCGAGCCGGAGGAGATGTATCACGAAGGCTTCTCATCATTTGTGGATATGACAGTACTTACACAGGAACTCTGCGGACTCAGCAGACCTGTACATTTCAGAGGAGTATGCACAGTCGTTTCAAAGCTTTTCAATATCGTAAAGCCTGACAGAGCATATTTCGGCAAGAAGGATGCTCAGCAGCTTGCAGTTATCCGTCACATGGTGGATGATCTCAATATGGACATAGAGATAATCGGCTGCCCGATAATCCGTGAAGCAGACGGACTTGCCAAGAGTTCGAGAAATACATATCTCAACGCTGACGAGAGAAAAGCAGCGCTTGTACTTTCACAGGCAATAGCTATCGGCAAGGATATGGTAAAGAACGGTGAGAAGGACTGTGCAGCCATTATAGGCAGCATGAAGCAGCACATCGAAGCTGAGCCTCTTGCAAGGATAGATTATGTGAAGATAGTAGACTGCGCGACCATGCAGCAGATAGAAAAGCTTGATCGTCCCGCTCTGTGTGCAATGGCTGTATACATCGGAAAGACAAGACTGATAGATAACTTCTTCACCGAAGATGTGTGAGGAGGCAGTATGCAGATATCAATGCTCAAAAGCAAGATCCACCGCGCAACTATAACGCAGGCTGAACTCAACTATGTCGGCAGCGTCACAATAGACGAGGAACTCATGGAAGCTTCCGGTCTTTATGAATATGAACGTGTACACATCGTCAATGTCAACAGCGGCAGCCGTATAGAGACTTATGTCATAGCCGGCGAACGCGGCAGCGGAGTCATCTGCCTTAACGGTGCAGCAGCACGGTCAGGACAGAAAGGCGACAAGGTCATAATAATGGCATATGCTGATATGACGCCGGACGAGATAAAGGAGCATGCTCCCAAGGTAGTTTTCGTGGATGACCAGAACAGGATAGAGAGCGTCGCCTCATATGAAAAACACGGCGAACTCAGATAAGCATACTGATAAAGTCAGATATACTGTGACCGTGACATGCGGTGCAGATATATAATTATTTAACAAGGAGAGTATTGTTTGAAACATTACGACACACTGGAGATTGCAGGCTGACCGGGAGGTCAGATGACGATCTGCCTGACCTCCCGCTGAAAAGCAATTGAAGTCAACAATTTTCAGGAGGAAAAACAATGAATAAAAATGACTATATTATCCGTATGGAGAAAACAGAAGACTACAGAGAAACAGAAACACTGGTGAGAGAAGCGTTCTGGAACGTATACCGCCCTGGATGCAGTGAGCATTATGTCCTGCATGTTCTTCGCAGCGATCCTGCATTCATAAAGGAACTTGACTTTGTCATGGAGATGAACGGCAGGATAGTCGGGCAGAATATATTCGTGAAAACTGTCATCAGAACTGACGACGGCAGGGATATAGAAGTCCTGACAATGGGACCGATATGTATATCACCCGAACTTCAGCGCAAGGGCTGCGGAAAGATACTGCTTGACTATACACTTGAAAAAGCAGCTGAGCTGGGATACGGCGCAGTACTTTTTGAGGGAAATATCGGTTTCTACGGCAAGAGCGGATTCGATTATTCTTCCGTATTCGGGATCAGGTATCATGATCTTCCGGAAGATGCAGATCAATCCTTCTTTCTCTGCAAGGAGCTTGTACCCGGATATCTTGAAGGCATCACAGGAGTTTATCTGACTCCGCAGGGATACTATGTGGATGACGCAGACGTTGAAAGATTTGATGCAGCTTTTCCGCCGAAGGAAAAGAAAAAGCTTCCGGGACAGATATTCGGATAATGCGTAAGCTGTCTGTATGAAACAGGCGAGATAACTATGTCCCCGGAACAGTGCAGAGCTGTTCCGGGGTTCGGTTTTTATACTTCAGATCGCCGTATACGGGATCTGAAAGGAGGAGAATATGAATATCGGTTTTATAGGAGCCGGGAAGGTGGGATGCTCTCTCGGCAAATACTTTTCCATTAACGATATCACCGTGACAGGTTACTTCAGCCGGAGCAGGAGTTCGGCTGAAACTGCCGCAGTCTTTACCGGAACAAAGGCATACAGCGATGTAAAGGAACTCCTGCAAGACAGCGATACAGTCTTCATAACTGTTCCTGACAGCGCTGTTACATCTGTATACCGCGAATTGTCATCCGCAGGAATAAGCGGAAAGGTGATCTGTCATTGCAGCGGTTCCATGTCTTCCGGAGAAGCTTTCCCGGACATCGCTGAGCATGGTGCAAAAGGCATCTCAATACATCCGCTCTATCCGTTCAGCAGCCGCACCGAGTCCTACAAGGAACTTGGCAGTGCATTTTTCTGCCTTGAAGGTGATGCTGAATGTACAGACACATGGGAAAAAATGCTCTCTTCACTTGGATGCAGGACACGTTCCATTGACGGAAATGTAAAGAGCAAGTATCACGCAGCCTGCTCTGTGGCGAGCAATCTTGTCTGCGGACTTATAAATGAAAGCATATCCCTTCTTGGAGAATGCGGATTCACCTCCGATGAAGCGCTCGCAGCGCTCAGTCCGCTCATCAGGAGCAATATCGGCAATATACTTTCAGCCGGACCGGTAAATGCACTGACCGGACCTGTGGAAAGGAATGATGTTCAGACTGTGAGAAAGCATCTCGGATGTATAACAGACACAGACAGCAATAAGCTTTATAAAGCAGCTGCAAAGGTGCTTGTCGGAATGGCAGAAGAGAAGCATCCGGAAGCTGATTATAAGGAGATGCTCAGTGCGTTGGAAGAATAAAGCATACACGGCAGCAGAACGGATGTGAAAAATGGATAAGGTAAGAAGGCATATCATATTTTACGGTTATGTTCAGGGCGTAGGTTTCCGCTGGAAGGCTAAGTACACCGCATACAGACTTGGTATCTCAGGCTGGGTGAGGAACCTGCCTGACGGTTCCGTTGAACTTGAAGCCGAGGGAACAGAGCGCGATATCGAAGATCTTATATCAGCTCTTGAAGATCATTCATGGGGAAGTGTAGAGCGGATAGAATCCGAGAACATCCCCGTACACGGCGACTATAGTTTCGAAGTCAGATAAATGAAAAGATCAGCCGAAGCCGCATTTGCAGCGGCAATGGCTGATCTTTTTGTGTATGTTATATCTGTAAGAGCATACGGCGCATTATTGCAAGATCGAATATATCAATTGAGTTATCACCTGTCAGTTCTCCTGCATTCCAGTTCTGGAGCACAGCTCCGGGTTTTGAGAGGAGCCAGTTCTGGAGTGCGATGACATCAGCAACATTGAACTGCCCGTCATTGTTCACATCACCGTATATGACATGTGAATTATGTTCCAGTTCCAGTTTTTCTATGCTCTTTATCTGTTTTGTATCGGCGTTATAGGTGAACGCGATAGATACCTTGTCGCCGGCTTCATAGTAAGACAGGTTCTTGCTGTCATCTCCGCCATAGTAATCAGTGCCGGAGAAATAGTAGGTGCCGTTCTGTGAAAAGCTTACCGAACCGTTTCCGTTGTCGGATGAGACAGCTGAAATGCTGTCAGTAAAGTCGGCAGTGAGATAGTTCACCGGCTGAGTCGTGGTAGTAGTGGTCGTAGTCGTGGTAGTAGTTGTGGTGGTCGTAGTGGTCGTAGTGGATACAGGCTGAGCATTTGCAAGGTCGAATCTTCCGGGATCGTCTTTTATCTTAGTCCACATGTATCTCAGCATCCAGCCGTCGAAATTGGTTATCTTTGCAGCTGAACCAGCCATCATGATCGAGTTCTCACCGCCGGGGAATCCTCCGGGCGGGAAACCGTCAGAAGCACCTTCTCCACCGTAGAAATCAGTCATACCGAATCCGTGACCGATCTCATGTTCCAGTACATGGAGACTGCCGTTCTGTATCATTCCGAGATATGCGGTATCCGAAAGGCGCTGTCCCCAGTCACCGCCGCATCCGCCGATATCCGGGAATCCCTGAGTTGCCCACATATACATATCGAATCGTTTATCCAGACCGCCGGGGTACTGGTAATTTCTTTCGGTGAAGTGGTCAAAGCGTGATAAAGCGGAAGGCGCGTAGGGTTCCTTGTCGGGGATAGTATCCCTGCCGTTTGTGGTATCGTACTGTGCATCATAGTATCTTGTATCAGTGTATACCACTTCATCGTCATGGAGGTCCAATAGGCAGTTCTTGTCGATAATAGCCCAGCCCACAACTCTGACATCAATATGATCGTAAGGCCAGTTCTCATAACCAGCGAGCCAGTCGTTCCAGTCGTTTATGCACTTTGATAGCATCTGCTCGAACTGCTGTCGCTGTTCATATGTGACAGTCCGGTAAGACTGCCATTTTACCACATAGTTTATGGTGCCTTTTCCGGCAACGATCTGGTCGAAGATAGTGTTTCTTCTTACAGTAGACTGCTCTCTTTCGATGCGGTTGGTCCATATCCAGTCAGCCGCATACTGAAAATCAGCCGGAAGCTCTGAAATATCAGAGGCACTTGCACTGAGCGTATTCTGTTGTTCCATAGCCGGATAGTAATTCATAGCGGCAACGGATATAACTGCTGCCAGAACAGCAGCACTTATCTTTTTTAGCATAATTCCCACTCCTTTAATATTACTGCTCCAGAAGCAGCTTTCTCATAAGATAAACGTCAAATATGTTTATATCTCCGCTCTCGTCAAGGTCGCCAGCCTGCCAGTCGGCAAGAGAGCTGTCTTTTCTGGTGAGGATCCAATTCTGTACAGCCACAAGATCGGCAACATTGAATGAACCGTCCGCATTCACATCGCCCCTGATCTTATGGGAATTGATCTCAAGTCCGATACTGCGGACATTTGTAATATATCGCGAATCGGTATCATAAGTGAAGCTTATGGATATCTTGTCCCCTTTTTCATAGTAAGAAAGGTTTCTGCTGTCATCGCCTTCATAGTAACTGCTGCCGCTGAAATGGTAAGTGCCGTTCTGACTGAAAGTTACCGAGCCGCCGTTATCGTTCAGTGTGATATCCGTGATAGTATCTGAGAACTCTGCCTGCGCAGTGTTTACAACAGGCGGCGCAGTTGTTGTCGTTGTAGTGGTGGTAGTAGTTTCGGTGACCGGCTCAACAGCAGACAGATCGAATCTGCCGGGTTCATTCTTTATCTTGCTCCAGGCGTATTTCAGGAAGTACTTGTCGAATGTATTTATGTATCCGCATGAGCCAGCCATCATAATGGAATTCTCACCGCCGGGGAAACCTCCGGGCGGGAAGCCGTCCGACTCACCTTCGCCGCCGTAGTAATCCGGGAAGCCGAAGCCGTGTCCCATTTCATGGAGCAGTATGTGAGTGCTGGTAGTTCCGTTTATCAGTCCGAGTACAGACTGATCAGAGAGTATCTGACCATAGTGGTAGCCGTATCCTCCCATATTTATCATTCCGGTTATACCGTGCAGATACATGTCGTACCGGTTATCGTAGCTCCCGTTGTAGCTCCAGTTCTTATCGGACCAGTGGACATAGCGTGAAATGTCCGTCGGCTCAGCGGGCTGTACAGCAGGTACGCTTGAATTGCCCATGCCGCTTGAGATCATATCGTCTCTCAGCCATGAATTTGCAGTTGCAGTGTATACCACTTCATCCGGCTGACGATCAACGATGCAGTTCTCATCGAGCACAGCGTATCCGACTACTTTGACATTGACATGCTCAAAGGGCCAGTCATCATAGCCGACGAGGTTGTCAGTCCACATATTGACAGCTTCTTCAAGCATCTGAGGCAGCATGCGGCGCTGTTCAAGGGATATTTTTTCATAGGACTGCCAGATAAGTATGTACTGCAAAGTACCGTTTCCGGCAACTATCTGATCGTAGATCGTAGACCATGCCTCCATGGACTTTTCGGTCTCGATACGGTTGCTCCATATCCAGTCGCATGCATTGACGTAATCGGCAGGAATGGAAGAGATATCAGCCGCATATGATGAAGACATATTTATGCTCACCGGACTGATTTGTGTGTCAAAAGGCACACAGAGTGTCACTGCCGCAATAACAGCGGCGCAGATCTTTCTGATATTCATAGTAATCTCCTTTTTACTTGCGAGATACAGCCATATCCCCGTATGAATATGGCTGCACTCTGATCTGTCCCCTTACAAACAGATACATATAATTCCTGTGTGAAGCCTGTGCAGATGGCTCACAAGACAGCCGCAGTGCCTATTGAGCAGCTGACCTTCAGGGAAATATATCATATATCTATTGTAGCTGATTTATTCTCACTTATCAATGGATGATTGTGTATTTTTTACATCTCTGAAAGTCTTTATATGTAAAATAAGCTTGCATTATCCGGAATAATGTGATATAATATTACATCAGAAGGCGGACGGGGGATGATAGAATGAAAAAAAGACCGCTGATAGGAGTTATTTCACCGCTGATATCCAAAGAGCATATAGGCAATATAGTCCGGGGAGTAATGAGTCAGGCAGCTGAATGCGGCTGTGATGTGCTGATCCTGTCTCCGCTGACCAATTTTGCAGGATTATCGCGGCAGGCTAAAGACGAAAAAGTGATATTCGAACTTGCAGCATCTGATGATTTTGACGGTTTCCTATTCGTCAAGGACGATGTTAATATGGGAACTGATATCATCTCATATCTTGAGACACTGCTTGAGAAGTCGAATAAATATGTCATGGCAGTTGACGAGCAGGACAACACCATATTTGACAGTACCCAGTACGATGATTATTACGATTTCCGGAAAGTTATAGAGCATCTTGTACAGGAGCACCAGTATAAAAAGATATACTGCCTTACCGGCCCTGAGCATCTGTTCCAGTCTCAGACGAGACTGCGTGCCTACATGGACGTGATGAACAAGTACGGGCTATATTACGACGATACTTATTACACTTACGGTACATTCTGGGTGGATTCGTCACAGGAATATGCCCGCCGGCTGATAAGCGGAGAGCTTGAAATGCCGGAAGCGATAGTCTGCGGAAATGATATAATGGCGATGTCACTTATAAAGTGTCTGAACGGTGCCGGGATAAAAGTGCCGGAAGATGTCGCAGTCACCGGCTATGACGGATACGGATTCACCGCAAATGTGGATGTGACGCTGACCACATACCTGCGCGACCATTTCCAGCTGGGAGCAGATGCGATGCGAAGGCTCTACCGGAATATCACAGGCAAGCTCTGCCGGAAGGTATCCCGTCCTGACGACGGCTTTATACTTGGCAGTTCATGCGGATGCGATAAAGTGCCTGTATCACAGCTCATAGTAAGAGATCCGGGAGCTAAACCGAGAATGTGGCAGGAAGACGTTTTCGGGGACGATATGATATACGATCTTGATTCGGCAGAAACGATAGACGAGCTGCTGGAAAAGGCACTCTGGCATTCATACAAGCTTTACCTTGCGGACCGGATAGATATATACATGTCCGATGAGAACGACACCAATGAAGTCCCCGAGCTGATACGCCGCAGAGGAAGTTTCTGGAATGATTCAGTGGATATGCAGCAGGGGAAGGTGTTCAGCCGCATGTCTGTGCGGGATTTCCTCAGAAGCGATAAGGAAGGCAATGTGATATTCCTTTCACCGCTGCATTCCGGGGCAAAGCAGTTCGGATACATTGCAATATCGTACAAAGGCAATTCCAGCGTGTATGACAGATACTATATAGACTATGTATCCAGCATAGTGATCGGTCTGCGCCGGTTGCTGACGGACAGTGGAAAACAGAGCAGGACACAGGAATATCAGCCTGACAGCATGCGAAAAGTTAAGATTGCTGAAAAGTACAATGAACTGCTTGAGCTGCGCAGAAAGCTGGAGAGATATCCCGAAAGGTACACGAGCATTGAAAAAATATGCGCGGAGATAGGCATGAGCAGGAGCGCACTGCAAAAGAATTATCATACATTCTTCGGGACCAGTGTATTTGACGAGCTGATACGTTTCCGTATAGAGAGGGCGAAAGAGATGCTGGCCACCACTGGATTTTCCATAAATGAGATAGCAATAAAATGCGGATATTCTTCAGAGAGCTATTTTATGAAGCAGTTCAAGAAGATAACTGCCATGACGCCGACTGAATACAGAAGAGAAGGCACAGAAAAAGAACCGGGGAAGGAACAGTAAGCGTTCCTTCCCCGGAATTTTAGTTATTGCGGTCCTTAGATGCCATGATATAAGTGTCAGGATTTCTCTTCCTCATCTGGCAGAGGATCTATCACGGGAGCATCAAGTGCGTTCCTGCGAACACTGGCAATGCCCTTTTTGCAGCTGTCCTTCTTGACATATCCTTCGCTGCATGCGATGATCTCTCCGTTCTTAGCTTTAAGACGGAACCTGAACTGACCTGCTTTGTCCTTATAGATCTCGAATTTCGGATTCTTCTGCTCTTCAGCACCATTAATGGTCTGGTCTTCAAGATTAGCTATAGGCGCGTTTTTAGAAACACTGGCAATACCGTTTTTAGCAGATGTAAGTGTAGTATAGACTTCGCTGCCCACTGCGATGACTTCACCATTTACTGCTTTAAGGTTGAAAGTGAATCCTTTTTTGGTAGCTTTGATAGTGAATTTTCCCATGATTTTCAACACCTTTCATTTGGGATCAATATTTTGCACTATCATTATAAACTATAAATGGCGTTTTGTCAATAGGTTTTTGTAGAAAATGCTGTATATAATGTGAATATATAAAGATCCGGCTTTAAAATGATACAGCCGGAAGTATTTTATTGGTTTCTTGATTTGAGATTGCGGTCGATCTCGCGCTTAGCATCGCGCTGGGCGGCAGCATCACGCTTGTCATAGAGCTTTTTGCCCTTGCAGAGACCTACCTGCACTTTTACCCTTGAGTCCTTGAAATAAAGGCTCAGCGGTATCAGTGAAAGTCCGTCCTGCTTGACAGTGCCGAACAGTTTGTTTATCTCGCGTCTGTGCATGAGCAGACGGCGGACGCGCATAGGATCGCGGTTGAAGATATTTCCCTTTTCGTATGGGGAAATGTGCATGCCTCTTACAAAAAGCTCGCCGTGATCTATGGAACACCATGCGTCTTTGAGGTTCACACCGCCCTGACGTATGGATTTGACCTCAGTGCCGACGAGTTCTATACCCGCCTCATAGGTCTCAAGTATGAAGTAATCATGGCGTGCCTTTCTGTTTTCGGCGATCGTTTTAATTCCTTTAGAACGCATAATATCATCTCCTAATATCAGCCGTAGTTCTTGGCGAGTCTGAAATCGAGTGCGTCAGATCCGGGGATCAGGAAGATATCCTCATTGTCCTTGCCGGCAACGACGTAATTATTCTTATAAAACAGCGGTATAAAGCTGTATCTGCTGAGTATTTCCTTTTCCGCTGCCGCATAGCCTTCGATAAGCGAAGGGATATCGTCACAGCGGAGGATATCAGAAGTGTACTGACCATCCTTTGCACTTCCTCTGAGCCACTGATCTGACTCGAACTGTCTT
This sequence comes from Ruminococcus flavefaciens, assembly GCA_002373775.1. Taxonomy (GTDB): domain Bacteria; phylum Bacillota; class Clostridia; order Oscillospirales; family Ruminococcaceae; genus Ruminococcus; species Ruminococcus flavefaciens_M. The sequence goes on along the minus strand of DFJW01000113.1, from coordinate 7,922 downwards.
ATCACGGAAAGACCTGTCGGCATTTTACCTTCCAGCGGATATAGGGCGATACTGTAATCGCCTTCCTCCAGTCTTCTGAAAAAATCCTCTCTTGAAACGTCTTCAATGCCGATATACATACCCAGCGAATCCTGCCAGCTTTGTGAAAGGAAGTGCAGGCATCTGGAGTCGAAAGTATCGGCGCATACGATTATCTTCACACCTTCAACTGAAGCAGTCTTTGCTTCCTTCTTTCCTTTTTCGCAGTATTCAGCAGCCGCGGAAAGATCATAGCTGTCGAACTGTACATCTGCTGAGAGTTCGCGGTAGCTCCTGCCGGCTATGTTCACAGCCGGAGGGATTATCCCGTAAGCGGCTTTCAGGTCACTGTCAAGCGTCTCATCAAGAGCTTCACGGTCGATAGAGCAGGCGAGAGCACGACGCATATTCTCGTTCTTGAAATACTTATCCTCCGGATTGAAGATCAGTCCGAGAGTCATAGTCTTAGTGCCGGTTATGGCGTATTTTTTTGAGCTGTACGAATCGCTGAGAGTTGAGAAACAGTCGATGTCGCCGTCCTTGAAAAGCTCTGCGGCATCACTCTCACTGCGCTCGATCGTAAAGCTGAGATAAGCTGGTATCACAGGATCTTCCGGACTTGAATTCATATCGTTCCTGCGCATGTACAGGATATTATGATGACCATAGGGATCATAGAACCACTGCCTGAGGTAGAAAGGACCGTTGGACATTATGGAATTGTCATCGAGCCCGTAACGTCCCTTAGTGGATGTAAAGAATTCTTCATTGCACGGAGAAGCCGGGGAGGCAGCAAGCAGTTCAAGGAATTCTGCACACGGGTACTCCAGTTCGATCTCCAGCGTAGTATCATCCACAGCCCTGACACCTGCACTGTCTGGTGAAAGCTCACCTTTTATGATGCTCTCTCCGCCCTTGATGCAGGAATAATCCCATGCGTAAGGCGACTGCATGCGCGGATCAAGCAGGCGTTTCAGTGCGAATTCATAGTCACCGGCTGTCACAGGAAAGTACTCGCCCTTGTCCATGATATCGTCACGGTTCTTGTCTATGAACCAGTAATTATCACGCCTGAGCTGAAAAGTATACTTTGTACCGTCATCTGATACTGAGTAAGAAGCTGCATTGCAGCAGGATATATTTCCGTATGCGTCCGACCGCATAAGTCCGCTGAACATATTCTGTATCACGGTGTTTGAAGACTGGTCATCAGCATACTGAGGATCAAGGCTCTGAGGATTGCCTATAAGAGAAGCGTCATACATATGATTTGCTCCGTCACCGCGGTCATTGTCTCCGCACGAAGTGCAGACCGCAGCCGGAAGCATTGCCGCACATATGATAAGCGGTAATACTTTCACATTATCTCCATTCTGCCGCATTGCAAAGATCCCAGCGGCAAGGGCTAAAAATCAGAAATTTTGTCCCCCTTGCGGGGGACATTGTATATATGGTTTGTTAATTCATGGTAACAGTAACGATAAATCCGTCAACATTATTTCCGGAGATATCATATACCTTGTTGGCGGGTACGGGGATATCGGTATTTCCTGTACCGTCAGCCGGAGCAAAATAGATCTGGTAGAGCTTTCCGTCAGTCTCAAATTCAATAGGATCGGTATTATTATGCTCTCTCAGAAGATCTATATACTCTTCCAGACAAAGGTCATTCTGCTTCATATAAGCAGCGTGAGGCACGCCAACATATCTGTATGTCTGAGTCCTTGCTTCTTCGCCGGTGAAAGCTTCCTTGCCGTCCGGGAAACGCTCAACGAATCCGTATTCAGCAGCATGCTCGCTGATCCAAGCGTATTCGCCCATGGGAGCGTAGTAGCCGGATGAACTGAGACCGTCGGTCGGGAAGATGCCCATATCAAATGATCTTGCGGTGTGATAATCTGAGTAGCCGCCCTTGAATCCTGAACTTCCGCTGTTGTAGCGGTCATCCTGTTCAGCAAGAGTGCGGTATCCGCCGATAACGACGATGTCAAAGTTCTGAGTAGCGGTATAGAATCCCTTCATAAGGGCGTTGAGCTGAACGATGACTTTCGTATCGAGCTTGATTATGTAATCGCTTACGCGATAGCAATCCGAGTCTATGAGGTCGCTGAGAGCAGCGATATTAGCGTCGTCTTCGGGGAAGGTGTACTCGTGGTCTGCATTTACGAGAACAAGGTCACCGCGGTAGATATCACTGTGCGCATGAGTTTCGAGAGTGAACTCCGGCGCTGTAGGAGCTTCTGTTTCGGTATCAGTAACTGTATGAGTGACCGGAGTGCCGCTGGTTTCGAGGTTGTCCACGATAGTGGATGAGGAAGCTGAGCCTTCAGTGCTTCCGGAAGTTGCCGTGTCAGATGAACTGCTGTCTTTTTTGCTGTCGCCTGAACAGCTCTTCATGCAGGATGTGAGAATAACAATGAGAACTATGATAACAAGTACAACAGCGAGGATCCTGTCGTACCTTACTTTATAACTTCTTGAGGCGCGAGCTCTTTTATTGTATCTGCGCCTGTTTCCGTTATTCATATAAAAGAATCTCTCCTTATATATCTTTTTACTGATAATATCTATAAATAAAACATAATATACAAATTAACCAATGATGCAGTACACCAATTGGAATTATTATACCATACTTTTTTTAACTTGTAAAGTCTTTTTGAAACTATTTTGTAACTTTTTTCTGATATTTTACTGATAATTTGACGAAAAGGGGAGATCATTCATTCTGTTCCGGTATCCTGCGCCTGAATTCCGAAGGAGTGCATCCCTTATGCTGCTTGAATTGACGCATGAAATATGAATCGCTGTCATAACCGCACTGCTCGGCGATCGCACTGATGGAAAGGTCAGTATTTTTCAGCAGTTCACCTGCATACATCAGCCTGCTCTCTATGACATCCTGTCTGCATGTAACGCCGAAAGCCTCAAGGTAAAGGCGGTGGAAATAGGCTTTGCTTATGTTCAGGTCATCACATATCGTATCTACAGACCAGTCATTCATTGGATCGTCGTAGATATCGTCCCTCAGCTTTTTTAGCTCTGCGTATCTCGGGATAGTTTCACCGTGTGTTACCGTGACCGGTTCAGCTGCTTCACTCAGGGAAATGAAGAGTATCCGCATGCAAAGTTCCATGAATTCGCTGAGATGCTTTCCCTTGCGCTGTGAGCGGGATTTCATGCTTTTAAGAGTGGACGATATAACGAATCCGTCGCTGATCTCCACAGGCGAATCTATAGGCAGGTTCATGGAAGCCATATACTGCCGGTCCGCAGAAGACGAACGGAAGCGAACGCAGTCGTAGCGTATGGGACTGCCGTCAGCCGAACGGAAGTACTGTTTATATCCGCTGCTGAAGATGATGGCGGTATCCTCTTTGTAAACTTTGTCATGTCCGGCAGCAGAAAACACTACCGGTGATCTGAAATAATAGAGTACAGCATCCGGACCTGTTTCGCCGTTAGCTGCTTTATCACGCCGGCAATTCAGCGTGATACTGATTATTTTCATCCTATCACCTCCGGGATATCATTATTATACCATAGGATCCCGGAAAGAGCAATAGATGCCGGGAAAATGGCAGTGCATCAGATCAGAGCGAAGATATCTGACAAGCTTTCAATGAGCGGAGATATACTCGAAAGCCGGCTGTCAGCGTATCTTTCGGAGAATGGATAATAAAAAGCGTGACGCATCACAATGATGCGTCACGCGCATTTACAGCAGTTCCCAGACGAATTCGGCAGAATCCGTAAGTGTGATATTATCCGGTTCGATGCTGACAGATTTCCGGAGTCCGGCGCCTGCTGCGTACAGGCAGTTCATTTCGATATCGTATCTCGTATCTGAAGTGAAGGACTGTTTTTTCTGCACATGATCTATGCGGATGAGTTCACCGAGGGAAGCACCAGATGCCCTGCAAAGTATCTCAGCCTGCGAACGGGCATTTTCTGCGGCGTTTTCAAGAAGTGTGCCGGTGAGAGATGCAGTGTCCCTGACGGTGAATGAAATGGAGAGTTCAGGTTCGGAAGCACCTGATGCAACTGCGCTCAGCACCTTTTCGAGCAGCGGGATATCCAGCTTTATCTCAAGGCTGAAACTGTGGCTGCATCTGTATCCTGAGAATACGTTCTGGTAATTCCCGTGCTCATCCTGAACAGATGAGTATTCGGTCCGCACATTGAAAGCAGTTGTTTTCAGCTCGCTTCCTGAGATACCGGCAGAAGCAATGCTCCTGCGCAGTTCTTCCTCCTGTACAGCAGCCGAATCCATGGCTTTTGAGTGATCTTTATCAATGGTGCTCAGAGTGAGGAAAATAACGATAGTATCCGGTGCAGCGCTGACAGAACCGATACCGGTAACGGAAATAGTTTTATTCATGATACACCTCATATCTTGGTAACGAACGGGGTAACAAGGATTATCACCATAAATACAGGGCAGACATATTTTATCATAGCCCTGTAGAGCATCTTGCTGCGGAATACTTTTTCTCCGTAGAGAACTTCATCTTCGATATATTTTGTTTTTACTACCCAGCCGATGAGTATACATGTGAGGAGAGCAACGATCGGCATCATGATATTATTTGTGATGAAGTCGAAGAAATCGAGTATCTGCATGTCGAAGATTGTCACATCTGACCATGAGCTGTAGCCGAGTACAGAAAGTGATCCGAGGACGAGAGATAGGATGACAACAGTCATACAGCTCTTAAAACGGTCCATGCCGGTCTTTTCCATAATGACTGATGTGACAGTCTCCATGAGTGAGATCGAGGAAGTCAGAGCAGCGAGAAGCACAAGTATAAAGAATGCAGCACCGATGAACTGACCGGCAGGCATCTGGTCAAATACCTTCGGCATAGTTATGAACATAAGTCCGGGGCCGGCGTTCACATCGCCTGATGAGAAGGCATAGACAGCCGGAACGATTATCATTCCGGCGAGTACAGCTACAACAGTATCGAATATCTCGATCTGTCTTACAGAGCTTTCAAGAGAGTCTTCTTTTCTCATGTAAGAACCGTATGTAACGAGTATGCCCATAGCTATCGACATGGAGTAGAACAGCTGACCGGCTGCTGCTGCAATGGTCTTCAGCAGCTTTTCCAGAGTCATTCCGTCAAGATCTGGCAGCAGGTAATACTTGACGCCCTGTCCTGTTCCGTCGAGAGTCATGGTATAGATCGTTATACCGATGATTATAAGGAGCAGGACCGGCATAAGGAATTTGCTGACATTTTCAATGCCCTTTTCAACACCGAGTATGACTACAACAGCGTTCAGCAGGACATATATGACGAAGAATACCATTGGCTGAGCGGTATGGCTGATAAAGTCACTGAACATGCCGATGCTTTCGCCGGCTGGATCAGTGCCGAAAGACTTGTTTGCAGCATCAGCACCTGCGCCTGTCATGAAGACTGTCATGTACTTCATTACCCATCCGCCGATAACACAGTAGTAGGGGAGTATGAGCGCGGGGACGGCAGCTGCTATCCAGCAGAGCGGAGAGAATTTCTTGTTTATCTCCTTGTATGCACCGATAACGCTCTTTCCTGTCTTTCTGCCGATAGCGATCTCGGTCAGCATAAGCGTGAATCCGAAAGTAACGGCAAGCAGGAGATATATCAGCAGGAAAATGCCGCCGCCGTATTTTGCTGCCAGATAAGGGAAACGCCAAATGTTTCCCAGACCGACTGCCGAACCGGCAGCGGCAAGTATGAATCCTATCTTGCTGCCGAAGCTGCTTGAGGTCGATTTTGAATTATTAGAACTGTCCATTGGAATTATGTCCTTTCATATTTGGTTTTCCGGGCAGACGATGCTGCCCGTTATTTCTGTTCATTGCTGTCATTGTCTGACAGGTTTTTTCGCAGTTCTTCCAGCTGCTCCCGGAAGTTTACAGCCCGTATCTGTGAAAGCGTCGGGAAGGAACGCATGATTCGCCTGATATTGTGTTCTATCTTCTCGGAATAAGCGCGGTAGCGTTCGCGGAGCTCTTCGAGTCTGCGGAGATTGTCAGCGTTTTTCTCATCAAGAACTTCTTTTCTTGCCTTTGCAGTTTCAACAGCACCGAAAAGTCTTTCTCCCGCAGCATCAGACACTTTCCGCATCTGTGCCGCGATGTTTTCGAGCAGGAGTATGCGTTTCTTATAGTGTATGATAGCGAGCACCGTGACGATAAGATCACTGGTGAATCCGATCAGGGAAACGGCTATGATGACGCATCCTGCCTTGTACGGGATCAGTCCCACGAAGCCTGAAACTGCCGGGTGTATCAGCCTCACGGTGACGATGCAAGCTACTCCCCAGAGCAGCGAGAATTTAAGGCAGATATATCCGCCCAGATTCAGACGTTCACCGGAGTAATCCCACCAGTGCATGCTGAATATCTTATCCAGCAGGAATCCCGTTGCGAGTTCGAGTATGCTCGTAAGCACGACAGAACCTGCGTAGAGTACGATGAGATTTCCTTTTATCGGATCAAGCGCACCTGAAACTATGATGACTCCGAAGCCGTATATAGGACAATAAGGTCCGTTGAGAAACCCGCGGTTTATGAATTTTCCGTGCTCGACAGCCTGATATACAACTTCAAGGCACCAGCCGAAGAAAGCGTAGATAATGAAGAAAAACAGTAAATAGTATGTTTCTGACATTGGCTCAGAATCCGAGTTCTTCACCGACGATGATGACTTTTATCCTGCCCTTGTGTCTCTGCTGAGCGGAGATAAGGTAATTGCAGCATATCCGTCCGTCACCGCCGCATCCGTCGCTCATCTGGTGGTCAGCTTTCGAAAGCGAAACGCATTTTCCTTTTTCGGCGCAGTATGTCTCGCATGAGAGACGCACACAGTTCGGAGGAGCAGCTTCTGTTTTTACTCTTACCTCAGCAGCTTTCAGGTCACGGACGATCTTGTTGTATCCGGCGATGATTATGACAGAAGCAGGACCGAATGCGATAGCAGCTATCCTGTTGCTGTTTCCGTCAACATTATAGAGCACACCGTCCTCAGTAATGGCATTGGCGCTGGAAATATACACATCAGCAGAAAAAGCCTTTCTGTATATCTCTTCCACTTCTTCTCTGGACTGTGCCTTTGAGCGGTCGAGGTAATTGTACCTTCCGGAGTTGAGCAGTTCGTTTATACCGCATTCAGCCATGCTGACAGAACCGCCGTGAGTTACAGTGTCGCCCTCCTTCATAAGTGACTCCACAATGGGACAGACATCCTTTGCGGTCTCAGCATAGTAGAACTCCATATTGTTCTTTTTCAGCTTTTCGCCGACTGCGTTGATTCGCAGCTTCAGTGCGGACTTTTTGTTTTCGTTCATATAAAATACCTCCAATAAAGAACATGCAGGGAAGAGATCCCTGCATGCAAGAATTATCAGCCGTTATCCGGTTCAAGAACGGCATATTTGCCGTCGTCACGTTTATAAACAACGTTTACTTCTCCTGTTTCGGCATTTGTGAACATAAAGAACTCGTGGTCGAGCATATTCATCTGAAGTATAGCTTCCTCTATATCCATAGGACGCATCTTGAACTTCTTATGCTTGATGACCTCATAATCAACGGACTCAGGTACAGGATAAGCAAAAGCCTCCTTGAAAGCTGTGTCCTTGAGTTTTTTCTCAACTTTAGTCTTGTTCTTGCGTATCTGGCGGATGATCTTGTCGATCGCGTCATCGAGAGCGACGAATTTATCCTCAGCAGTACACTCTGCACGGAATACCATGCTGTTATATTTTACTGTAAGTTCCAGTTCGATCTGAGTTTTAACCTCTGCGAGGACGATCTTTGCATCAGCCTCATCTCCGAAAAACTTTCCGAGACGGGAGTTGATCCTTAGTTCAGCGTAATCTGTGAAGTTCTGCGGAATCTGCATTTTTTT
>DFJW01000060.1 GCA_002373775.1 Ruminococcus flavefaciens | reverse complement strand
AAAAGTCCAAGAAGGGCAAGCTGATACGTCAGGAACGTTACGCCGGCGCAATGCAGAGGAGCTTCTATATCGGTGATACCGTTGCGGATGCCGATGTGAAGGCTAAATTCGAGGACGGCGTTCTTAACATCAGCGTACCGAAGGCAGAGCCAAAGAAGCTTGAAGATCACAAATATATCGCAATTGAGGGATAATACCTTGCTAAGTTTATATCCCCGGTTAATACTCCCCGGAGCTGTTTATTATGAGCAGTTCCGGGGAGCTTTTTTTATAAACTGCCTGACGGCAGGCCGGCTGCGTCTTCTGCGGAGATTTCTGCGGCTGTCATTGACTTTCTCACAGCAATGCGGTATAATATTCAGTGATGATCTGCTGATCCAATACGATATGAACAGGAGAACGGTTATGAAGGCAAAAAAGAAACTTAAAAGATTTTCCGGCTGCACAAAAACTGATCGAAAAGGCTATTGCCAGCGGAGAGCTTTTAAGTGTATATGAATATGAAGCAAAAGCGGAATTACTGTTCTGTAAAGTCATGAACGGTGCCCACGGACAAGAGATAGAAGAGCTTTATGATAAGACGCTCAAAAATTACATATCAGCTTCATCCAAGACGCAGATCGCCAAAAGAAGGATCATGTATGCGTACTATCTGATCTATAAGCAGGATATGGCAGCCGCTGAGAAAGAGCATAACGCTGCTTTGGCAATGAAGGAAACTTATCCGATAGCAGGAGAAGTGAAGTCGGAAATTTCGATCATAGAGTTTATACGTTCTTTTGGTGCAGAACGATAACGGATAACACCGCACACAGATCGCAGTGCATATGTAACGGCGTTCATTGTGCGGTGTTTTTCGGTCATATCGCCCCTGACAGGGCGGTACTGGAGGAGGCAGAAAAAATTTTCAGAATTTTTTTCAGAAAAATGTCCTACTTGCTACGGCAGGTACGAGTTGATAGAATGAAAGCGATCGCTGAACTGAATATAAGGAGGAATGCATATGACAGATCAGGAGTTCAAGGAGCACATGAAAAGGTCCCGGGAAGAGTGCATGAGAGCAATTTTCGATGAATACTGCAATTATGTATACATCATAGCAGCAACTAAACTTAAAAGCTGCGGTACTGCGGAAGATATTGAGGAATGTGTGAGTGACGTTTTTACGGAAGTATTCAAAAAAATGGATGATCTTGGTGAGCGTGAAGGTGACCTGAAATGGTTCATCGGAGTCATCGCTAAACGCAAGGCGATAGATATGTACAGAAAACTAAGCGCAAAAGCGTACAGAACGATATCTTCCGAAGAAGAGGGTGTCGGAGAGATAGCGTCCGGAGAAAGCATAATCGAATCTGCTGAGATGTCAGAGCGCAATTCCATCCTGTATAACAAAATAAAAGAATTGGGCGAACCTGACACGTCGATAATTATCAAACAGTACTATTACAATATGACCGTATCGGAAATAGGCAAAGCTGTCTCAATGACAGCAGCCGCAGTACAGAAACGAAGCATCCGGGCAAGACAGAAGCTGAAACAGATGCTTTGTGAAGTCGGCATAAATTATTAAGGAGGGATATGTATGAATAAGAAAGATGAAATGTTCAATGGATTCGACATTGACCTTGAAACTGCAAACAGAATAGCTGAAGAGTACCCGTCCCTGTCAGATTCCGCCAGAGAAAGGATGTTTAATATGACTAAGGAAAAAATGAATACAACTAATAATGCAAATGAGGAAAACAACAGCAGCGTACACGGCGTAGAAAAATACTCCCGTCCGGTATGGACAAAGTTCGCAGGCATGGCAGCAGCAGTTGCTTTGATCGCAGGCGGCATCGGTGGAGGAAACTATCTGCTCAAAAACATGAAGAAGACAGCTCCGGCTGCAAGTTCATCATCGGAGACAGAAGTTACTTCTGATACTCCTGTGACAACAAGCACAGTTACAACTGCTGAATCATCCACAGAAACAAGCATTGCCACAACTACTGCTCCTGTTGAAAATACTACGGAAGCTCCCGTGGATAATACCCCGACACCTGAAGAAACTGCACATAAGCTCACTGATAACTATTGGGATTATGAGTGCTTCTTTGATATCAGTTCACGTACAGAGGCGGACTATGACGATGCCAGCAGCCTGAAGTTCAGCTACACGATGCAGTATGACGGCTGGACAAATGATACAGAACTGGTGTACAATAAGAATACGGATGAAAGACTTGCCGATAAGTCCATTGACGGTCTGAAGGAACTGTACTACACTTATTTCAGTGCTGATTATGATCCGTTCTATTCTGTCAATGCTGAATATACACACAACAATGAATTGTTCGGACCTTCATTTACAGCAGATACTCTTCCTGCTGACGGCAAACTTGACCGTGCATATACCTACATCATGTACGAAGGCGAATTATACCAGAAAACTCTCTATAATGATTATATAAAGGATAATCACTGGTCAGACGATCAGGTGGAAATATCCGATGTGACCGAAACATCTTTCACCCTTAAAAGAAAGTTTAATAACACAGCAAACGATATGTACGGTGAGATGCACGGTGAAGTAACATTTAAGATAGTATTCGACGAGGCAGCCGATGATTGGCGTATCCAGCAGAAAGATGTAGAAGTTGATTATTAAAGCGACAAAGCCTGTATTCCGGGAAATTTCCGGGATACAGGCTTATTTAAAACAACGATATTTTGTCAATTTATTCACCGGATATTTACAATTTGTTCACATATTGCTGCAACGGCTCACCGAACTTCTGCCCGGTATCATTCTGCTCCGGCAGGATTGACTTTTGAAGGTGAGTCAAGTATAATAATGATAGTAAGGCTGTAAGTCGGGACTCTGTTCTGTCACCCGGACAAAGAAAGCACAAATTGTCGGGTACGATATGCCGGGATGTGGTATACTGATGTTACAGCGGAAAGTGGTGAACGTGATGCAAGGTTGGATAGACGGATTCCAGAAGTCGATCGAGTACATCGAGGAAAACCTTTCCGGTACGCTTGATATTGAGGACATCGCAGCCGAAGCTGCACTGTCTTCGTTCTATTATCAGCGCATCTTCGGAGCTATGTGCGGTATGACGGTAGGCGAGTACATCCGTGCCCGCCGCATGACGCTGGCGGCTCAGGAACTGGCTTGTTCCGAACGCAAGGTGATAGACATTGCCGTGAAGTACGGCTATGATTCTCCGGACAGCTTTGCAAAAGCCTTCCAGCGCTTTCACGGTATCTCACCGGCACAGGCAAGAGGGACAGGTGTGAACCTGCGTTCCTTTGCTCCGCTGCATATCAAGATCACATTGGAGGGCGGAAATATGCTGGATTACAACATCGTAGAAAAGGCGCCGTTTACAGTTATCGGCATCAAAAAGAGATTCAACACCGAGACGAACTACAAAGAGGTCCCGGAATTCTGGAACGAGTGGATGTCGGACACGAAAGGCTTGAAGGGCATGTTCGGTATAAGCACTGACATGGACGGAAGGAACTTTTACTACTGGATAGCGGACCTGTACATGCCGTGGGATGAGATACCGGAGGACTGCGAGGTATTTCAGATACCCGGCGGACTTTGGGCACAATTCCAGTGCAGAGGACCGCTGCCGGAAAGTTTGCAGAAAGTCAACACGCAGATATGGTCGGAATGGCTGCCGGCTTTACAGGGATATGAACTGGCAGGCAATTACTCACTGGAACTGTACCTGCCGCCGGCGGAAGATCCTGCCGACACGGTCAGCTATATCTGGATACCACTGAAAAAACTGTGAGAGGTGATAGCATGGATAAACACGCCGGATTCAGCCTGATGCACCCAGCCGGAAAAGATGCCGGATACCGCAGGCTCCCGGAGCAGGTGATGCACGACCTCGGGCTGGAGGCGTTCTGTCAGGCATTATCAGGAGACGCAAAGGAACGCCGCATGATAACGAATGTACTTTCGCAGATCACGGATGACGCTGATGTAGCCTTATACCGTCAGCAGATCTTCGGGGATATTTTCCGTCTTCCGGAGCTGAGAAAGACGATGCTGGAGATGTTCGACAAGATACAGTTCATGAAGGACTTTTCCACGATGCACAAGACCACCGATGAAGAGCTTGGATTGTGGCATCTGTTCCACCGTCTTGACGAGCTGGACAGCTACATAAAGACAGTCGAGACCATGAGGGACTGCCTTTCCGACGAAAGGATAAGCTCTGAAGGACTGATATCGCTGAGGGAGTACATTGGAGAGCTTTACGATGACGCATACTTTGCCGAAATGAAAGCAGACATCGCCGCACTGAAAATAAAGGCATCTGACGTGCAGAGCGTCACTCTCGGCGTCAATGTAAACGAACGCTTTGAAGCCGTCAGCGTAGGACTGGTATCCGTGAACCGGAAGCCGTTCAGAAAGTCCGGCATCGTCAGCAGTTTTGCCGACGCTATCGCATCCAGAGACAAACTGAACGATACCTCGGACTGGGACGGCGATATGCACTACCAGCTGATAGACAGGGAGAACAATTCAGGTGCCCGGGCATTTATTGAAAAGCTGGGAGGTATCACAGCGGTCCGCAATACGCCTTTTGTGGACGGCAGCATGCGGTCAACAGTCGTGAATACCATGAATGATGAAGCATCCGCAAATTCGACTGTCTACCTTGATGCAGCGGTGAACAAGATGCTCGGTTCCCTTGTGAAGAAGCTGAGGGATACGCTGACAAAGTATGCCAATACAGCGATCGTAAATGTTTCCGGACTGGTGCCGGAGTTCGTATATTATATCAGATGTGCGGAATTCATCAGCGGTCTTATGGAGAAGGGCTGTGTATTCTGCGAAGCTCAGCCGATAGCTGAAGACGCGGTCTCTGCGGAAGCGAAGGGATTCTACAATCTGAAGCTGGCTATGACCATGGAAAATGTCAGCGAGATAGTGCCCAACGATCTTACCTTCGATCAGAAGCGGACTGTTTACATCCTCACCGGAGCAAACCGCGGCGGAAAGACGACCATTACACAGGCGGCAGGTCAGCTTTTCGTTCTGGCACAGGGAGGACTTTTCGTTCCGGCAGAGAGCTTCCGCTATGTTCCCTGCGACTGCATCTACACCCATTTTCCGGCAGATGAGGACAAGACAATGGATCTGGGAAGACTGGGCGAGGAATGTGTCCGTTTCAGGGAACTGTTCGCTCAGTCCACAGGCAGGAGCCTGCTGCTGCTTAACGAGACCTTCTCCACAACTTCCTTTGAGGAAGGCTACTACATCGCGAGAGATTCCGTAAAAGCGCTCTTGAACAAGGGCGTGCGGACGATCTACAATACCCACATGCACAAGCTGGGAGCAGATGCCGGGGAACTCACCCGTGAAAGCGGCAGAGCAGGAGCAGCCTCACTTGTCATGCGCACTGAGGACGGCAGACGCTCATTCAAGGTGGTGGCGGCACAGCCGGAAGGTTCGTCCTACGCAAAGGATATTGCAGAAAAATACGGCGTGACCTACGATATGCTCATCAGCGCAGGCAGCTGACACTGAAACACTGAACGCGGCTAAGGCTTGCAGTCTGCAAGCTTTTTGCCGCGTCTATTGCTCTTTTCATGATTGTATGGTATAAGCGGCGAGCCGCCGCACCCTTTTTCGCGCTGAAGATAAGAATAACGGTACATATTATGCCGCGCTTCTTGCTATTTTCAAGCATTTATGGTATAATAATACCAATTAATAGTGATGATACCGGAACGATATCATCAGATCAGGGGTGGTATTATGAAAAAAGGGATCACCAGAACAGTATGCGGCATCTTATGCGGATTACTGTTATCCGGCAGCGGCATCCTGCAAGGCATGGAGCAGGCATCTGCAAAGCCCACAAGGATCAAGGCGGAAGTGACCTATCAGTGGCATTTGGAGCCGACTATTGAGGCAGACAATATACTTGTCGGCGACTATTACGACAGCTGGGAAGGACTGCCGTATTTTTACCGGTATGTCTATATCGAAAAGAACGGAAAGTATGGATTCATCGACCACGAGGGAAACATTGCCGTTGAACCGGTCTATGACGGATGCAACGCTCCGCGTTACGGCATGGATGAATTTAAAGCCGTCTATGACACTAAAAGCGGCGAGTCGATCGCCGTGTCGATAGGTGATGACTTTCAGGAGCATATAATGACCAACACTGGAATGGACTATGGAGTACCGCCTATAGGCGGACCGTATATTCACAGTTACTTGTGGAGCACAACAGATAACAAGGCTTATATGGTGCTGTCAAGCTTTCCTCAAAACGGCGACTTGTCTTCTTGTGATATGAGCGGATACGATGCATTTATCGTTCAGCCGGCAACATTCTCATTGAAGGCGTACAACAACAGAAGGGTAGAAACAGGAGCGCCCTTGAAAGACTACTCCGGCGTAGGCGATTCCGAACTTGTATCTCCGTATTTCGGGCTTGCAGGTCCGGAAGGATTATTGGTCGAGCCGGAGTATAAATACGCATATGCAAGTTCAGCCGGTATCCGGATACCTTTCGATAATAATTATTGTGCATTTTCCAAGGACAAAGAAAAGTGGACTGTTTTCGACTGTGAAGGCGATGAAGTCGCATCAGATCTTGAACCTTTTGAAGACAATTACTTTTATGAATATGCGTGGGAGCCGGTATCCGTAATGCTTTACAATGAAGACTTTGAAAGCTATGAAAAGGATTTCTACGTTCCATCGCCGTTCCTGCCCACGGAAAATGTCATAGCAGCGAAGAAAGACGGCAAATGCGGATACATTGACCTGAGAGGGAACGTGCTGGTGGATTTCGGAGAATTTGAAGATATCCGTCCTGTCCACAACGGTCTGGCGTGGGTGAAGAAAAACGGAAAATGGGGAGTTATCGAACTGCTCAAAAAAGGCAAAGGCAAGCCGGTAAAAGAAGATCCGTGTGATATCAACTACATCGGCGGCACAGTTGAAGATGTCCTGTGTACAGAAGAGATGTTCGAGCAGGACAATACCGTTTATCATAAAGACATATCCACTCTCGCAGTAGCCCTGAGTATGGCGGCTTATGATGGATATGATGAAACTGAAGAAAAAACCGGCTTATTTTCAGGAACCGGAACTATCTCTTCACAGTTTAAAACTGACAAAAACGGGATACCTATATCAAGCGGCGACCACAAGGGCTACTACATAATGGACGCATATGATACGCTTGGGTTTGATAATAAGATGCTGTTCAGTTATTCTGAATGCCCGGATGAGTATAAAACCGGGTTCACATTCAAAATGCTTCATATTGTCTATACCGGCATGAATAATGCATATTACCAGCATCAATGGGATATTATATACTCAACCAGTAACGGATACAAAAATGAAAGAGCGGTAAAACTATACAAAGAATACTTAAATGGTAATTGGGAACTAACAGAGAATTATGAAATGTCTCTTTATGATGATGCATATTTTGATGATTATGATGCTCGAGCTTTTTCAATTGCTACTAAGGAATTTGAGGATTCTATCCTTGTGGCATTTGCGATCAGAGGAACATCCGGCTTCTCAGATTTTATAACTGATGCCGGTTTTCTTCCAGATGGATTTGACATTAAAGACAGCAGCGGTAATACAGTAAAAACTCTTGACCTTCATCAGGGGTTCAGTGTATTCTATGAAGATACGCTCCTTGGCTGGAAGCTCTATCAGGAAAAATACGGCGATTACATAAAAAGCACTGGCAAGCAGGTGAAATTCCTGTTTACAGGACACAGCCTTGGTGCAGCTGACGCAAATATATGCGGTTATGCAGCCAACCTCGGCGCATTTGGCGACGATGTGACGGAAGATGATATCTTTACTTACACTTACGCTACGCCTAATGTGGTGACCAATTACAGCGAAGACACGCTGAATCATGCACGGAATATCTTTAATCTGCTTAACAGAGATGACATGGTAGCATTTATACCTCCCGGATACGTTAAATTCGGTAATTGCAGACAGTTTAAAGTGGAGGATGAGCAATACGAAGGCTACTATTTATTTGACGGCTTAAAGTCGGAAGTCGGAAATCTGACCAACGATCACGCTTTCGGACGCTATGTAGAAGGCGTAAAAAGGAGCATGTTCAGTGAGAGCGGCGAAAACTGGGTAGAGCATTACTATGAATGCCCGGTAGATGTGGAAGTCTACTACAAGGACGAACTCGTCGGCAGGATAAAGGATGAAGTGACAGATGAAGAGAACATGCTGCCGATGTTTGTTGACGACAGCGGAGGAAAGTCATTTGCACTGCCGGAAGATGAGGATTTTGAAGTCAGAGTCACAGCCTACGACAAAGGCAGCATGAATGTAAAATTTCAGGAGACAGCCATAAACGGCGAACCGGCAGGGGAGATGTACGAATACAACGATATCGCCCTTGAAAAAGGAAAGCTGTTCTCTGTTCCGGTCAGAGAGAACGCTGCCGGGCAAAGAGTATATGTTATAGACGAAGACGGCAAAGTGCTCAGCGTCATCGGCGAAGACACAAACAGTTCATCTGATGAGAAAAAACCGAAGATAGTGTTTGTCATTCTCATCGCTGATCTGTCATTGCTGCTTGTGATGACAGTATTGCTGGTTGTCGTACTGAAACGGCGTAAGAAACGGAACAATTACAGATAATGCGAAAAAAGCGCTCCCACACGGAGCGCTTCTTCATTTTGTGAAGTATCGGAGATCACTTGCGGACAAGACGGGCGTAAGTGCCGTCGCCTATGAGTATGACATCTGGATGCGTGTCATAGCAGTATCCCTCATACAGGAGCTTGGTGTACGAATAGAAGGCAACGGAAGGCACAACGGGGTCTGTCAGTCCTTCAAAATCTGTTCTTACTGAACCGGTTATCACATTGCCGTCCGCATTGGTGTACTCGTAAATGCCGATGTCATTTATCGTGATCGTGCCGTTGTATATCGGATTCTCGTCAATTGGTGCGGAACCGTCAGATATCTGGAACTCCCATTCGCCTGTGATATCCTCAATATTCAGAACGGCAAAAGTTTTTTCTGTGTTTTCGGTCTCAGGCTCAGTCTCCGGTTCGGAATACACCTCTGTTGGTTCGGTATCGGTTACGGGTTCCGTATCCGGTTCGGTCCCGGGTTCGGTATAGACATCAGTCACTACAGGTTCTGTTACGATGACGGCTTCGGTCACTGTTTCAGTGGTCACAGCAGCAGATGCAGCTGAAGTGGTAACAGTTCCGGAAACCGGCTCGGAAGCTGCGGTGGTGACTTCGGATGTTCCGGTAACGGCAGTGTCAGATACTCCGATACCGCTGTCAGCACTTCCTGTGCGGTTTTTATTCATAAGCGAGATGCTGCCTGCTGCAAGACCGGCTATCAGCACGAATGAAGCAGCTATAGTAAGCGGCTTGGTCCATGAGAACTTTTTAACGCGCTCAACACCGCTGACAGTCGCGCCGTTGAATTCAGGCTGACTGCCGATGCTGTTTCCGGACATTTCTTTCTTTTTCATATAATACTTCCTTTCGCTCATTTCGAGGATATCATCAAGTTCCTCATCCGGTATCTCCGGGCATTTACTTATCAGTCTTTCCATAGTACCGCCCTCTGCTCCTTCAAGGATATCAAATATCTTTTCGTCTTTCATGGCTGCTCCTCCTTATATGGTCATTCCGATCTCAACGAGCTTTGCCCGGAGTTTGCTCATGGCTCTTGAACATCTTGCCCTGACGGCAGTATCCGTCATGGAGACGCTCCTGGCAATTTCCTTTGAGTTGCGGTCGTAGTAGAATTTCTGGATGAGTATGGTTGAATCCGGTTCGCCGAGTTCGTCGATCTTATCGAGGAGCACACGGCGCAGTTCGGAACGGTCAACGTGTTCATCGACGCTGAAACCGGACGCGATGACGTTAATATCATCCTCATCAGCATCAGCGATATGGCTTGCCCGGAAGCTTAAACTGCGGAATCTGTCAACAGCCTTCCTGCTTGCTATCGTAGCCACAAGGGCTCTGATATCGTTATCCGAGGACATATCGAACTCACATTTCATAAACAGATCAGCGAATACATCGCTGACACATTCTTCGATATCCTCTTTAGTGCCGCAGATTCTGAGTTTATTGTAGACGACAGCATAAACGTATCTGCCGTATTCTCTGACGAGAGCTCTGTGGCATTCGGGAACTGAATATCTCATCATTTCCGCCAGTTGTTTTCCGGTCATTGTCTTTCCTCCCTGCGTCTTATTTATCAAGATCGACCTTTCATAAACAGTAATCGTGCCGGTATGTCAAAGTGTTACATGAATTTCAGAAATTTTTTCAAAAGGCATGTTCCAGCCTGATGTGAATGCTCTCAGCGGTGCCGTTATCCCAGCATTTCCTGCAATTTTTCAAGGAACAGACCGGCAATGGGCGAGAACACCTGATACTTCTTCCAGATGATGTACATTTTAGTTTCGAGCACGGGACTTATGGGACGGAAGCACAGACCGCTCTCCTCACTTGTGTCGATAAGATGTTCGAATGTGAGCAGATAGCCTGATCCCTCTTTAACGAAAACCGAACCGTTATACGAGAGGTTGAACGTCCCGGCGAAGAACAGCTTGTCCATATTCTCACCGCACCAGCGGGGGAAATCCACCTTGATAGACTGTTCCGAGGAAAACAGCGGCAGTCCGTAAAGGTCATCGAAGGTGATGTATTCCTTTTCCGCAAGGGGAGAGTCACGGCGCATCACCACGCCCCATTTATCGCTCTCCGGGATAGTGAGATAGTTGTATTTTGAAAGATTCGGCGGCTCAGCGATGACCGCAAGGTCCAGAAGCCCTCTGTCCAGACGTTCGGCGACCGGCTCGGTATCGCCGCTGAAAATATGGAAAATGAAGTTTTGATACTTCTCCTTGAAGTCCCGGATGCACCTTGCAAGATACTTTATCAGATAGCTTTCGGCACAGCCTATGCGTATCTCGCCGCCGATAATATTGTCGAGCTGACCGAATTCCTCGGCGGTCTTGTCCACCATTCCGATAATATCCTCTGCACGTTTCCGCAGCAGCATACCCTCGTCGTTCAGGCGCATGCTCTTGTTTGTGCGGATAAAGAGTGTGTGTCCCAGTTCATCTTCCAGCTTTCGAATCTCCTTTGAAAGAGACGGCTGAGAGATATGCAGCTGCCGGGCTGCTCTTGTCATGTTTTCCTCTCTCGCGATAGCAAGAAAATAGCGCAATACACGAATCTCCATAATATTACCTCCGTTCTGTTAAGGCAAAGCCTTCAGGCGGGCTTTGTGCGGTGTTGCCTTAATCAACTATACGAACAAAGTAATTGATACGGAACAGCGTTTTGTTTGTGTAAGCCGTCCCTGAAGATTCGGCAAATCCATGGCAGCAAATATGCTGACTGCTTATTACAGCAAGGACTGTGATTCGAGGGAATTGTTCGAGCCTTATA
>DFJW01000004.1 GCA_002373775.1 Ruminococcus flavefaciens | reverse complement strand
TTATGCACGATATGCAGTACCGTGCTCAGAACTGCTGCCAGCAGTCCTCATATAATCAGCCGCCTCATCCCAGCTTTTTCCTCGGCACAGGTTATGCTCTTCCTGAAAGACCGGCTGTTACGGTTCTTGGCGGGGCTGAACCTATACCATTTGAGATCCCGGACGGAAAGTTCATAAAGAGCGTTGAGGTGAATGATCTGACAAACCGCACTAAATGGTCGGTGCAGACTGGTCTGAGCGAAGGCAATGAAGTGTTCGGCGACAGAGCGTTCAAGTTTACACAGATACCGGAAAAGCTGAAAGGTTCAGAATGGATCCGAACAGCCTGCGACTCAAAGAAATTTACTGACAGTGAGGCAAAGTTCACAGCCGGCTCAGACATAACTGCATATGTGGGACTTGATTCGCGTATCACAGTGACGCCGGACTGGCTGGCTGACTGGACCATGACCGATATGACACTGACTGACGACGGAAATCCGATAGTTACTTATAATGTTTACAAGAAGAACTATGCTGCCGGAAGCAAGATAATCCTCGGCAGGATAGGTAACGGAAGTGTAGTAAACTATGTTGTTATGGCAAAAGAACAGGAACAGCAGATAGAATTCATTTCCGGCGACATCAACGATGACAAGTGCGTTGACATATTTGATATGATACTGATGCGCAAGGCTGTTGTTGCGCCGCTCACAGACGAACGTGAGAAGCTGGCAGCTGACGTTGACAACAACGGAAAGATCGAGATCGCAGATGCCGTGATATTACAGAATTTCCTGCTCGGCAGGATAAAAGCCTTCAAGTAAATTCCCCATAAAGCTCCCGCAGATACATGCCTATAAGCTGCGGGAGCCATCCCCTTTCAGATAATTAACTTCAATTCAGATATTCCTCTCTGGTGACTGCTCCCGTTCGGGGGCAGTTTTCTTTTCAGGAATAAGATCTTTTTTGCGGCATTGTAAGTTCTGCTGTGTAAAATGCGCAAGTGTGCCCGTAAGCAGCATTATACCGCACAAAAACAGAACAGTACTTATATTGTGACAAAACCTTACAATGACAAAAATGCTTTTCTATGGTATAATAGAAACTGATGAAATTTGTCATGTCAGAGGGATTTGAAACATAAAACAAAGTTTTTTATAAATTTGTGTGACACTTTTTCATCGGGGCTTGATTGTTATTAATGAAAGCACAATTCCATGGAAACTTTCAAAAGGAGGACTACCGGTATGACCGTTGAAGAATACAGCATACTGTATGCAGAATCGCCGGACAGGGCGTATAATGCACTGTTCGAGAATTACTGCGATTATGTATACGCCATTGTCTATAACAGACTCAGAAAAGTCGCCACGCGCGAGGATATAGAAGAATGCGTGAGCGATATATTTTCCGATGTATTCTTCGGTTGCAGCCGCAGTACCGGACACTCCGGTGAGCTGAAAGGTTACATAGGAACTGTTGCCAAGCGAAAGGCTATAAATGCCTTTCACAGTCTGACCGCACGGGCAGGGCATTTTTCAGACAGCTCTGATGAAGATATCTCACTTATCAGGTCTGAAACAGATGTGGAACTGGATTCGGAAAAAAATGAAGCCCGTACCATTCTGATGAGCAAGATAAACGAACTCGGAGAACCGGATTCTACCATAATCCTCCAGAAATATTACTATGACCGCTCCTCGGGAGAAATTGCCGAGCTGCTGTCAATGAAAGCTTCGGCAGTCCGTATGAGGGCTGCAAGAGCACTCGAAAAACTGAAAAAATCACTGGCAGCTGCCGGTATATCACTTTGAAGGAGATGTTACTATGAATAAGGATCAGGGATTTGATATGCTTGATAATGCTGATAATAAGACCATAGAACGCCTCTCTGAAGTACCGGTGCTCACAGAAAGAGAAAAAGAGAGGATCTTGAAAATGAGCAAGGAAAAATTCGGTCAGAAATACGGAAACAACAATATCGAAGATACTGTAAGAGGCGTTGAAGTTTACAAGCGTCCGAAATGGTATTCCTTTGCAGCAGTTGCTGCATGTATGGTACTTGCCGGCGGCATCATAGGGACCGGCGTCCTCATAGGCAGAAACAGCAAAACTACTGACAGCTACGAGACAAAATTCTCCGGAGCTTCTGTAGAACCATCTGAAACCACATCTGCCGCAACTGAGCCAGTTACTACAGCAGTCACTGAAGATCTCTCAGATACGGTTACAGATCTTTTCAACCAGCGCAATGAGCTCGCATGGCTGTCTAACGGTACACATATCGGATTCAGCATTACTGACAATGTGACTATCCAGTTTGACGGCGAGAATTATACATATTGCCGAATTGTGGATGACCGTTTCAGTGATATCGACTCTATCAAGAATTACTTCCAGCAGACTGTTACAGGTACAGTATGGCTCGAAGGATTCTCGTCAATATTCAGTGATAATTTCTCGCCTGCAAGGTTCAAAGTGTTTGACGGTGAAGAATATGTATTATTGGATGATGCAGTTGGTACAGAAAACTACAGCGACGCTGATTATGATGTGTTCACAGATATTGAAAAGCCTGAGATATCCAATGTTACCGATAACAGATTTGAATACAGTTTCAACGCGAAGCATCGTGGTGCCGACTATGTCATTACCGGCAGTGCAGTACGCGAGGATGACAAGTGGAAGATAGACTTCTACCAGGTCGCTGCTGTCAGCGTTATACCTGTTGAATCAACTGAAGAGAATACTGAGCCGGATACTGAGATACCTTCTGAAACAGAGTCTGCCGAAAACGAAACTGAAACAAATATCATAGATCCGACTGAGCCCGATGTTCAGGAAACAGAGAATACTTTCGCATCCAGCTGCCGCAGTGAAGTTGAGCGTCTCTGGAATGAGACTCGTGATTCCAGCGGCGGCAGTGCAAGTATCGAATACACATTCTACGACATCGACGGCGACGGCAGCAGCGAGTTCCTTTTCAAATACGGTACCTGTGAAGCCGATTTCAGGATCAATGTATACACCTATAAGCATGGCTACCTTGAATACATCACCACCCTTGGAGGCGGCCATACAATTCTCGAATATGATGAAGGTACAGGAGAATTGGTCATAGGCTGGGGACACATGGGTTCAGGTGAGTATGCCTGGTATAAACTGGAAAATAATGAGCTCGTAAATACAAGAAGAGAATCCGTTGATTACACCATTATCGGAAAAGAAGATGTAGAGGGATATGAGAATGTGTCACCTTTGCCCGTCTATGGCGCATATTCTTATGCTGACGGCTCCGTGGTATCCTTCTCTTCAGACAAGGGCTCTTACCAGGAGATCGACGGCTTTGACCTCAGTTTTATACAGTAAAGAAAAAGATACAAAAGAAAGTTGAAATATAAAAGCTGCCCCCGGATATCCGGGGGCAGCTTTGCTATAAAATGTTATCTATTCTCTTTACTCAGCATCAGTCTTCGGGAGTTTATCTATAAGTCCGAGTTTATACTCCTGTATCGCTGCTGCATCTGCATTTGTAACTCCATCTCCGGAGTTGCAGCAGTCAGCATTTGAAAGTCCCTGTTTTGTGATACCGTCAGGCTTTCCCTCACCGTATACATCCGGATTGGCAAGATACTGCATTATGAGGACTGCGTCTGCCATATTCACGCTGCCGTCGCAGTTTGCATCGCCAATGTTCCCCTCTTCAGCAGCAGGATACTCATATATGACTTCTACCTTAGTATACTTTACGTCGATAGAATCCTCTATCTCCTGCTCCTTCTTCTCGGAAGCATCCCACCATTTCTGGAGCTCGATCTTGCCGTCAGCTATGACTGCATTCACTTCGGTCTCCTTATTCATGAGTGTGCCGTCGAAATCGACCATTGCCTTGACATTGCTGCCCAGCGTCAGGCTGTAGCTCTTTGAAGTCCAGAACTTGACACCTGCTTCGTCTATGGCATTTATGGAGATAGCACATCCTGCACTGCCCCATGTTGAACCGGCACTTGAAGTTACATCGGCTGTCATGACTACCCTTTTAAGATGCTCAGGATCGGTTATCGGTATCTCTACATATCCGTTCTCATTTATCATGGACATGGGATCGCTGAACACTTCGGATTCGAGCACAGGTTCCTTCGGAACTGTTATCTCTTCATCAGAGATAACCACCATTGCTGCGGAAAGTGCAGGCAGCTGAACGTCAACTGTCTTGCCGTCCACATCTACTACGTCAATGAGGCGAATGTCAGAACTGTCACCGTAAACTGCGTAAACAGCCGCTGACTTATAATCTTTTTTGGCACCGTCCAGCACGATAGATGCCTTTTCCTCTGTATTGAAGTCCTTATTGGTTATCATGACCATTACAGATGAATCGTCACCTGCGTTGACGGAAGCATATGCGCTCGACTTTGACACATCCTCAGTGGAAGCATTCAGGAGGGTATCTCCGAAACTACCGCCCTTGCCGTCGTAGTTGGTGTAAAGATTGAGTCCGGAAAGAATGTATCCGCTTCCGCCCCAGAGTGAAGCAAAATATACGCCCTGATCTGCGTAGCAGCCGAGTGCTTCTGCCTGTGCTATAGTACCGGAAGCATCGCCTTCTCCGCCGAAATTGTACTCGGTTATGCCGAGTTTTGTACCGGGATAGTATTTGTCGATGGACTCTTTTACAGTCGGGAGTATGGGAACATTCACCTGACACCACTGACCTATCCAGCTGTTCTCTACAAAGCCTTTTTCATAAAGTGTGCGGACGGACTGGACTCTGTCCTCTGCTCCTTCTCTTGCGGATTCGGAGTAATAGTGGATGTCCAGAACATCCAGCAGACGTACCCCTGCTTCATCACTGGCTTTCTTCATCTGGTCAAGATAGCAGTCAAGATACCAATGATAATTATTTGCACTCTTCACATCTTCCCACTCATTGGATGAATCATCATCAGCAAGGTGATCGTAAGCTGTGTAGCCGTAAAGCGAAGGTCCGAATATCTCTGCATCCGGATCAAGCTTCTTGACAGCTGCTGCCATTGTCGCTGACTTTTCAGCAAGCTCGGCAACTGTTACGCGGTCAGGATGTATGCGTGAATGAGTATGATGCCAGAGAGCAGGCTCATTGTCGAGGCTGTAGCCCTGTATACCGGACTCTGATTTTGAATCACCGAGGGTATTGATGATATAGTTCACATACTCGTCCATGTAGACAGTTCCGTCGTCAAGGTCAGGTGTCTCAGCAAATGGTGCATTCTTGACAAGTTCCACCTTGTTCCAGCGTGATGAGGGTGCTGAATCTTCAACTGCTACTGTGCCGTCCATGTCAGCGGCAACATAGCCTGCCAGCTGGAGAGTTGTGAGCTTATAGCCGAATCCGTACTTCTGACCTTCAGCAGAAAGTACCTGTGCGCAGTCAGCCGGTCTGTCGGACTTTGAGAGGTTGTCGTCCGAACTGTACTTCCAGTCAGAACCTGCATTTGAAGCGTTGGTCTCCCAGTTGTACGCTGTCATGCGGTTACCGCCCTGACGTACAGCGTTCACCTTGACGTTCTTGAAGTCCTCCTGGTGACCGTACTGGTTTATTCCGTAGATGAGAGGACTTATCTGCTTGCCTTCGGCAGACATGTCCACATTTATCGTCATACTATAGCTGTCAGCAGCTTTTACATTCTCTATCGGCATGATTGGCTGTGCTGCTATTATCATAGCAGAGAACGCAGCGATCGTCTTCTTCATGGTCAATGACCTCCTTCATACTCACTTTTCGTCATCCTCCCACCACGATACTTCCGGGAATGTATTCCGCGTCTGTCCGGCTTCATCCTTGAACACGCCGAATGAGTAGGCATCAAATGCCGGATCCCAAGACCTGAAATAGTTGCATATGCTCTCAGCCAGTACAAGTATCATTGCCAATGCCTGATTATGAGTATATCCGTACATTATATCCTCCCCTTCTTCAAGGTCAACGCTTACGCGCCATACCAGACCGAGACGGTCAAGGCGGTCTATGATGTACTGCACCTTATCAGCAGGAAGGTCGAGTCTTTTCGACATTACCGCAACAGAATGCATCCTGTTGCGTCTTCCGCTGCCAAGGTAGCTGATTATTCGTATGGCATCCTCATCTGCAAGTGTCTTCAGCAGTCTGACCATGTTTTTTGTGTTGGTGAAATAGCTGTTCACGCCCTTTTCAGGATTCTCCATGTACACAAAATAACGCAGATCAGAATTAAGACGTGCGACCGAAACATCGTAATCAGTCTTCATGCCTGCAAAGGTCTCCTGATCGTAGTCCATGTGCATATGCCCTGCCGAATGAAAGGTCGGATTATAGGCATATATCGCAGCATAGAACATCTGCATCATGAATTCCGGCCGTTTTTCGGGCGCAATGCTTTGCAGACGGTCATGAATGAGCTGTAACAGATCAGCTCCGGGATCATTGTTTTTTATCCCGAAAAGCGAATCTATCGTGGTATTCAGCGACTTTGCAAGGAGAGGGAGCAGTTCAGGATCGGGGTAGCTTGAATTTTCCCATTTTGACACAGCCTGCGGTGAAACGTTCATGCGCTGTGCAAGCATATCCTGTGTGAGTCCGAGTTCCTTGCGCCGTTTTACGAGGTTCGAACGAAAAGTATTCTTTTTTTCCATAATAATTATCTCCGGAGGTGTTGTAAGTATCACTTACTTTACATATTTATTATAGCACAACAGTTGGTAGAGTTCAAGAAAAATTCTTTATATAAGTATCAACCGGCAGTTGTGCTTGTAGAAAGAAAGTTTATATATTGTTTTTCCGGATCGCAGGGCGTCTGTTGACCACGATTATCCCTGCCGCTACAAGAATAAGCGCCGCCGATATCTTCAGCGGACCGGCTCCGGCATCCTCTGAGAGCAAAAGTACTGACAGTATGACTCCGAAAACAGGATTCATGAACCCGAACACCGAGACCGAGGATACTTCGTTATGCTTCAGCAGAAGACTCCAGAGTGAAAAAGCAGCCGCCGAAATAAATGCCAGATAAAGGATCATCGCAGCACCTTTCGCATTTATGCTGCCGATCTCCCCTCCTGTGGATGCTCCGGCTGCCGTCATAAAAAGACCGCCGGCAATGAACTGCCAGCCGCTCAGCAGCACCGGATCAGTTCCGGAAGAGAATCTCTTCATGACCGACGCCGAAAAAGCATATGACAGAGCCGAAAGGAATATCAGTCCCTCACCTCTGAAACTCAGGCTCGTATCGCTGTCTCCTGTGATGTTGACCAGCAGCACTCCGGAAAATCCGATGATACATCCCGCTATCTTGCGGACTGTCAGCTTTTCTGTACGGAATACAAGCGCCGAGACTATTATAGAAAGAAACACATTTGACGCGGTTATCACTGAACTTTTCGTCCCTGTAGTGTGTGAAAGCCCGATGTAGAAAAAGGTGTATTGCAGTATCGTCTGAAACAGCGATAACGCGCAGACTTTCGGCACCTCTTTCGCCGAAGGGATCAGCAGTTTCTTCTCTGCTGCGCTTCCCACAGCCACTGCCATTATCCCAGCCAGTGTGAAACGTATTCCTGCGAACAGTATCTGTGAGGACGGACTGTCAGCCGGTATCTCAAGCATCCTGTATCCAAGTTTTATACACGGAAACGCGCTTCCCCAGAGCAGACAGCATATCATAGTTATGCCGACGGCCACCGGTCTGCGCGTAAATATATTATTGCTCATTACAGCTCCCTTTTTACGCAAAAACAGGCAGGCTTAAAGCCTGCCTGTCTGTAACTCGTTCATTCCGCGATCTCAATCACGACCGCATCTTCTTACTTGTTGATAACTCTTACACGGATAACGCCGTCAACAGCATTGATCTTGCCTTCAACTGACGGAGGAACATCGCCTGTAACATCGAGCATTGTGTAAGCAAAGTCCTTCTTGCTTGCATTTACCATGTTCTCGATATTGA
>DFJW01000107.1 GCA_002373775.1 Ruminococcus flavefaciens | reverse complement strand
TCAGGATTTGCCGTGCGTACGTATTCGCTCGTTATACCCTCTTCCGGTGTGAACGGTGACATCGAATACGCGCCAGGGAGGTCTACAGCGATAACATCCTTGCCTCCCGCGAACTCATCCTTTAGTTTGAACTCTTTACTTCCTACAGTAACCCCGCCCCAGTTTCCGATCTTTTCATTTCTGCCTGTAAGGGCATTGTACATGGTGGTCTTGCCGCTGTTAGGGTTACCGGCAAAAGCAATCCTCATTTGAAATACCTCCTTATATATAACTTTCCATATAATAACTAGATAAGAATAGCTTCAGAGAGCATCTTATCCAGGTTATATCTGCCGTCCTTTATTACAACGATGCAGTTGTTCTTCTTTTTTGAGATAAGAGTTATAGGCTCTCCCTGATAGCATCCAAGTCTGAACAGGAATGAATTCATGTCATCATCATCTGTGTTTATCTCCTTGATGATATAAGTCTGTCCCGGTTCAGCATCCAGCAGCGTTCTGTTGCCGGCATTTACCGATTCGCTTTCAACATCTGTGGCTGCCGCTTTTTTATTTAATGCATAAGTTAATTCCATTATGCCCCTCCTGTAATGTTAGGTATCTTTAACTAACGTTAGTTATAGCTAACCGCATTCTTTTTGTCAAGATAATCCCGACTATTTTCATAGGAATTTTCCAAATTAATAAGCCCCGGGAACACCCGAGGCCTGATCTCTGTCTTATGTTGATTCGAATTACATGATTCCTTCCCTGCTGCGGAAGTCATCCAGCGCTTTCTGCAGCTTTTCTGCAAACGCAGCATGCCCTTCCGGCGAAAAATGCACGCCGTCGAAGGTCATCTCAATGTCCCATTCTCCGGAGTCCGCGAACAGGCATCCCTTTCTGTCCGCCAGCTCGCGGTACTCGTTTCCGAGCTCCTGTGACTCCTCAAGCAGATCGTCATCCATTACCCATTCTCCGTACTGAAGCAGCGGAGGTGATATCAGCATGACAGGCCTGCCCGTGCCGATGAGCGGATCGATGAACCTCTCCATGCGCTCAGCTATCTGCTCTGCGCTGAGACCTCTGAACAGATCATTGGTGCCGAGCATCACGATCACCAGATCGGGCTCGTTAATGCTTATGAGGCCCGCGTACCTGCCGCTTTCACGCGGCACTGTCATTCCGTTGACCCCGCAGTTTACCACCTCGCAGCCGCTCAGGCGGTCAGTCCAGCGTACCTCTTCGGGATATCTGGATCCTATATACGACCTTGGATCATAGCCATATGTATTCGAATCGCCTATGCACAGTATCTTCATCCGCGCCCTTTCTATCTGAACGCTGTCAGGCAGTTCATGACTGTCTTTCCGTCCATTTCGATCGTATATGCATCCGCTGTCTGCGACTCACATCTGTAAAGCTCGAGCAGATCACCTTCGTGTGTCTGATTCACATACTGCACCTCGATGGAGCTTACAGGATGCTCCACATGATGGGCCGCACTGTACTGGTCCATTATGAATCCTACGTAAGATATATTGTTGGTGTGCGATGCGTAGTCTATATCAGTGGACCTCACCCTGAATGTGTCAAGATGCTCTCCGCGCACAAGCTTCTCTTTTGTATAGGACACTTCCGCAAGCGCCCCTTCAGGAGGAGTGTTTTCGCCCACTCCCACGGTATCCGCTTTTCTGATCTTGCCTGTCTCAAGGTCAACGGCACAAAGCTCTAGCCTTGAAGCAAGAGCGACCGATCCATCCGTCTTCTCGAGGATCGTATCGATGTACAGCCTGACTCTCGAGAAAGAGCTGATGGCACACTTCGCAGTGTATTCCTCCATCCATTTTATCTGCTGAGGCATCTCTATGCGGTTTCGCACAAAGACCCACATACCGCCGTACTCACGCATGCAGGTGACGCCGTCTATCTTCTGCGCGCCCATCAGTTCCGTCACCATATCCTCAACTATTCTGAACGCGCCCATTGCTGAAAGTGCAGGCTCTGCCCCGCAATAGCTGGCCGCAAGCCTGTCTTTTCTGGTAAGTATCATTCTTTCTCCTTCGCCAGTTTTCTTTTTTCGACGTATTTCTCAAACTGCAGTTTAATGAGAGCAGCCACAGGGACAGCTACAAGCATTCCCACCACGCCGCCTACTTTTCCACCGGCAAGCAGCGCAACGATCACAAGCACCGGATGCACCTCAACATTGCTGCTGAGCATCCTCGGATTGATCACGTTGCCGTCAATGAACATGACCGCCGCAAGGATCACCACACCTATTATAAGTTTGCTTATCGAACCCTCAGCAAGCGAGACTATTATCAGTGAGCCGAAGCCTACTACAGGGCCAACGTATGGCACGAGATTTCCTATGCCTGTCAGTATTCCTATTACCAGCGCGTATGGGATGCCGGCTATGAGCATCGCGATCGACACCATGACGCCGACAAGAAGGGCATCGAGCGACTGGCCTCTGATGTATCCTGAGAATACCCTGTTGGCATCAGCCGCGAACGAGCTCATCCTGGCTCTCGTCTGATCGCTTGTAAACGCCTTCAGAACTCCGCTCCAGTACGTCCCGATGCTGTCATCGATAAGAAAGTATATCGAGAATATGACCGCGAAAAGCAGAGTGGAAGCCCCCTCCTTGACGCCGTTGAATACTCCGCCCAGAAAATCTCCGGCACTGCCCAGATTGATATTCATACTGGCCAGCGTTTTCTCTATTGTAGTCCAGAACCTCGAGAACTGATCTGCGAGGCCAAGGACCAGCAGCCTTATATCCTCGAAATTGAATGACGAAATGCTCTTTGTGATCGTAACCACCATAATGCCGAGGATGAAGAACAGCACGGCCAGCACTATGGCAAACGTCAATAATACCGACGCCAGCCTTGCCGTCCCCGGTTTTTTTATCGATGCGAACAGCCGCTTCTCGAGTTTCGCCGCGAGCGGACTCAGCAGATAAGTCAGCGCAAGTCCGAGCACAAGCGGCTTAAATACAGCCGACACGAAAGATATCGCGGCTCCGGTCTTCCCCGCAAGGTAATATACTATCAGCCCCAGAATGAATATCGTCATCACAGTCCTGACTGCGTAATACGATATCCGTGCATAATCCTCATTGTAGTACTTCGCAAATCGTTTCATCCAGTTCACCCTTTTTTTGCTGTTTATCCGTTTACGATCCTTTCGATCTTATTTGTCACGTCGGTGACATAGTCATCTCTGTTGAATTCCGTCTGAAGTCCGAATCCGTTCTTAAGATCCGCCGTTCTGATTGAGAATCCTCCTGATTCGATCTCAGCTTCCTGATTATTCGGTGTTACCGTAATAACATTGCCTTTTTCACACTGTCAAAAAATCCCATTTCGGACCTCCTTCACGTTTTCTTCTGATTTCAGCAGATTAAATATTATTTTATCACTAATCAGGTTTGTACAGATACATGTATTTGTCAATAGTATTCGTCCCAGTGATGCCTGCGCCTCCCGCGCGTTGCGTTATAACATTCAGCGCATATTCCGAATGGATAATTCCACCTCAGTTTTCTGCCGCAATATCTGCAGGTTTTGAACGGCAGCTTTGATGTCTTCAGTATTTCCGCTATGATCTCAGACAGTTCCTTTTTATATTGCAGGATAGTCTCAGACTCCGCCTTGTCACCGAATTTTTCAATAAACGCATACGCCAGATCGTATTCCTTGTAAAGTTTCTCCGCTGCCGTCAGTGACATTGATCCATACGGAAGTTCAAGCATCATTCCGGCAAGCTTCACCGGGTTTCCGGACAGGACAGTCGCTGCCAGACGGTTCCAGAGCAGTCTCAGTTCTTTATCCTCTTCATCGAACGGGATCGTTATAAGCCTGTATATAAGTCTTTTGTCATCCGTTCTCTCTTCAAGATAGGTGCAAAGCTCATACTCATGTTCGAGCGCTGAGATTATATAACCTTCAGGTGGCTCTATATTTCTCCATTCAGATATTATCCCTGACAGTTTTCCTTCTATAGTAATAAGCGACTCCGGGAAGCCTGCATACACCGCTTCGATCTGCGGGATCTCAAGATCAACGGCAGAAGCAATGATCTCCTTGCCTTCAAGGGCGTTCCACAGACCTTTCTCATAGAGGCCGCGCCTTCCTGCTCTTCCTGCGATCTGCTGTATCTCTGCCGCATTCAGCAGCCTCGTATCCGTTCCGTCAAATTTGCTTATCTCCAGGAATACAAGCCTCTCTATCGGCAGATTCATTCCCATTCCGATGGCATCTGTCGCTACTACAACATCGGTCTCTCCGTCTCTGAATCTTCTTGCCTCCTCCTGCCGGACATCATACGGCAGGTTTCCATAGATCACGCTGCACCTGATGCCCATCGCTCTGAGCTCGCCTGCGACAGCGTGCACATTCCGTCTTGAGAATACTATCAGAGCATCATGCTTGTGTATATATTCCCTGAACAGCTTGAACTTCGGCTTATCCATGACAAGCGGAGTCTGTCTCTCATGACGGATGATCTCATATGAATCGCCGCATTCTTCTATCAGATCTGTGATGATCTTCTCTGCATACGG
>DFJW01000026.1 GCA_002373775.1 Ruminococcus flavefaciens | reverse complement strand
TCGGTGCAACAGGCGGTGTTATGGAAGCTGCACTCAGAACTGCCGTTCACACACTTACAGGTGAGACTGTTACAGATCTTCCTCAGGTACGCGGAACAGACGGCATAAAGGAAGCAGAGTACGCTGTTGGCGACCTCAACGTTAAGGTGAAGGTAGCAAGCGGACTTTCAAATGCAAGACAGATCCTTGATGACATAAGAGCAGGCAAGTGCGATGCACAGTTCATTGAGATCATGGCTTGTCCCGGCGGTTGTGTAAACGGCGGCGGTCAGCCTCAGGTACCCATGGGTATCAGAAACTTTGTTGACATCAGAGCTGAGAGAGCTAAGGTTCTCTACAACCTTGATAAGTCAATGCCTCTCCGTCAGTCACACAACAACCCGGCTATCAAGCAGGTTTACGAGGAATTCTTTGAGAAACCCGGCAGCCACAAGGCTCACGAGGTTCTCCACACCTCTTATGTAAAGAGACAGATAAATGAGGTATAATTTCATTTGATAATTATACATGTGCTGTAGCAATAAGGGCTTATGTACGCAAGTACATAAGCCTTTTCTTTATATTATGACTGAAGGAGTGAACGCGGCTTCAGCGGCTCTGATAAAATATCCTTGCTCAGCACCGCATACTGGGCAGTTTTTAGGCGGCTCGCTTCCTCTGTGAATGTGACCGCAGTTCAGACAGATCCAGCACTCGTCCGTACTATCTGAACGCAGCAGCATATCACTGTTCCATAGTCCCGAATAGTATTCAAAGCGGCGCATGTGGCTTCTCTCGATCTCTGCTACCAGTTTGAACAGAGTTGCAGCATCCATGAAGCCTTCTTTTCTTGCTTCGTCTTCAAACGCCTTATAAACAACATCTGCTTCATGCTGTTCTTCATGAGCAGACGCTTCAAGCAGGCTTCCCATGTCCTTGAAGACATCAGCCGGATAGTCCGCGCAGATGTTTATCGCTTCGCCGGCGCAGTTTTCTAAAGCCTCAAAAAACTGCTTAGCATGCCGTTCTTCCTGTTCAGCCGTGAATCTGAACATCCTTTCAAGTCCGATATACTTCTGCTGCTGAGCGATGAGCGCCGCCTGATAGTAACGCTGCCGCGACTGACATTCACCTGCAAAAGCTCTCATGAGATTGATCTTAGTATTGCTGCTGCAAAAATCATTCTGCATATACATACCTCCTTTTGGAGATATTATCTGCAAATATGAGCTGTTTATGCGACTTCAGACGCATAAAAATGCCGGGCATTTTACATACCCGGCATAATTATCACTTATTTCAGCTTTTAAGATATCTTGACAGTTTTTTCTTGCGTTTTTCAGCGTACATCACGTTGTCCGCAGCTGTTACGAACCGGAAAATATCCTCTCCCGGCTTAGGCACCGCGATAGTGTAACCCGTGCTTGCGCTCAGTTCATACTGATTCTTCTTGGACTCGTTGATAGCCGCGATATTATTCTCAATGGATGTGGTAAGTTCCCGGGCTTCGCGTTCGGAATAATCAGCCGCAAACACAATGAATTCATCTCCGCCGAAACGGCAGAATATCTCGTTTTTCTGGCAGGACTTGATAAGTACGTTGGCGATATCGCATATCGCCTCATCTCCGACGCTGTGGCCATAGGTATCGTTGATCGTCTTCAGACCGTCAAGATCAATGAACATCAGCATCACTTCGCGTTCAAGGTCGATACATTCCTGATACTTGTCAGCAGTCGCCTGAACAAAACCGTTCCGGTTATAGATGCCGGAAAAAGTATCCTGAACATAGAGTTTGCCCATGCGTGACACGGCGTATTCAAGGCAGGTGAGCTTACGGATATTCTCAAGGGAATTGCTGATATTGATGCAGAATGTCTCGAACATTGCGTTATTGAGCGGGACAGGTGCATTCATTATGACCATATATCCGAGACAGCGTTCGCCAAAATGCAGTGGTATGTAGTAGTACATTTTTCCGCCTTCACTTGGTGCACCCACATCCGGTATAAGCTCTCTTGAAGATACTCTGTCGATGTTATAAAAACTTCCGTTCTTGTAAGCGATCGGAATGAGCATATTATCAGTATAATCATCCGGCACAGGCGTATCTTCGCCGTTGTTCTCAAAATCAGAACCCGAGTTCCAGTTATCGCAGAGGCAGAAATAGAATTCGCCGGGATTGATAGCAGAAACGAATTTCTTGAACGACGTGAGATAGCCTTCAAAGCTGTTGCTTCCGAGAAGGTCGCAATTGAGCTTATTGAGCAGGGACATGAAATTCTGTGTGTACTCATTCTTTTTATAGTTCCTGTAGTTCAGCTCTTTGATCTCCCTGATGTTGTCGTGTGCATTTTCAGAGCAGCCGCAGCTCTCGGTGAATCTTGTGGACATATTGAGTATGACGTTTCTCTCCTGAGCATATTTCCTGAAGTGATTGTAAAGCATCTTGCAGGCGAGACGTCCGGAAAGAGCGAGCGGTCTGTCAACAGAAGTGAGTTCTATCTGGAAATTATGGGTATTATAGGTGTTATCAAAGCCGGTGACAGCTACATCCCCGGGAACGGATATACCGTGCTTGGTGAGAGTGTTTATAGCTGAAGCAGCCATAACGTCATTGGCACAGATTATAGCGTCCGGCAGCGGCAGACCTGATGAAAGGAAGTATTCAACGGCACTTGAACCCGACTGTGCCCGGAAATCCCCGTAGTAGATGCGTTTGTTCTCAATAGGCAAGCAGTGTGCGTTCAGCACACTCATGAAAGCACTGAGTCTGTCTGCACTTTCCGGATTGTCATCGGGACCGGATATATAATTGAAAGTGCGGCATCCGTGAATATTTATCAGGTGCTCTGTGATATTGCGCATAGCGGTTTTGTTGTCGATACCGATATGATAGAAATAGGGGATATCATTGTCAATGCTGACAGCCGGTATCCCTGCTGCCTTGATGCGCGTGAGTATATCGTCTATGACCGGTTTGTAGGCGATTGTGTTGGTCAGAAGTATAGCACCGTCGAATGTGCTGAAATCCGGAAGATTGAATATATTGAATTCGCCCTTGTCGTGCTTAGGGTTATCAATAGCTCCGCTGAAG
Source organism: Ruminococcus flavefaciens (assembly GCA_002373775.1). Taxonomy (GTDB): domain Bacteria; phylum Bacillota; class Clostridia; order Oscillospirales; family Ruminococcaceae; genus Ruminococcus; species Ruminococcus flavefaciens_M. The sequence goes on along the minus strand of DFJW01000026.1, from coordinate 30,582 downwards.
GAGACGAACGCAGAAACATCGAGGGAAAATTCGGCAGCAGCGGAAGTTATGCCCTGGAGTATAGCACTCTGATAGCTCTGGTTGATCTCTTCGATTATGAGTGCAACTTTAAAAGCTGACATTATCGTATAACACTCCTTTATATAAACGTTAAAGGGGCTGGCAGAAAAGAAACTGCCGTATATCAAAGGTACCGGTATGATCTTTGTAAGAAAATTAACATGCGATACCTGCTTAATCATGCAATTATATATATTATACAATATTTAGCTCCAAAAATCAATAGAATTGTATTATAATATATTATTTATTGATATTCATTTTTTATTAATATTATTGTCGGAGAGCCTGACTTCAAAACAGGCGGATATAATTATCTGATATGCTGTATATAAGTTTAAAAATTCTTGTTGAATATTGCAATTTTACATCAGATTGCCGAAAATCAGGCGAAATATTGACAAATCACAAAAAAATGGTATACTTATTAGTAGGTGATAACGATATACTGCGTATGCAGAATCTTAAATACGGAGGGTTTATATGATGAACATATGGCACAAGATCAGCCCCAAACGTATCAATCCGGAGGATTTTATTGCTGTTATCGAAATAGGTAAGGGCAGCAAGATCAAGTACGAGCTTGATAAGGAGACCGGTCTTATAAAGATGGACCGTATTCTTCATACATCCACTCACTATCCGGCAAACTATGGATTCATCCCGAGGACTTATTCTGATGATAACGATCCTCTTGATGTGCTGGTCCTCTGTTCTGAAACACTTATGCCCCTTACGCTTGTAAGATGCTATCCGATAGGTGTTATAAGAATGCTGGACAATGAGCACCGCGATGACAAGATCATCGCCATACCTTTCGATGATCCCAATTACAACATGTACAAGGATATCGAAGAACTGCCAAAGCATATTTTTGATGAAATGACACATTTCTTCAAAGTATATAAAGAACTCGAGAACAAGACTACCGCTGTAAATGAGGTGGATCACGCCGATGTAGCGAAAATGATAATCGGCGGAGATATCGAGCGGTATATCGAGTATTTCTGCAAGTAACCCACTGACCGCGCTGCGGAAGCGGCAAAAATTCTGAAAGGAGTGCGCATCCGTATCTCAGATACAGGATATGCAAAAAGTATTATGACAGCTTCAAGTGAGATTTTATTCGGCAGCGAAACAAACGTTGCACCCATCGGCATCATTGCAATGAACAGCGTTACCGAACTCGGCAAAAAGATCGACGATTACCTCGTTGACTGGGCAGGCAAAGGCGGAGTAAATGTGGATAGCTTCCTTGTTGAGAGCGAGTGTCCTCGTTTCTCATCGGGTGACGGTAAGGGACTTATCAAGTCCACTGTACGCGGCAAGGACCTTTTCATAATTATAGACGTCGGCAACTACAGCATAAAGTACGACTATTTCGGCATGAAGAACGCCATGTCTCCGGACGATCATTTCCAGGACCTCAAGAGAATAATACAGGCTGCCAGCGGTAAGGCACACCGCATAACAGTTATCATGCCCACACTCTACGGCGGACGTCAGCACAGAAGAAGCTACCGCGAGTCACTTGACTGCGCATGCGCACTTCAGGAGCTTGAGGCAATGGGCGTATCAAATATCGTTTGCTTTGATGCACACGATCCCAGAGTACAGAATGCAGTGCCGCTCATGGGCTTTGACAATGTAATGCCCACATATCAGGTGCTCAAGGCAATGCTGAAGGACATAAAGGACCTCGACTTCAATAAAGACAAGTTCATGGTCGTAAGCCCTGACGAAGGCGCTCTCAACAGGAACATGTACTACGCTTCAGTTCTCGGAGTAGAAATGGGCATGTTCTATAAGAGAAGGGACTACTCAACTATCGTAAACGGACGCAATCCTATCGTTGCTCATGAATATCTCGGCAATCCTGTTGAAGGCAAGGACATTTTCGTATCCGATGATATCATCTCATCCGGCGAGTCCATGCTTGACCTTGCATATGCACTCAAGGAGAAGAAGGCAGGAAGAATATTCACTTATGCTACATATGCTATCTTCACAAACGGACTGGAGAAGTTCGACAAGGCATATGCAGACGGCATAATAGACGGTGTATTCGGTACAAACCTCACATACAGAACCCCCGAACTCCTCAGCAGACCTTGGTTCCACGAAGTTGATGTGTCCAAGTACATTGCTTACTTCATCGAGGCTATAAACCACGATGTATCTATCAGCAAGATCATTGATCCTCACCAGAAGATAGAAAACCTGCTGAAGAAATACGGCATGAAGTAATAAATTATAATAATAAATTAAGTGATAGACGTAATGTACAAGTTGCGTCTATCATTTTTTTGTATTATAAATATTTTCATGTTTATTTTCAATAAATTTATTGACAGAATTTCGTCAATATGCTATAATATAAAAGCAAATTTATAGGATGGGGAGATTATCCAATGCTACAGTTAAAAGACATAGTAAAAACCTATGGCAGCGGCGAAAATGCGGTAACTGCTCTTAATGGGGTAAGTATAACTTTCCGCGAAAACGAGTTCGTTGCCATTCTCGGCCACTCAGGATGCGGCAAAACTACCATGCTCAACATTATCGGCGGCCTTGACCATTATACTACAGGCGACCTGATAATCAACGGCATATCGACAAAAAAGTACAAGGACAGAGACTGGGATGCCTACCGTAATCATTCAATCGGTTTCATCTTCCAGAGCTATAACCTCATACCTCATCAGACCGTTCTTTCAAATGTAGAACTGGCACTGACGATATCCGGCGTATCCAAGGGTGAAAGAAGAAAAAGAGCCAAAGAGGCTCTTGAAAAAGTCGGACTCGGCAATCAGCTTCACAAAAAGCCGAATCAGATGTCAGGCGGACAGATGCAGCGTGTCGCAATAGCCCGCGCTCTTATAAACGATCCGGACATCCTCCTTGCCGATGAACCCACAGGAGCACTTGACAGTGAGACTTCGATACAGGTCATGGAACTCCTCAAAGAGATAGCCAAAGACAAGCTGGTAATAATGGTAACACATAACCCGGAGCTTGCAGATCAGTATGCTACACGAATAGTAAGGATAAAAGACGGTCAGCTCACTGCTGATTCCGATCCGTATACTCCGGAGAAAGAAGACAAACCCAAGGAGGCAAAAAAGCAGAGGGTTTCCATGTCGTTCCCCACAGCAGTTTCGCTCTCTCTCAATAACCTCATGACAAAGAAGGGAAGAACGCTTCTTACAGCGTTTGCCGGTTCGATAGGAATCATCGGCATAGCGCTCATTCTTTCACTTTCTACGGGTATAAATGAATATATCGAGCAGGTACAGGAGGAGACACTTTCCTCGTACCCGATAACTATCACCCGCGAATATACCGATACCGGTTCCGTGCTTTCGGCAATGATGGGTGAAAGTGAAAAAGACGAGAAAACTGGCGATGATCCGAATACTGTTTATGCCAACACAGCCATGTATGATATGATGAATACTATCAACGGCTCTGCTAAGCAGATAAACAATATGAAGGATTTCAAAAAGTTTGTTGATTCCAGTCAGGAGATCAAAGACAATACCAACGCTGTAGCGTACAGCTACAATATACAGATGCCTATTTATACCAAGGACGAAACAGGGGAGATCGTAAAGTGTGATCTCAATGAACTGTACTTCGACGCTCTGGGATTTGATGTGACTGCCAATGAGAACATGGGATACAGTACCATGATGAGCAACAGCAGCATGATGGACTGGGGCAAGATCTGGGTAGAGCTTCTGCCGGATGAGACAGGAAAAGATATCAATCAGCTCATATACGATCAGTATGATCTTGTGTACGGTGAATGGCCGAAGGAATACAACGAAGTAGTTGTTGTACTCAATACGGACAACGAGATCCCGGATTTCATAACATACGCGTTGGGTATTAAGCCTAAGAAGGAGTTCGCCAACATTCTCTTCACTGCTATGAAGGGTGAGAACATCGAGAATTATGGTTCGACGAGCTGGAAATTTGATGAATTGATGGCTCAGGACTACAAGCTGATCCTTCCATGTGAATACTATACTGAATCATCCACAGGCTCAGGATATACCGACCTCAGCAAGAATGCATCTTCGCTGGATATGCTCTACGAAGATGAGAATGTGGGCACAGAACTGAAGATCGTAGGTTTCATCAGACAGAATCCTGATGCTACAGTCACCATGCTAAATGGATATCTCGGATATACCAAGGAGCTGACAGACTACATCATAAACAAGACAAATGAAAGCCTCCTCGTTCAGTCACAGGTAGGCAATAAAGAGATTGACGTGCTCACCGGCAAGCGATTCCTTACCGATGAACTCCGCACTCTCAAAGATGAAGATAAGGCGGCAGAAGTCGATAAGTACATCGCAAATGCAGATACCGAGACCAAAGCAGGGCTTGCCAGTGCTATCCTGCTTCAGATACCGCAGGATGAGCTTGCTGCAAGACTTGCATCACAGAAGAACAGCACACGAAACGAGATACTTGAACGTATCGACAAGATCACAGCAGCAATGAGTGATCCTGCGATTCAGGAGATGATAGGTGGATCAGAAGGCAGTATCGCCGGAAAAGAGATCGTCGATATGCTCAATTCGCTCAGCGACGATGATTTCAACAAGCAGAAGACATCCATACTCTCAGCAATCATACCTTTTGAATACGCAATAGAAAAAATGCCCGAACTGGCAGCATATACACCTGATGAACTGGCAGCAGAACTCGATAAAGCTGAAATATCCGAAAGCACCGCAATGATGCTCTACGATGAAGTAGTCTCCAAGGACTATTCAAAGCAGTCCTATGAAGATGTTATCGCACTTCTCGGCTACGCTGATGAAGCTGATCCGTCAACTATCTATATTTACGCAAAATCATTCGAATCCAAGGACAATGTAGCCGATGCTATTGACGATTACAATTCAGGCGTATCTGAAGACGATGAGATAAAGTATACCGACTTCGTGGGACTGCTGATGTCCTCAATTACCGGTATCATCAGCGGTATCTCCTATCTGCTCATAGCCTTTGTGGGAATCTCACTCGTGGTATCATCAATAATGATCGGTATCATAACATACATCTCGGTACTTGAGCGTACAAGGGAAATAGGTATACTGAGAGCAATAGGCGCATCTAAGCACGACGTATCGACAGTGTTCAATGCTGAAACTCTTCTTGTAGGACTTGCAGCAGGACTGATAGGAATCGGCGTCTCTGTACTTCTCACGATACCGATAAACCTCATAATACATCATCTGACATCACTTGACACCCTCAGAGCGCATGTTCCGGTGACAGGAGCGATCATACTTATAGTAATAAGCATGGCACTCACGCTCATTGCCGGACTCATACCCGCAAGAGTAGCGTCAAAGAAAGATCCCGTAGAAGCACTGAGATCAGAATAATTAACAAGAGCCGCGCAATGCGGCTCTTTATTATGCAATCTGCTGAAATATAGCAGCATTATTTGTGCGAAAAGATGATTAAAAACGCTTTACTTTTTTGCTTTTTTGTGCTAAAATAATTATAGTTTGGCACTTTTAAGCTTTTATATGCTGAATCGTTACAGTGCCGGAATGCAACAGAAAGGAACTTTCATATGCCCATAACAGAATTACTCGAAAGAAACGCTGAACTTTACGGTGATGATGTTGCACTCGTAGAGGTCAACCCTGAAATAACTGAAGTCAGACGTATAACATGGAAGGACTACGAACTCATCGAACCAAATCCGCTCTGCCATTACAGACGCGAGATAACATGGAAGGTATTCGATGAAAAGGCTAACCGCTTTGCAAATCTCCTTCTACAGAGAGGCGTCAAGAAAGGTGACAAGGTCGGTATCCTTCTCATGAACTGCCTTGAGTGGCTTCCCATATACTTCGGTATACTTAAAACAGGCGCACTTGCAGTGCCGCTGAATTTCAGATACACACCTGATGAGATAAAATACTGCCTTGATCTTGCAGAAGTAGATGTCCTCATGTTCGGACCGGAATTCATCGGAAGGATCGAGGAAATTGCTGACGATATAAGCAAAAAAAGACTTCTCTTTTATGTAGGAGAGGGATGTCCTTCATTTGCAGAGCATTATGACAGCCTTGTGGCAAACTGCGCAAGTGCTGCTCCCGGTATCAAACTCACCGATGAAGACGACGCAGCTATTTATTTCTCATCCGGTACAACAGGATTCCCGAAAGCTATCCTCCACAATCATGAGAGCCTTGTACATTCAGCCAAAGTTGAGCAGAATCATCACGGTCAGACACGCGATGATATATTCCTCTGCATACCGCCGCTCTATCACACCGGCGCTAAAATGCACTGGTTCGGCAGCCTGTATTCCGGCAGCAAGGCTGTTCTGCTGAAGGGCATAAAGCCGAAGGCTATCCTTGATACAGTATCCAACGAAGGCTGCACGATAGTATGGCTGCTCGTTCCGTGGGCACAGGATATACTTGACGCAATAGACAGGGGAGAGATCGACCTTTCACAGTATGATCTTGCCCAGTGGAGATTAATGCACATCGGCGCTCAGCCCGTGCCTCCGTCACTTATTGCACGCTGGAAGAAAGTGTTCCCCAATCATCAGTATGACACCAATTACGGTCTGAGCGAATCAATCGGACCGGGCTGTGTGCATCTTGGAGTGGAGAACATCCACAAAGTCGGTGCGATCGGCAAAGCCGGCTACGGCTGGGAAGTCAAGATAGTTGATGAGAACGGCGTGACAGTAGAGCGTGGCGAAGTCGGTGAGCTGTGCGTAAAAGGTCCCGGCGTAATGACTTGCTACTATCACGATGAAAAGGCTACATCCGAGACACTTCATGACGGCTGGCTTTTCACAGGAGACATGGCGCAGGAAGACGAAGACGGTTTCATCTACCTTGTTGACCGAAAGAAAGATGTCATTATCAGCGGCGGTGAAAACCTCTATCCGGTACAGATCGAAGACTTCCTGAGATCACATCCGGCTGTAAAGGATGTAGCAGTTATCGGTCTCCCTGACAAGAGACTGGGTGAGATCGCAGCAGCAATAATCTCAATCAAAGAAGGGTGCAGCTGCACAGAAGAAGATATCAACTCATTCTGCCAGAAACTCCCACGCTATAAGAGACCTCATAAGATCATATTTGCTGACGTGCCGAGAAATCCCACCGGAAAGATCGAGAAGCCAAAGCTTCGTGAGATCTACTGCGGCGAGAGCCTTGTTGCAAAGCAGATAAGAAACTGAAACGATACATAAATTATGGCTGCTGCACGATATTGTGCAGCAGCCATTTTGCTGTTATTTAGTTGTGATGAGCTTTCTCATTGCGACAAGATCGAATATATCTATCACATTGTCACCGTTAAGATCAGCCGACTCTGTTGATACCAGATCTGCACCGGGCATAGCAAGTATCCATTTCTGGAAGAGGACAAGATCTGCAACATTGTATTCGCCGTCATCGTTCACATCGCCCCTTACATCAGGAACGACCTGTGCCTTCACGAATACAGAATAGTTCACGCAGCCTGCTGACTGACCATTGGAGCCGAGAACGAACTCTGTTCCTTCGCTGACGTTTACAGAATACACATCATATGTCACGCCATTGGATGAAGTGAACGTTTCACCGGTCTTCTCGGAACCTGCCATCCATGAAGGAAGAGCAGAAACTCTGTTATCGAACGCGGCATATATCGTTATATCAGCGCCGGCAGTGAATTTTGCAAGATCAGAAGTGCTGTTCTTGGAGTCGCAGGCAGTGATGATGTACTCAGAACCGACAAGCGTATCCGGGAGAGTGCTGAACGTAAAATCGCGGTCACCGTAGATCACACTTCCCACGGCTGCGTTCATACCTATCGACCAGTCAGAAGCATTTTCCGCATCTGAAACTACGAGTGATCTGACAAGCTTTCCGTTGAGAGGAAGCACTGCCGGTTCAAGGATCCAGTCCTGACAGTTCGCACCGTTTACTTCCCACTGCTGGATATTCTCACCCGAAGCCGTGCTTCCGTTTCGTACTTCAACTGCCGATGCTTCTCCGGTGATCCTTGTCCGGATCTTGTAACTTCCGTCAGCATTCTGTGTGAACATGAACTGCTGATTTGTTCCGCCGTTGTACTGGTAAATATCGGCATTAGTTCCGTTATCGGTCTTCTTTCCGGCGATGTCAAGAACAAAAGTATTGCCGTCACCGAGAGAGGAGTAGATGTAGTAGTAACCGTCACCGGCAGAAACGAGCTTCCACACATTGTGTACAGCAGGTCCATTCTGTCCCCACTGCTGAACATTTGCGCCGTTGGAGGCATCAGCGCCTTCAACTTCCATGTAAAGACCGCTGTTGACATTCCTGAACATGAACGTGGAACCGTCAGTGAATTCAGCGGCAGTCGGACCGCTTGGCGCAGAAGTGAATCCTGCGCTCGGCACGCCTTTTGATGAAAACCTGAGGTACATCACATTGTCCTTTGAAGACTGGCAGCCGCTGTAATTATTGCAGTAAGTCTTGGCGTTTTCTGCAGTAAGCGAAACATAATTGTAATTTGAAGAAGGTCTCCAAGAACATGCAGTCGCTGTGCTGTTGGAATCTCCGCCCTGCTGAGTTCTCTTGCATCCGGAGAATATGGAACCGGATTCAGAATAACTTCCGGTATAAGTAACTGTATCCCAGTCACATATTACATTTCCGCCGTTCTCATAAACGCATTTTTCTGCGTAGATCTTGCAGTTTGAAATAACAGTATAAGCCATGCTGAACTTGTTTACATAGTTATTGAGCGAGTGGAAATAACCCCAGCGCATCAATCCGGGACCGCGGGTATTAGTATCATTGAATTTGTTGGATATGAGCGACATTCTCGGGAAATTATCGTACTTAGCTTTTACATCTGAGCTATCCGCCGGATATCCGAGGATAAGACCGTACTTGTGAGCACCGAATGAACAGTCCGAAACTGTACAGTAATCAGCATCATAGCAGCAGGCGAGGAACTTATCTTCATCTACCTGACCTGTCTGTGGTGCATAACCGTAATTGCTGTGTCCGGTGAAAGTTACATGATCCACCCAGATATTCTCACCGGAACCGAAATAGCAGACGATAGAATCATTGTTATTGGATTCAGCATCATGCTGCATGTCGAAGTTCTTGATAATAATGTTATTTCCGACACCGTTTCCTGATGAAGTACAGAACTGGACATTGAAGAGCGTGTGTCTGGAATAGCTTCCTATGATAGTTTTATTGTTGTGAACATAGATGCGTCCGGCAGTACACATATACCTCGAACCATTCATATTCAGCTGAGTTACGCTTATATTGTTGTTTACAACGATAGTATACGGCTCATCAGATGTGGCATATTTTTTGAGTTCATCAAAAGTGGATACTTCAACGACTTCTCCGAACAGACCGCCTATATCAGCTGCCTTGATCTTGCCGGTCGTATCATCTTTGCAGTAGCCTGCGAATCCCTGAAGGCCGTCAGAGTTGAGTAGCCAGAGCTGAGAGTCTGCACCAGAGTACTTTTCAAGCGTGACACCGGACGAGCCGCGTGTCAGAGCGAGATCGGTCGCGGAGTAGTCAACGATCTTGTAGTACAAACCGTTTCCGAGCCGGTCATTGGACACCGGGATAACATACCAGTGCTGCGACTTTGCGGATTCACTGCCGTAAACTATCACGCTGTTTCCGGCTGATACGTCATAGCCCTTTGGAGTAAGGAGACGACCGGACTGCGCATTGGTGATCTTGAAGAATGTACCGTTTGAGTCTTTGCCGACACGGTCGAATCTCCATGAAGGGGAGAGGTCACTGCCAAGTGCTTTAACTGAGAGGGAAGCACCGTCATATGTACCGTTCTCCGTGAGTACGCCTGAATTGTCCTTAGCAGCAATATTCATCAGCTGAGCAGGATAATCCACTGAAATTGCCGAAGCAGTGAGCTGTGGTTCGTAGAATGCGAAAAGAGGGAGCATCCACGAGAGGAGAAGTATCAGTGATAATAGCACTGAAGACTTCATGTGTGTCTTGTTTTTCATAGTTTTTCCTCCTAAATATTGATAGATTGCCTATTATGCAAGTTCATTATAACAAATTTATCGTAAAAAGTCAACATTTTTTAAACATTTGTATACATATATAAAAATATTGATTAATTCGTGTCCCCTTGACAATGTTCTCAATATATGTTATAATTAAACTAATGGGGCATTAGCGCAGTTGGGAGCGCATCACACTGGCAGTGTGGGGGTCAGGGGTTCGAATCCCCTATGCTCCACCATACCGCACCAATCCGAACACCGATTGAAACGGCGATTCTGAGAGGTGTATTATGCATCATTTACAGGAATGAGCGCAGTTCATGAGGACTGCGCTCATTCCATTTTGGTAAAGCAACAGGGGCTATTGCAACAGCAGCAGCCCCTGTTTTGTGTTCTATTCGTGGTTTCGGTTCGTGTCCCGGTTATAGCTTTTGAAATACTCGTCATAAGCGGCCTTGATGCCGTTTGCTTTGCCTCTTGCGATCGGCACAGTGTTTTCATTCGCACGCAGATATATTTTATCAGTCGTGATGCAGGACACGAAAAATGCATTGACGATGAAGCTGCGGTGCGGGAACAGAAATTCAGAATGCACTCTTAACCGCTCTGCAAGATTCTTGATCGGTTCATGAATTTCTATCTGCTCTCCGCTTGTCAGGTGTAATGTTACTTTATGCCCTGATGCTTCTGCAAAAACGATTGATGTAAGGGGGACGATTCTTCCGATATCCTGCGTGGTTCGCAGCAGTATAGAACGCTCAGGGTTGGTGTTTAACTGGCTGATCGCAATATCGAGCATGGAAAAGCATGATTTCTGTGAAAAATCGTCAAGCACAACAAGCGTTGGTGTAGTTAAAATGCACTCCACTCTGCCTTCGGACGTAAAGCGCAGAACAATGACCGTTACATTCGGATCGAATGCACGCATTTTATAGACGTATGCAATTCCTGAACGCTCGCCGTAGGTCATGTTGAAGAACACAAGGTCATACATCGTATCCAAAGCGCTGTCCAGCAGCTTTTCCGGGGAATCGAATATGCAGACTTCGCTCTCTGCCGGCTGTCTGTCAAAGTAAGCGGTCAGATGCGTGCGGAACTGTTCTCTTTGCTGTACGTTATCCGAAGCGTATGCGATTCTCATGGGTGATCTCTCCTGTTGCATAGTTTCTTATAATATTATACCATGTTTCACGATTTGAGTAAATACATTTCATGCTTTCATTTCGACATTTCGTGCAAAGGGCAGTTTTTTCATCTGCATTTCGTGTTTTGAAAACGACAAGTTACGCAAACCCTATTGCAATCCCAGACGCTTTTTGTTATAATGGGTACTGTTGTTTCGTAAAGAAAAACCGAGAAAAACATAACGGAGGTAATTACAAAATGAAAATAAGAAAGTACATGGCGATCGCCCTTGCAGCAACGATGCTTGCGCTCGTTGGCTGCGGAAACAAGAATGACAGCTCATCCGTTTCGGATGTTCCGGCTTCTACAGGAGCAACGACGGAAGCTGCCGAGACCACAACTACTGCTGTCGAGACTACAACGGTCGAAACAACTACTGAAGAGGTTGAGACAACCACTGCTGCTCCCCCAAGCCCCTTTGCAGACGGCATTGAAACACCGATAGACGGTGTGAGACTCGGCATGAGAGTTGATGACATCACTGCGATGTTCGGAGAGCCTTCTTACAAAAGTGAGATGGGCGGCGCATATTACTACAATACCGATTCTGTGACGGCGTTCGGTGAAACATACAATGCAGATTCAAGTATAGAGCTTTTATTTGATGATGAAGGTTATCTTTCAGAAGTGAATTTCAATCTTGGAGGGCAATTCAAAGATGACGGCCAGTTTGAACGCATTGGAACATACTCTGTTGAGCAGCAAAAGGCGGATTTTGATAAGCTGTATGCTATCATCTGCGAAAAAGCCGGGGAGCCGACTCACAAAAATAATTGGGGAGACAAAGCAAGCTGTTATACATGGACAAGTGACGATCTGGAAACGAACCCCATAGAATACTTTATAGACGAAGGTGATGTGGATGGCCTGTATGCTAACTATGTTTCATTCTATATTATTGCAGACACCAGCAGTAATAAAATGCCATTCTATAGCCTTCTGCCAAAGGAGCCTGTTAAGGTCACAGAAACAACAATAGCTGAAGCAACTGAGCCCGACGAGTCCACTGGCGACAGCATGGCATTTGCCGACATGGCTGACGCGATCGACAAGGCAATGAGCGCTCATGCAAACGACCCTGCCGACACAGCTGATGACATGCTCAAGCTTTGCAGAGCCACGATCGAGGATCTCAAGGCAAACGGCATTCCTCTCGGCGAATACACAGGTGATGCAGAGGCAGACGGTCTTAACGAGAACGGTGAATCCCACGGTGAAGACACACATGGCGATGTCAATACCGTCAGTGCACTTGTTTGTAAGATGCCCGCATCAGCACTTGGTGTGTCTGACATTGAAGGCGTCACGCTGGAAAGCGTCAGCAGCTACAGTGGGATCATCACAGATTCTACAAGCACCACTGACGGTTACTCTGTTACTCTCAGCTTCAACACTGGTGTAACTGATACCGCAATGAAAAAAGCCAACCAAAATATCTTCTCCTACTTCATTGAAAACGGTTACACGGATACCGGAAGAGACAACTTCACACGCCTCGAAAGCGCACGCAAGTCCGGCTGCTTAGGCGAAGGCTATTGGATCCAGGTTAAAAATGATAAGTTCGAAATCATGATCAGACCTGAGTCATACAACGGCACCTGCGATATCACCTTCTACAAGCTGTAATAACACAAGATCCCCTCTGTTCCTTAACCGGAGCAGAGGGGATTATTTAGTGAACTTTGCTGCACAGGTTCTGAGTACAGGGAGTGCATATCTGAGAATAGCAAGACGATCTATTTCAGAATGTGAGGAGTATTCATTTTGTAGGATACAGGATACAAAAAGCACAAAATGCATTAAAAAAGGCGCAAAACCGCATTGATAATCATCCGGGCGTTTGTTAAGATATTATTAACAATTATATAAGGAGGAGTTTTCATGAAAACCAAAAAACTCATATCAGCATTATTGGCTGCATGTATAATTGCCGGAAACACCCTCACTTCCGGTCTCACAAATACAGTAAATGCTGACTACGCAAGAGTATCGGTTCATGATCCGTCGATAGTCAAGCTTGAAGAAGGCGGCTATTTCATCATCGGCTCGCATTTAGGCGCAGCGGGCTCAAATGATCTGAAAAACTGGTACTCAGCAGCAAATTCACATCTTGGCTCTACCCGTACCACATTCTTTAACAACATCTACACCGACCTTGCCGTACCGGAAAAATGGTCCAACACAACTAACGGTTATAACCTCGCCGGCAATATGTGGGCACCGGATATCATCTATAACAAGGATATGGGAAAATACTGCATGTATCTTAGCGTAAACGGTCAAGTGTGGAATTCATCCATAGTGCTGTGTACCTCAGATAAAGCCGAAGGTCCGTATACCTATCAGGGGACTATAGTTTACTCCGGCTTTACCAACAATGCAGTAAACAATGTGAACGCCACAGACGTGCCGCGTGTCTTAGGTCAGAATCCGGACATCAGCCGCTATCTCAGCAATGGTTCATGGAATGCGTCCTACGGCACAAATGCGATAGATCCGGCAGTATTCTATGATGAGGACGGTGACCTGTGGCTTGTGTACGGTTCATGGTTCGGCGGTATCTACATGCTCGAACTTGATGAAAAGACGGGACTGCGCGATTACAATGTCAGATACGAAACGAAGGCGAACGTATCTGATGCCTACATGGGCAAAAAAGCAGCCGGAGGCAATTTTGTATCAGGTGAGGGACCATATATAGAGTACATGAAGGCTCCTGGCAGCGATAAAGGATACTATTATTTATTTGTATCATACGGCTTCTTCAACTCCAACGGCGGATATAACATGCGTATTTTCCGCAGTGAAAAGCCGGACGGTCCATACGTTGACCAGAACGGAAACAGCGCTGTTTACCCACGCGGCGGAGACAATATAGGCGGTACAGTCGGCGAACGTCTGATGAGCAACTACCAATGGGACTGCAATGCCAAGCCCTTTAAAGCACAGGGACACAACTCAGCGTTAATGGACGATGACGGGAAGCTCTATGTGATCTACCACACAAAGTTTGACGATAACTGGGGCGCTCATGAAGTCCGTGTGCATCAGATGATAATGAATGAAGACGGCTGGCCGACAGCAGCACCTTATGAATATTCAGGTGAGTCGATATCAGAGAAAGGTCACTCAATGTCAGCCGTTGCAGGTGACTACGATCTGATAATACACACTCTGAACCAGCGATTTGAAAACGAAGTCAGTGCTGATGTTGAGAGACCGCATACGATCACACTCAATGAAGACGGCACCGTGACCGGTCATGTTACCGGAACATGGCTGATGAAAGACGGCACACCGTATATGTCGCTGAATTTTAACGGCGTCACATATAAAGGCGCATTTTTAGTTCAGGCAGATGAATCAGCAGCTCAGACCGTCCGCATGACATTCACAGCGACCGGAAACAATACATGCGTATGGGGCAGCAAGCGTACAGCGTATAATGAAGCAGAGGATATCGTTACTCCGGTAAATATCGAAGAGGGCAGATATACCTTGAAGAATGTGAACAGCGGTCTCTATATCAATGAAGAAAACGGCAATATCATACAGTCATCAGCTCAGGTATGGAATGTAATACGCTCAGGCGAAAACGAATACAGCCTGACAGACAGCAGGGGAAATGCAGTTACGGTTGAGGATAACTCATCTGTCGACGGAGCAAACATCATTCTTGCCAAGTACGACGGTAGTGATTCGCAGAGGTTCAGATTAAAAGAAAACCCGGACGGTTCATACTCGTTTATGACAATATCATCCGGCGGCTCACGCTGTATAGATGTATACAATATAAGCCTTGAAGATGGGGCAAATATATGTCAATGGGAGTACTGGAACGGTGTCGGACAGAGATTTATCATGGAACCGGCAGCCGATGTAACAGGTGATGTCAATGCAGACGGCAGTCTGACAGTTGCAGATCTTGTAATGCTTCAGAATTATGTGTTAAAGAAAGGTGAGCTGAACGACTGGAAAGCCGGCGATCTATGCGAAGACTCAGCGATCGACGCATTTGATCTTGCAGCCATGAGAAAGCTTATCGTGTCTTCCGGCAGATAATAAACAATAACCGAATAAACAAATAGATCAGCCATTCCTTGTATAAAGGAGTGGCTGATCTGTATCAACTATATCATTGTCATAAACCCAAGCGAAACACCGGGCATTTAGCATTACTGCATCCTGTTATTGTTATTGAAATTGTTGTTATTATTGAAACTGTTATTATTGTTGTTATTATACCTGTCTGCAAGATTCTGTGTACCCTGATTCTTAAACTTTTTATTGCGGGCATGAGCTGCGATACTGTCCACAGCATTGTCTATGCCGTTATTAATCTTATTAATTATAAATCTGTACAGAAGATAAAAAGGCAAAACAATTATCAATATAATGAGAAAACCACCAATGCCATCCATAAAAATTCCTCCTTAATAATACTTTGAATTATTTTTGAAATTGATAGCCTGAAGATTCAGCTGCGTATTCGGATCAAACTGAAGGAAAGTACGTTCAATAGCTGTATAAAGGTAATTGAGATCAAGATGCAAAGCAGATACATCAGCGACCGATGACAGCTGAGTCTGCTCATAATGTGTCAAACCGAGAGAGAAGATCATAGAGCCGTCGTTCGACTGCAACCTTTCAAGAACAACAGTCCACCTTACCTTTAAGCCGTTATACACTATCCTGCTGTTGTAGTTTCCGGAAAAAGAACAAACGCCGGTCGCCTGAACATTTGCTGTCAAAGCATTGAAAAAAGAATTCGGATCCTGTATATAGGATTTAAAGAACTCTTTATCCTCATAAAATGAGGCTCGTCTTTTTATGAGCATTCCGTTGCGTTCAGCCTCCAGCCGCTTTGCGCGTATCCTTTTCGCCTCAGGCAGTTTAACAGCAAGAGTTATAGCCGCGACAACAACTACTAAGAGAATAATAAAAAGAATCAAAAAGCATCCCCCCATTTCGAATTATTCATTAATTGGATTATAGCACAAATCAAACGAAAAAACAACTACACAAAAGTGTAGTTTATCCGATGCAGCCGGTCAACTTTGTACAGTTTACGGGGGAAGAATTGACCGCAAATGTGAAATATGCTTGAAAACATCAACTTTTTGATAAATTTATACATTGAGTTTTGAGGTATTAGATGATAGAATACTAATAACGAAAACGTTATATATCAAAATGAGGTGAAACAATGAATTACAAGAGGATAAAAGCATTTGCGGCTGCCATAGCCATGGCAGTAACCATGATACCGTCTGCGGCAGCACCGGTAACTTCAAACGCTGCTGAAACGCTTAAATTCGATCTTGGAGCCAATGCCCAGAACGGATGGACAAGCGTCAGTGCAGCACAGACATATGATAAAAACAAAGGTTATGGATTTTCATCCGGTAAAGACGTAAAAAACGTTGCAGCCGGCGGAAAGGGAGAACTCAGTGACGCTGTGCAGTTCACAGGCAATACGACATTCAATATTGATCTCAGCAAAGGTCTGTACCGCGTAAAAGTAACACTTGGCAACACCTCGCGTACAAGTGTATTCATGGAAAACATGATACAGATCGTCAATATGACCGGAAACAACGCTGTAGACGAGATCCTGATCCCAGTGACTGACGGGCAGCTCAATATCCGTGCCGGAGCAGGAAAATCAGGTACAGCTTTCTCTATCAGTTCAATAGAGGTCGAAAAGGTATCAGATGATCCCACACTTCCGCCGACTATATGGATATGCGGAGATTCGACCGTATGCAATTACTATCCTCTGAACACAAGCGTTCAGGGTGGATGGGGACAGATGCTCGGTCACTATGTGGACAAGGGCTGGAACATCCGCAATATGGCAGCCAGCGGACAGTATGCAAAGGGTTTTGTAGATGCCGGACAGTTTACTCCGATAGAGACCTACGGCAAGAAAGGCGATGTCTATATCATATCAATAGGTATAAACGACTCCAAATACTACAAAGGTGACGTATATCAGCAGGTAGTAACAGATATGGTGCAGCGTGCCAAGAAAAAAGGAATGGATGTTATCCTTGTAAAGCAGCAGGGAAGGAACGGCGATGCACAGCGCAATCCGCTGCTAAAGAGCCGCTGGTTTGCAGGAGAACTCGACAGCGTCGGCAGATCAGAAAACTGTCAGGTGGTAGATCTTTTCAATCTGTGGCAGAATTACTGCATAAAGATCGGTGCAGACAAGACGACTGCGCTGTACATGAACGGCGATGCGCTGCATCCGAACAGAGCGGGTGCAGAAAAACTCGCCGAACTGTTTGCAAGTCAGTTCAAGCAGACTCCTTCCGGAGTGACACTGCCTTCGCAGGACGATCCGGAGCCTGTAAACTACACCACAGATATCGAAGACGGTACAGTTTATACATTCAAGAACGTGAACAGCGGAAAATATCTTTCAGTGGAGAACGGCACTGCTGCTGATAACTCAAATATTGCTCAGCTATCAGCCGATAATGCAGGCACGCGATTCAAAGCAGTATCAGCCGGAAACGGTTACTTCTACCTTGTGTCAGAACTTGACGGCGGCGGAAAATACGCACTCGACGTTCATGCAAGAAAAACAGAAAACGGTACAAATATCGAACTCTACACATTCAATAAGGGCGAGAATCAGCAGTTCCGCATTGTGAAGAATACCGACGGCACATATTCGATGCTCACCAAGGTCACTGGTGACAGTTCATGCGTTGAAGTAATAAACGCAGACAAAACGGAAGGTGCGAATATCCAGCAGTGGGAGCTTAACGGCAACAACTGCCAGAAATGGTATGCAGTAAAAGCAAGTGCATACACAGGACCTGTCATAGATCCGGCTGACAGCAGTTTCATATACGGCGATCTCAATAATGACGGTCTGGTAGATTCTTTTGATATGGTGCTGATGAGAAAAGAACTCATCGCGCCAAGCCTTGACAGACGTGCTGAACGCCGTGCAGATGTAGATGCCAACGGTAAAGTCGGCGTAGCAGATGCAGTACAGCTACAGTCATATTTATTAAAAGGCAAGGGGTTAAGTGCGGCTGAAGAGAAGAGGATGTTTGCATACGCGGTTGATCAGACGTACACTGACGGTGCAGAAGAGGACACAAACGAAGGATTCCGTGACAAGGCGTATATCAATCTGGACAATAAAGTCGGCAGCTCCATAGAATGGCACATCAACGCACCTGTTGACGGCAATTACCTTTGTACATTCGGCACAGCAAACGGCAGTGCTGACAACAGAAAAATGAAGATCGAAGTTGCCGGTCAGTCAGATTACTGGATACAGGATTTCCTGACCACAGGCGGGTGGACAACATGGCAGGAAAGGGGAATAGTACTTCCGCTGAAAAAAGGCGGCAACACTATAAAAATGACCTCAGAAACTGCACAGGGCGGTCCGAATCTCGATTACATGCACATTGAATGGACTGATGAACCTGTAGCACAGGCATATGAAGAGACAACAGTTGTCACGCAGCCGGAACAGTCCAACGTAAGCAGAACGATCTACATTGCCGGTGATTCGACTGTACAGACGTACAGTGCCAAAAACGCACCGCAGCAGGGTTGGGGAGCATATCTTTCTGATAACATGCCAAATGGTGTAAGCGTTTCCAACCATGCGATAGCAGGCAGAAGCTCAAAAAGCTTTTACGATAACGGACGACTTGACACAATTCTCGGCTCTATAAAAAAGAATGATTACCTGCTCATACAATTCGGAATTAATGATGCTGCTTCAAATAAAGCAGAGCGCTATGCGCCTACATGCGGAAAGATCCCGGGTACAGCCGGAAGCTTTGAAGACTACATGGCGAAGTACATAGAAGGCGCAAAAGCCAAGGGTGCAACACCCATCCTCGTGACCACAGTCATCGGTCTCAAAGCTTATGATTCCAAGGCAAAGAGATTTGTGGGCAGCTATCAGAATTACTGCAACGCAATGAAGCAGCTTGCTGCATACTACAACATCCCGTGCATTGATCTGAATTCACTCATGGTCGCACATTACAATTCGATCGGTTACGACGCTGCATACAAGTATCATATGTGTTCAACAGGCAGCACTGATATGACACATTTTACAGAAACAGGAGCAAAAGCTGTAGCAAAACTTGTTGCAGATGAAATGAAGAAACAGGGCTTGTGCTGAGCATGAACAAGGCTGATATTCATTAGCAGCAATGATGCAAAACATCATTATTTTGGTCAATTAATGCATTGTTAAAGTTTACGATATGTTTTATAATAACATACAGTAAAGCAGTACCGCGGCATCTGCACTATGGCCGCGACCTGCAACAGTACCTTCGGGCAGCAGGTACTGTAATAAATAATTCCTTGCTGTCCTTTTCCTTGTAAGGTGGACGTTCAGAAGTCCGGGGCTGTATCCGTTTATCAGGATACAGCCCTTTCCTTTTGCAGTAAAACAGAAACCGCAGATGCCGTTTTTCAGGCATCTGCGGTATTTAATATGTATAAAGTATAAAACCTGTTCAAGTACCGGAGTATTCTCTTATCTTCTTTGTACCTTTTACGACCATAAACACAGAGATAAGCAAAACACCTGCTGTCACGACACCTCCGGTAATGATATTCATGGTCCGGCGATAGTTTTCATCATCCCCGTTGCTGAAAGTATGAAGCATAGAGGTCTGCAAAGAATACATCGACATAAGCGCAGCAGTCATGCTCAGGAGCTTTGCAGCCGACAATATTGCGTTATCACGCCTGCGGAATGAGACAACATTTACTATCGCGGCTATAAAGCAGTAGAAGGTATATGCTGCCGAGGCTATCACCATAGTCTGTGAGTATTCATTCGCCTTATTCTGCCATATCATCTGGACTGCCATGCCAGACATGGCAAGGTTGAGTATTATCAGCATGATACCGCACAAGCGGTATTTCGTGTATTCATATAATTTCCGCTGCCGGTATTCAAGTTCATATCTGTTCCTTTTATGGACGCCCAGCATCATCACAAATCTTATCAGTCCGAGAAACAGATAATACACGCCGATCGAAACAGCCCACGGAGAGCGGCTGGTAATTCCGGCAGCTCCGTTAAGGCATGCAAATACTATATTGACCGCCAGCCCTGCGTATAGTGCGATCTCAGCGCGGAAATCCTTGCTCTCAAGATAGAGTCTTGTGTATTTATGCCGACGCATAGTCTTTTTTATCCAGCGCACAAATGCAAGTTCATCACCGGTCAGCAATTCTTTTGATCTGAGATGAATGCGCCCGAAGTTTACGATCGTTACAGTAAGTGCATATGCAGACAAAAGATAAGCAGCGAGAGAGACCGGATGTGCCTCGCTGAAATAATTTAGTGCGACGATCAGCAGCGGAACAGCAGCAAGATCTGTGAAAAGAATGATAAGTATAGACGGTTTTAACACATCTGAAACGATTTTTTTGACCCTGTCCATTGCTCCCTCCGTAAATTATGATAATAGAATTATACCATAAATGCTTGAAAATAGCAAGAAGCGCGGCATAATATGTGCCGTTATTCTTATCTTCAGCGCGAAAAAGGGTGCGGCGGCTCGCCGCTTATACCATATAATTCAGGAAAGAGCAAGAGACGCGGTAAAATTGTGCGGTGTGTGTACTTTTGAACGTTCAAGGGTGCAGCGTCACTCTGCATCTTCTATCCAGCTCTTTATCTCATCCTCAGAGATATCAGCGTCAAGTCGGGCGCCTTCGAGCCAGTTTCCGCATGCAGTAAGACCTAATGCACATATAGCGGCTAATATCGGTATAAACATCTTTTTCATAATCATTTCTCCTTTTCTATTTGCAGTGAATCATACCACGCTTCAACATCCTCCCTTGAAGCGCTGTCTGCATCGGATTCATTACAGCAGCAGAAAGAATAATCAGTCCGCAACCTATAACTGACTTCATCTTATTCATAATACTCTCCTTTCAAGAATGATAAATGATGAACTATCATCAGATCTTCTGGCTGCCTGTTGACCAGACATGCTTCTCATTTTTATTGGCAGGCTTGTTCTGTGCCATAACACCGGCAAGTGCATGCGGAACATATGGTTCTTCAAGATAAGCCATTTCATCAGCATCAAGCACGATATCTGCCGCTTTTGCAGCACCTTCGATATGATGCAGCTTTGTAGCACCGACAACAGGGGCAGTGACCTTGGCAAGAAGCCATGCAAGAGAGATCTCCGTCATGGAAACGCCGCGTCTCCCGGCAAGTTCGGCAACTCGCCGTATTATGACTTCATCCTGTTCTTTAGTTGCATCATACTTGAATTTTGCATAGCTGTCTTCTTCAGCCCGCTTCGAAGTCTCACCCGGAAGCCGTGAAAGTCTTCCGCTGGCGAGAGCACTGTATGGTGTCATTGCAATATTATCCTCAGCGCAGAGCATAGCCATTTCGCGTTCTTCTTCGCGGAATATCAGATTATAGTGTCCCTGTACACTGACGAACTTCTGAAATCCTTCCCTCTCAGCTAACGCATTAGCTTTTGCAAGCTGCCATGCGTAGCAGTTTGAGATGCCTATATATCTGACCTTTCCGGCTCTGACAACTCTGTTCAAGCCGTCAAGAATATCATATAGCGGTGTGTTCCAGTCCCACATATGATAGATATAGAGATCTATATGATCCATGCCGAGATTCTGAAGGCTTTTGCTGACCATTCGTTCAATATGCATCTGTCCGGTGATGCCTGCTTCTATCTCCTCAGCCGTTCGCGGAAGGAACTTTGTAGCAACAACTACATCATCGCGCTTTGCGAAGTCACGAAGTGCTCTTCCTACATATTGTTCGCTGGTACCTGACTGATACGCAATCGCGGTATCAAAGAAATTTACACCGAGTTCAAGTCCGCGTTTTATGATCTCCCGTGTATGCTCTTCATCTATCGTCCATGAATGCTGACCATTCTGTGCATCTCCGAATCCCATGCATCCCATGCAGATGCGTGAAACATTCAGATCAGAGTTTCCAAGTTTAGCGTACTTCATTTTTTACCTCCCAGAAGCTGAATAATACATGAATAGATGATATCATAGATAGTGTGCATGCGGAACTGCATTTTTGCTTCCCGCATAGCAGCGAGCTGCTTTTCAGTTGCCACGGAATATGGATACACACCAAACAGAAACGGAAAGAACACGAATATAAACCTCTCGCAATCTACATCGGGGAAGAATTTTCGTATGCATGACCTCACGGCATCCAGAGAAGCACTATATGCAGCCTTGAACTCTATCAGACGTTCAAGCCGTGAATGTTCTTCCATATCATAATGATTCATTGCCAGGAGTTTCAGCAGCTGTTCATGAGACTCCAGCGAATGCGCGATAGCAGAGGCAAGTTCCTCAGCACTCATCGAATCATTTTCAGCAGCTATGGAAGTGGTTTCAGCAGCCCACAGTTCGTATTCGCGCTGCATCAGTGCTAAAAATATCTCCTCTTTTGTCTGGAAATAGTTGTATATCGAAGTCCGTGTGAACGAAGTTACAGCACCTATCTCCTTGATAGTTATATCCTTAAAACTCATAGTCTGATACAGCTTTTCGCAAGCATTGATTATTTCCTCTCTGCGTGAAGCTGTAAGCTCCGGTGATCCTTTTGGCATCGTAATCCTCCTGTTTATGACTTGATAGTCACACGAATATATATTCTGACATCGTGTCACTATACATAGTATACCACTATTCTGACATCGTGTCAATGCTTGCAGAGCTAATTTTCTGAATTCAGCATAATGCACTATTCCGCTCACTGCAAACTGTGAAACTATACCAGATAGCAAACGGCAGAAACAGCAAATATCCCTTCGCGAACGGAGGGATATTTGTTACCAACGGAATATGAAGTATTATTTATAATCTCCACGAAGCAGCCTCACGTCTGCTTTCGACAAAGCTGCGATAGATACCGGTCTCACGCATAAGCGTATCATGAGTGCCTTGCTGAGCGATCCTGCCGTTTGCGATAACGAGTATGCGATCAGCACTGCGGACGGTTTTAAGACGGTGAGCTATCATTATGATCGTTTTTTCTTTGGTTAGGGCATCTATCGCCTTCATCAGTTCAGCTTCATTTTCCGGATCCACATTAGCCGTAGCTTCGTCAAGGATTATTATCGGCGCATCCTTCATTATCGCACGGGCAATGGAGATGCGCTGCTTCTCGCCTCCTGACAGCGATGCTCCTCCTTCACCGATGATAGTGTCATAGCCGTCAGGCAGCTGCATTATGAATTCGTGACAGCATGCTTTCTTAGCGGCTTCAATGACCTTTTCGATGGGAGCTTCCGGCTGACCAAAGCGGATGTTGTTAGCGATCGTATCCGCGAAAAGATAGACACGCTGAAAGACAAAACTGTAATTCTTCATCAGTGCGTCCATGCTGTATTCACGCACATCAATTCCGCCGAGTGATACCTTGCCTTCGTCAACGTCCCAGAATCGTGAAAGCAGGGAAGTGAGCGTAGTCTTTCCGCCGCCTGACGGACCGACTATAGCGGTAGTCGTATGCTCAGGAAGTGCTAATGAAATACCGTCGATTATCTTCCTTTTATCATAAGAGAACCCGATATTCTCAGCGGCAATATCAAAATGCTCAGGAACGGTATCGCTGCCTGAAATATCCATTTGCGGCGTATCAAGTATCTCCTGTGCCTGACGCACGCTGACATCTACAGTCCTGAGCAGTGCAGAGTACTTTCCGGCGTTGTCCAGCTGGGCGTAGATAAGGTATGAACTGATTATCATTATTATTGCTGTGAGCAGGTCCATACTGCCGTCTATATGGAGCAATACAGATGCAAGAACGATAACTGTTCCCACTGCCTTTAACAGGAAGCTTTGCATAGTCATATATGGTATCAGCTTCAATTCCATAGCTGAGTTTGCGTGTTCATTCTCGTCTATAGCAGTATTCAATTCACGGCTTCTTGATCCGGTCAGCCGGAAAGTACGCACTTCAAAAATACCCTGGATATACTCTATTACTTTTGCAATGAGAGCCGAATCCTTTTCAAGCTTTTGTTTCGCCATTCCGGCAGATGCTTTCATCATGCCGCTGTTTATCAAAAAGAAAACTGCAAGTCCTAAGCAGAGTATGACACCTATGCGCCAGTCAAAGAATATGACCATTGCCGTTATAACAGCCGTCGAAAGTAATCCCGAGCACACTATCATGACCACTCTTGTCGCAACATTTTCGAGATTCTGCATTGTATTTGTGGTAACAGACATAATGCGTCCAAGGCTGTTTTCGTTATAGTATCCCATAGGCAGGTAGCGCAGGTGTTCGGCAAGCTGCATACGCTTGTTCGCACAGGTATTGTATCCGCCCTCAGTCTGGAGCATAGTTGCCTTAGACTTAAAAACGCCGGAGCCTATAATGCTCACCAGCATTATGAATAAGCATGTCAGACAGGTCTTCGATGTTACGTTATCGTCAAGCAAAGCTTTTACCATACAAGCGATAGCCGGAATTTTCAAAGCTTCGAACATTGCCTGAAAAAGACTGAGTACTATAGAAGCATAGAAACGTTTTCTGTCTTCCGCATTACAGAATCCGAAGAAGTTTTTAAGTATCTTAAACATCTTCCTCACCATCCTTTGCTGAAATATGTGCCGCCCACATTGAACTGTACAGTCCGCGTTCAGCGAGCAGTTCATCATGAGAGCCGGACTCCTCGATCACACCATCTTTGATAACATACAGCACGTCAGCGTTTTTGACAGTTGACAGCCTGTGAGCGATGACTATGAGCGTCTTACCTTCGACGAGCTTTGCCACACTTCGCTGGATCAGAGCCTCATTTTCGGGATCAGTATAAGCAGTTGCCTCATCAAGGATTATAATATCAGCGTCTTTGAGCATGGCACGGGCGATAGCTATACGCTGACGTTCGCCGCCTGACAAGTGGCAGCCGGATGTACCGACAATAGTGTCATAGCCTTTTTCAAGTCCCATAATGAAATCATGGCAGCCGCATTTTTTCGCAGCTTCCTCAACTTCACTGTCACTCGCATTCTGATCGCCGAGCCGGATATTCTCACGCACGGTCAAGTCAAACAGGAAGTTATCCTGTGAGACATAAGCGATCTTTTTGTTGTATTCGTCAAGCGGGATGTTCCTGATATCAGTTCCTCCGATCATAATGCTGCCGCTTTCCACATCCCACAGACTTGCTATAAGCCGCGCTATGGTCGATTTACCGCTGCCTGAAGGACCAACAAGTGCCACGAACTCACCTTTGTGTATCGTCATGGAAATACCGTGAAGTATCTCCTTGTCAGAATAACTGAAATGAACATCATCAAGGACAATGTCGCCGCCGCTGATATCGGCTGTCTGTTTGTCCGGACGTTCCATTTCGGGAGCGTCGATAATATTTCTGACCTCAGTAACTATAGTGTCCATCTGAGCGATATCATCTGAGTATGACATTACACCGATAAGCGGCTCGATCAGTCCCACTGTAAGGATGATTATAGTTATGAAGTCGGCAGTGCTGATAGTGCCGTGGATAGTCATGATACCGCCTATCGGAAGTACAGATAGCATAGTCGCAGGCATAATGCACATGGCAAAAGTCATGTATACGTTGCATTTTCTCATCCAGTCAACAAAACTTGCAGCACTTTCCTTTGCAGCAGCCGCAAACTTTTCATAGCTTGACTGTGCCTTGCCGAATACCTTTATTACCTCGATACCGTTTATGTATTCAGTGGTAACTGCATTCAGCGCCTTGGTAGCGCGTACAGTTCTGCTGTAGTTTTCTTCATATCCGAACATCATAAGCATGTAGCACACGATACCCAGCGGCACAGTGATAAGAGCCGCAAGACCGAGTTTCCAGTTCAGCACGAACGCGCATATGAGAATGATTATCGGTGCACTTATGCCTGTCGTGAATTCCGGAAGGATATGTGCAAGAGTTGTCTCAATACTGTCAATACGCTCAACGATAGTGCTTTTAAGAGCACCTGACGGCTGTGATATAACATCACCAAGAGGCATCTTTGCGAGTTTATCCAAAGACTTTTTGCGTATGACCGCAAGTGTATGGAATGTCGCAAGATGCGAATTTGCGGTTGAAAGCGCATGAAACAGCGCGTGTCCGAGCCAGAGCGCGAGAATTATGCAGCAATTGATAATGTATGCACTTTTATCAGTATCGCCGGCGAGCAGATCCCGAACTATCCTTGAAATGAAATAATACGGTACTATGCCGCATATCATGCTCATCGCTGCAAGCACTACGCTTATAATGAATTTTCCCTTTCGCTCTCCTGACTGGCTGAGCAGCCAACCGAACGAACCATGTTTATCCTTTCCCATTTATATCCTCCTGTATTCCTGCGGTGATACGCCCATGATATCGCGGAAAGCAGCTGAAAACTTTGACGCATTGTCGTAACCCAGCCGCTGTGCGATATCCGCAACAGTAGCGCTGCTCTCAGAAATGAGCATTGAAGCCGCAGCTTTCATTTTATAACTTTTGATATATTGATAGATCGGAGCACCGTATACAGCTTTGAATACTTTTCTCAGAGAAGCAGACGGCATGCCGAATCGTTCAGAGAGTTCGTCAACGGTGTACGTCCTGTCAAGAGAACCGGTTATCAGAGCATGTATCTGCTTGACTTTGTCAGTCTGCTTTGCCGGAAAGTACTGTCGCGGCTCTGAACTCTCAGATGTATCGAGTACACTGAGCATCAAAAGTAATTCTACCGTCTTTAACTTGAAGTAGTCTTTGCGTATACTCTCTTTGACGTTGTACAGCTGAGTAAACAGCATGTTCAAAGGCTCATTCGCCCGAACTACAAACTCCTTGTCATTTGAACAAAAACGCTCAGATATTGCGCCTATGTCCAATGAAAGGGAAGGCATCTCGCGTTTCAGCGATTCCTCTGCGATTCCCTGCAAGAATCCGATAGTGATACCGTGATAATGGGAAAGAGGAAGCTCCACACGTCCTTCATGATGAACTCTTTTGTCTATCCTGAGATCACCTGCTTCCATGTAATATCGGTCTCCAACAGAGTTTTCGTGCTCAATGCGTCCCTCACGGCAGTGATCTATACATAGAACGGTAGCCGCATTCTGATATTCCGAAATACATCTCCTGAGATGGAAGTCGTTATACATCAGATATACACCGTCAAATACACGGTATAGAGTCATGAAGCCTTCTCCGCCCTCACCTTCAAGCCGAAGTACACGGCAGTCTTCCTCAGCAGCTATCTCTCTGACATTTCCTCCGAACCCAGCCTTATCAAGATCTGAAAAGATATCCCTTATCACTGCGCACCTGCCTTTCAAAATATTTATGCGGTTTTAGCATCCAATGAAATGATCCCGTTCTATTCATACGGCCTCCTTGTTATCGAGCACTAACAATAATTAATAAATTTGAGCCTTGTTTCAGGCTCAACCATAGTATATCATTATTTTATCGCCGTTTCCACTCCATTTTGTTCGTATATACTCTATTCTGCTTTTTATTTAGGCAGGATGCGTTTTTAGTGCGGCAGACCGCTCCTTTTAATGAATTTTAAAAAACACTTGCAAAACGGATATTGATGTGCTATAACGGTTAGTGAGCGCTAACAAAATTGGTTTATACGACCTTATGTACCGCAAGAAAGCAAGTTCGCAGGATTTATAACTTGCGAACTGAAAACTATAATACAGCAGACAGAAAGAGGTAATAAAAATGGGACTTATGAAGAACTTTTTTAGTCAGACAAGGAAACCCGAGGGTACTCTCGGAAAGATGATGCTGTCCGGAATGAACTCCGGTCACGCTAAACTTGCTGACTGGGGAATGGGACATCTGCCCGAACTGACTCCGGAACAGGCAGCTGATCTCGGCTGTGGTGCCGGCAGAAATGCGGGAGAACTGATAAAAAGATATCCCAAGTCAACTGTTACAGCTATGGACTATTCTGAGCTTTCGGTCCAGAAAGCAAAGGAGTACAATCAGGCGATGATAGATGCCGGAAGATGCAGGGTGATACAAGGCGATGTTTCAAAGCTGCCTCTTGACAAAGATAGTTTTGAGCTTGTTACTGCCTTTGAGACTATTTATTTCTGGCCGGGACTTGAAAAATGCTTCACTCAGGTCGCAAATATCATCAGAAACGGCGGATATTTCCTTATCTGCAACGAATCAGACGGTACTGATAAGACCAGCAAGAAATTCGAATCTATAATCGACGGCATGCGCTGCTATACTCCGGCTGAAATAACAGCCGCACTGAAAACAGCCGGATTTTCTGAAGTGAAGTCCGTTCATCATCCCTCCAAACCGTGGATAACAGTTATCGCCAAAAAATGATGTAACTTCAAACATAACTGAAACAGAATACGATCTGAGCAAACGCTGTTATCAGCGTTACTACTATAACATGGCGTTAGCTTATGCTAAAAAAAGGGGCGGAACGATTGGATTGGATCAATGACAACATAATGTCGATATTACTATTGCTTGTCATTGCTCTTTTAGTGTTCTTTATTATCAGGAGCAAGATAAGAGCAAGAAAAACAGGAAAGGGATGTGGCTGCGGCTGCTCAGGATGCAGCGGATGCAGTTCCTGTGCTTCAAAGAAAGACGACGATAAGACTTTGCGGTCTTAGTAATACAGTATTGGAGGAATAATATGAAATTAACCGAAACGACAGCTGACATGCAGGGGATGATAACCTCTGTTGCCGGGGATGACCACTTCATGAACCGTATCACATCAATAGGTATCACTGAAGGAACTCCGTTTCAGACTGTAAGAAATGACAAAAAATGCCTGTGCTTATCTATCTGAGAGAAACACTGATCTCACTCAACAGAGCAGATGCAGAAATGTCATCAGTTATCAAACCGGCAGAGGCACTTGCGTTCATGTTCGCAACGACATTCAACATTCCCTGCCTCATGGCTCTGTCTACTACATACAAGGAGTCACATTCACTTAAATGGACGGTAAAAGTTGCAGTGTTCTATGTATGCAATGCTCTTATCCTTTCGTGCATTGTCTATCATATCGCATCACTGTTTTAAGTGAAGGACAGACCGCTGAATATAATGAAAACCGCCCGAAAAGGCGGTTTTCTTATGTAAATCTGAATGGTATATCTGGTGATTATACTCCGAAAAGGAGCTTGTCATATGTCGGGAAGGGATAGCAGCTTTCCGCTGTCATTGTTTCAGCCATGTCAGCTGCTGCACGAAGCTTATCCATAGCCGGCAGCATAGTATCGCGGACAAACTCGGAAGCCTTTATTATCTCATCAATGCCCTTTAATTCGGCGATCGCAGCTTCGAGTTCTGTTGTGGCAGCGTCCATTTCGTCAATAAGCTCTGAAAGTTCGGTTACAAGCTTGGTCTCATACTTGCATGCAGCCTTGGATACGCTCTTTTTAACTGAAACAGCAGAAGCGGTATCCGCAGCAAACTTAGCAACAGCAGGGATTATCTCCTTGCGAGCCATATCCACCATAGTTGCAGCTTCAATATTGACAGTCTTTACATAGTTTTCAAGCATTATATCGCGGCGTGAGAATATCTCAGCCTCGGTGAAAATACCGTGGGAAGTGAGCATATCCACGTTCTTTTTATCGCAGATATGCGGCATTGCATCTGCGGTGGTCTTCAGGTTCATCAGTCCACGCTTTTCAGCCTCTTTTATCCATGCGTCGTCATAGCCGTTTCCGTTAAAGATTATGCGCTTATGTGCCTTTATAGTGCGCTTGATGAGTTCATGGAGTGCCGAATTGAAATCGGACACGCTTTCAAGTTCATCAGCGAACTGTCTGAGCACCTCAGCAACAGCAGCATTGAGGTGGATATTTGCACAGGAGATACTGTTGGATGAACCAAGCATACGGAATTCGAACTTGTTGCCTGTGAATGCAAAAGGAGAAGTTCTGTTTCTGTCAGTTGAATCCTTGCTGAACTTTGGCAGAACATCAACGCCGAGCAGCATTTTTTCCTTCTTTGTGCCGCCGTAAGGCTTGTCAGCCTCAATAGCATCCAGAACAGCAGTAAGTTCATCACCGAGGAATATAGAGATAACAGCAGGCGGAGCTTCATTTGCACCAAGACGGTGATCGTTTCCTGCTGTGGCAACAGAGAGCCTCAGCAGATCCTGATAATCGTCAACAGCCTTGATAACAGCAGCAAGAAACAGCAGGAACTGTGCATTCTCAGCAGGTGTTTCTCCGGGAGAGAGCAGGTTCTCACCCTGGTCAGTAGATATAGACCAGTTGTTGTGCTTACCGG
>DFJW01000015.1 GCA_002373775.1 Ruminococcus flavefaciens | reverse complement strand
CAGACAACTTCGTAGCCGATAGTTCCGTATACGGAAGCAAGCTCGTCGGCGGTAATAATATCATCACCGTCGCGTCCGATGAGAGTAACAATGTCACCGGACTCAGCCTCCGGTACTCCGCTCACGTCTATCATAAGCTGATCCATACAAACCCTGCCGACTATACGGCAACGCTTTCCGTGGACGAGTATCTCGCCCTTTGAGCTGAGAAGTCTCGAATATCCGTCGGCATAGCCTATCGTGACGGTAGCGATGCGCATTTCCCTGTCAGAGACGAA
The DNA here is from genome assembly GCA_002373775.1 of Ruminococcus flavefaciens. Taxonomy (GTDB): domain Bacteria; phylum Bacillota; class Clostridia; order Oscillospirales; family Ruminococcaceae; genus Ruminococcus; species Ruminococcus flavefaciens_M. The sequence continues at coordinate 28,006 of DFJW01000015.1, read as the reverse complement.
CGTCCTTCCGTAGCTTATGCAGGTGCCCGCCGGAACGGTCTTGACCTGTGAGATAACGGCTTTGAGCTCCATAACAGGCTCGAGCCCCTCAGGTATATCAAGGCTTATATCTGGGTGCAGACCGTAGATTATGATACCTGCACGGGAGAGAGTGCTCCTGCTGTCATTGCGGTAACAGGTAGCGGCACTGTTCATAAAGTGCATATGTCTGAGCTTTACGCCTCTCTTCACGAGCTCATCATAGGTATCGGTTATATAGGCCTGCTGACGGTCGGTGTAGCTTATATTGTCGGGATCATCGCTGTCGGCAACGGCAAAGTGAGTGTATATTCCCTCGACTGATAGTCCTTCAACTCCGCAGATACGGATTATCTCCTCCGCACACTCAGCCGGCTCATCATACCTCAGACCTATCCTGCCCATACCTGTATCTATCTTGATATGGCAGCGTACCTTTTCGCTGCTGTTTTTGCAGAGCGACTGAGCGTACTCCATTGAAACGACGCCCTGAATAATGTTGTTCTCTGAGATCTCGTGAGCGTACTCCGGCGGAGTATAGCCAAGTATGAGTATATCCGCATCGGGACAGAGCTGTCTTACGGCAAGAGCCTCATCGAGATTTGATACGGCAAAGTAGCGTATGCCGCATTCCTCAGCAAGGCAATGGCACACCCTGTCGTAGCCGTGACCGTAAGCGTCCGCCTTGACGACAGCCATTATCTCCGTGCTGTCAGAGTTGAGTCCCCTTATTATCTCCATATTCTTTCTGAGCCTTGAGAGAGAGACCTCTGCCCACGCTCTCTTGAGATAGGGTTTCATTCTATCATTCCTTTCTTTCGCAATACAAGCGGTTAAAAAAATATTACATATCAGAAAAACGCCTTGAAATCTATTGTGTATTATGCTATAATCATATAGTATGATATTGGAGGTGTTGGCTTGCTAAGATCACTTACCTCCGGCATTTGGCTGACATCGCCGGAGCATTTCATACCTCAGCCCGAAAAGACCGTCTGCATAACCGGTCACAGGATAAAGAGCATTATCCCCTACCGGAACGACGACTCGTTCCTCGAACTGACCGTCACCGGTATACAGTTTATGCTGTGCCGGTACATTGATATGGCGATCGAAGCAGGATACACCAGCTTCATCGACGGGCTTTCGACCGGAACAGACCTATGGGCTGCCCAGTACCTCAGCCGCCTGAAAAACAACGGCGCTGACATAAGACTCATCGGTGCAATGCCCTACCGCCGCCACGCAGAACGCTTCCGTCCTGTCGAGCAGGAAATACTCCGCAAGGTCGAGCTGAGCTGCGATGCGGTCATCTGCACGAGCCCCGATCCGGACATAGTATATTCCAAGTCAGGTGCCGGAAAAGAGCTTTACCGCACAAGAAACTACTTTATGGCAGACTGTTCATCAGCCGCCATTGCATACTACAATCATTCGGAGTACCGTTCAGGGACTCACCAGACCGTTGCCTATCTTAACAGCTGCGGCAAGCAGGTCGCTGAATTCAGCAGCGATGATCTGTACCGCATAATAGACGAAGCCGGCACGGATACAGCCGCCGTAAGGCAGCGTATCTCGCTCCTGCCGAACCCTTTCAGTCCGGCTCAGCGAGAGTCCCAACATTAATTATATCACATTTGCAGGATTTTTCAAGTTTATTTGCATAAAAATGCTCCGCCGGCAGTGATTTTTATGTTACGGAGCAGATTCCGGGGTGAAGATACGTTCTTTTTCAACCGACTGTTGAATGTTGTGTTTAAACATTCACCGACAGCTTTCAATGTGGAAAATGTTGAAAAACCTGTTGATAAACGCATTAAAGCCCTCCGGTTTTTAACACCGGAAACCGTAAAACGTTTTTATTCATTTTACTGTGAATATTTTCATCTCAGTTATATACAAATCGTAATCAATTCTGATACAGACATTATCATTTTTTCAAAGGAGAGTTAAACAATGTCAGAAAAACGCAAAAAGAAAGTCGGCAGCATTGCCATACCGTTCCTCGTGACCATCTTCATCGCTACGCTCCTCGTCGGCGGTGCAGTCTACTTCATCTACCACAACTTCATCGGCAAAAAAGACGACAAGATCAAAGAACCGCCTCCGAGAAACGGCTCTATCTCGGTATCCGCAGAGGACAGCCATACCATTCTGCTCGTTCTTGACGATCCCGAAGCACCTTCCGACTCAAATGCGACATTTGTACTGATGCGATCAGTCCCCTATAAGAAAAATATCCTCTTCATCGGCGTTCCCTCAAATTCGATCTTCTACTCACAGAAAGAGAACACCCAGATCGCACTCAAGGATAAATACACCCGCGGCGGCGCTCAGGCTGCCGAGGAATTCATAGAGGAAGCCCTCAAGATCGACGTTGACAAGTATATGGTATTCGATGTCAACTCATTTGAAAAGGTCTGCGACCTCCTCGGCGGAGTAAACTACCCTGTTGACATCAAACTCAACGGCTATCCCGGAGACGGCACGCTCGAAACTCTCGCGGCTGACGAGATAACCAAGTACCTCACCTACAACAAATTCCCCGGCGGCGAGCCCGAAAGAGCGCTCAAGGCTGCCACTATCCTCAGCTATATGATAAACGGCTCTGACGGCGACCGTATCGCAACAAACTTCGACAGATACTTCTCCGAGATCATCAATATGATCCCCAATACAAATGTAACTGCCGTTGACTACGACAAGAAAAAGAGAGCTATCCAGTATATGTTCAACTTCGGCTCGGGCATCTCGATAGCAGCCTGCGTTGACGGTACCGATGCCGAGAAGGACTTCATTCCCAGCGAGTCCTTCATCTCCAACCTGCCGGAGGAATACTTCGGTGAGCCCACTGAGCCTCCGACGAGACCGACCTGATCGGAGGTGCAGTCTTGAACAACATCTTCGATACCCACGCTCATTACGCGGACCACGCTTTCGATGAGGACCGTGAACAGATACTTGCTTCGCTGCCGGAAAAAGGCGTAAAATACGTCACTCTTGCCTCCTCATCAGTCGAGGACACGGCAGAGAATTCCGAGCTTGCACAGAAGTATGACTATATCTATGCGGCTGCCGGAGTCCACCCGGAGTCAGTCGATACGAACCCGGCGGACTACCTTGAAACAGTCCGCAAAGCTATAAACGAAAACCCGAAAATACGCGCTGTCGGCGAGATAGGTCTCGACTATCACTACGACGGCTACGACCGTGAAAAGCAGATAAAGCTCTTCCGCGAGCAGCTCGAGCTCGCCCGCGAACTCGATATGCCGGTCATCGTCCACAGCCGCGATGCCTGCGAGGACACTCTTGTTCTCCTGCGCGAATTCAAGCCGAAGGGTGTCGTTCACTGCTTCAGCGGTTCTGCTGAAACGGCAAAGGAGATACTGAAGCTCGGTATGTACATCGGCTTCACCGGTGTCCTCACATTCAAGAACGCAAAAAAGGCGCTCCGTGCGCTTGCGGAGGTACCGCTCGACAGGCTTCTCCTCGAGACCGACTGCCCTTATATGGCACCCGTGCCCTTCCGCGGAAAGCGCTGCGACAGCTCGATGATAGCATATACCGCTCAAAAAGCTGCCGAGATAAAGGGCATACCGGTCGATGAACTGCTCGAGATCACCTGCCGCAACGGAATGGCTCTCTACAATATCCAATAACTGAAAGGTATCACACATATGTACTATTGCTGCGGTCTTACCGACAAAGGTATAATGCCACACAACGAGGACGCTCTCCTCATCGGAAAGAGCGTTATTGACAGCGGAACTACCGAACAGGAGCTCAGCGCTCCGTTCATAGCAGCGGTCTCGGACGGAGTTTCCGGCGAATTATCCGGAGAAGTTGCCTCAAAGATGTGCCTTGAGATGATAAGCGAGCTGCACTACACCAGCCGCACAGACCTCTCAGGTGAGCTTCTCTCGATACACAGCCGCCTTGCGCAGTTCAGCAACGAAAACCCAGACAACCGCAATATGCAGGCTACCCTCTGCGGCATTGCTGTTGACGAGCGCGGCAATATCCTGACTTTCAACGTCGGCGACTCGAGGCTCTACCGCTTCCGCAGCGGCAGGATAACCCAGATCTCACGCGATCAGTCGCTTGTGCAGCTTCTCTACGAGGAGGGCTCGATAACCCTCGCCGAACGCAAGACGCACGTCCACAGGAATATCATCTTCCCTGCCTTCGGAAACGTCAGCACCAGACCTAAGATCGACATTTCCCCCATTGCCGGCGGTACTGAGTTCGGCGATGTGCTCATACTCTGCTCGGACGGTCTCTCCGACTACGTTTCCCCGATAGATATGGAGGAAATTATGGAGCTGCCGCGCAGTCTCCCGGAGCGTCTCCAGCTTCTGCTCGAAAAAGCCTCCGCCAACGAAAGCAAGGACAATATAACAGTTGCAGCAATCGTCTGCTGTTAATATTTACAACCACGCCGCACTTGACATAACAATAAAAAAAGTATATAATCTAATCAGGGACTCATCCCGAAAGGAGGATACAAATGAAAAAATTCATTTCAATACTGATGTCGGCTGCTATCGCGTCGGCTTCACTCAGCGCTCTTCCGGTATCTTCAGCCGGTACGGATACAAAAAATGATTTTGTACTCTTCGGCGACAGTATTGCTGCCGGATACGGTCTCAGCTCTTCCGAACACAACTACGGCGAGCTCTGTGCTGACTACCTCGGCGGAAACGTTTCAAATTACGCTGTTTCCGGAGCTACCTCCACTGATATGCTCAGTAAGATCAGTTCACTCTCAGATGACCAGAAAACATCTGTCAAGAACGCTGAATATGTCGTTATCTCCGTCGGAGCAAACGACCTCCTGCATTACGCTTCAAAGCGCCTTCTCACATTCGGTGAAAAGAAGAAGCTGCTCAAGGACGGCATCACATCAGCAGATATTCCTACTGAGCCTACCATAACCGATCTTCTCAAATACCTCGACATCGAAAAAGTCAAGGCTTACAAGAACGCAAGTCCGACAAATCTTCTTGACCTCAGCTCCGAGCTCAAGAAGCTCTGCGCAAACCTCAAATACTATGACGAGGACTACGCTTATGTCGGCATAATCCCCAAGACCATTATCCCCAATCTCAAGGACAGTATAAACGCTGTAAAGGCTATAAATCCCGACGCAAAGGTAATAGTCCAGACTGTTTACCAGCCGCTCCAGTTCACTCCCGAATATCTGAAGGCTGCTTCCATTGATCCATCACTTATGGATCAGATCAGCAGCAGCTTTAATGATGTTCTTGATACATTTGAAAGCGAACTCAAAAAAATCAGCGGTATCGAGATAGCTGACGTCCGCACAGACCTCAACGCTCTCCCCGAAGGTACTGAGCTCAGCAAGGATAATCCCGGAAGCATCAGCTACTTCACAAACATTCAGCTCCCTGGCGAAAACAGGGACTTCCACCCCAATCAGAGAGGTCACCTTGCTATCGCTGTTACAATTCTCGACAAGATCGGTTCAAAGCACGATGACAAAGGTCTCCTCACACAGACCTTTGAAAAACTCAGCGGCCGTTCGGATTACCCGATAGCCGTACTCGACAAATATAAGTATGTTGCAGGAAATATCCTCGTAGGCGATGTTGATCTTGACGGCAGATATTCAGCTAATGATGCGAGCTTAGCTCTGAGGAACTACGCACTCCTTTCAGGCGATTCTCCTTCACCGCTCTCTGCTCTCCAGAGAAAGTGCGCTGATGCAGACCACAATGATCTCGCAGCTGCCGATGATGCTTCCCGCATACTCAAATACTTCAGCTATGTTTCATCAAACGGCAAACTTAGTTTTGACGACTACTTTGAGTCACTCAAAAACAATAAATAATGCCAAAGGGGCGCTCGGAAAGCGCCCCTACATTTATGTCAATACTTGCTTTTATCTGAGCAATGAAAAAGGCGCACCGCAGTGCGCCTTTTTGTTATCTTACCTTTGAGCCGACAGGGATACTGTCATCAACAAATATTACCTTAACACCGTCCGGAGTATCTGCTGCACAGATCATTCCGTTGCTGTCAACTCCGCGGAGCTTTACCGGCTTGAGGTTTGCGATGAGCTGGAGCTTCTTTCCGATAAGGTCCTCCGGAGCGTAATACTGAGCTATGCCGGAAACGACCTGTCTGCCGCCCATACCGTCATCGAGCTGGAGGCAGAGCAGCTTGTCGGACTTCTTGACCTTCTCGCAGGCAACTACCTTTGCGACTCTTATCTCGACCTTTGCAAAGTCGTCGATAGTGATCTCCGGTGCGAGCTCTATCGGAGCAGCGGCTTCCTCGCCCTTTTCCTCTGCGGAGAGCTTAGCCTGAGCAGCCTCCATATTCTTGCGGAGTATGTCGTTGAGCTCATCTATCTCCTTGTCAACGTCAATTCTCGGGAAGAGTATCTCTCCCTTGTGAACTGTGACGTTTGCAGGAAGAACATCGAATTTTCCGAGGTTCTCGTACTTTACGTCCTCAGCGGAAGCACCTATCTGCTCCCACACCTTGGGCATAGTAGTAGGCATAAAGGGTGCGAGGAGGGCTGAGATAATTCTTATGGACTCGAGCAGATTGTAGAGAACTGCTGCAAGGCGAGCCTTCTGGGAGTCGTCCTTGCCGAGTTTCCAAGGCTCTGTCTCGTCGATATACTTATTTGCGCGGTCAACGACCTTGAATATCTCCTCGAGAGCCTGCTTGATCTTTGTCTCGTCGATGTACTTATCGACCTCGGGGAGAAGTCCGGTAACAGCTGCTCTGAACTCGTCGTCGAGAGGAGCGCTCTTACGCTCTGTGGGGAGAGTTCCGCCAAAATACTTATCCACCATTGCAACGGTACGCGAAACGAGGTTTCCGAAGCCGTTTGCGAGGTCGGAATTTATACGGTTTATCATTATCTCGTTGGAGAACATGCTGTCAGCGCCAAGAGCCATTTCGCGGAGGATATGGTATCTTATAGCGTCAACGCTGTAGCGCTCGCCCAGCAGGAAAGGATCTACAACATTTCCGAGGGACTTTGACATCTTCTCGCTCTCGCCGTTCTTGCCCTGCATGGTTATCCAGCCGTGAACTGCAAGGTGCTTCGGAAGCGGTTCTTCCAGAGCCATGAGCATTGCAGGCCAGATGATAGCGTGGAAACGCATGATATCCTTAGCTACCATGTGAACATCAGCCGGCCAGTATTTCTTATAGTCGTCGTATGCTGAATTGCCGTAGCCAAGTGCTGTGATATAGTTGGAAAGAGCGTCTATCCATACATATACAACATGCTTCTCGTCGAAGGAAACGGGAACGCCCCATTTGAATGTAGTTCTTGAAACGCAGAGATCTTCAAGTCCGGGCTTGATGAAGTTGTTTACAAGTTCGACTGCTCTTGTCTTGGGACGGAGATAATCTGTCTCAAGGAGAAGCTTTTCGATGCGGTCTGCGAATGGAGACATCTTGAAGAAGTACGCCTCTTCCTTAGCGTATTTTACAGGTCTGTGACATTCCGGGCAGCAGCCGTTCTCGTCGAGCTGTGAATCAGTCCAGAAGCTCTCGCAGGGAGTACAGTACTTGCCTGAGTATTCGCCCTTGTAGATATAGCCTCTGTCGTAGAGTTCCTTGAATATCTTCTGAACGGCTTCAACATGGTAGTCATCAGTTGTACGGATATATCTGTCGTATGAGATATTCATGTATTTCCAGAGTTTCTGGAATCTGTCAACGATAACGTCAACGTATTCCTTTGGTGTAACTCCTGCTTCAGCAGCTTTCTGCTCTATTTTAAGTCCATGCTCGTCGGTGCCTGTGAGGAACATCACGTCGTATCCCTGCATTCGCTTATAACGGGCGATAGAATCGCACGCTACCGTCGTATAGCAGTGTCCTATATGAGGATTGCCCGACGGATAATAGATCGGTGTGGTGATGTAAAACGGACTTTTTGACATTAGAATCGCTCCTATCTTAGATTCTCCTTTTCCGGATGAAAGAAAAGGGACATTTTTATTATAGCACACAATATCCGAAATAGCAAGTGACACGCCAAAAAAGTCTCTTGATATTTTACCGGATGTATGCTATAATGGTAACATAATAAAAATGGATCGTGGGTGATATTTATGAATATAAAGAAAATACTCGCATTTATCTCAGCGCTGACTATATGCACAGCTGCCTCTTTCAGTTGCAGCAGCAAGAGCAGCAGTTCGTCAGATACATCGTCTGAGACATCAGAAACTCAGGATGCTTCCGGCGATACCGAGACTTCATCCGATACTGAAGAAGATACATCCGTAACAGAAAGTGAAGAGGACTCTTCCGAAGCCTCATCGGAGAACACTTCATCATCCGAGGCAGCCTCTGATGCTAAAGTACCTTCAACTTCAGCTGACACGACAGGATCTGCATCATCGGAACAGACCACAACTTCATCAACTACTGCCCCCGTTGTCATAGAAGATGCTACCTATCCCAGTGAGGCTGTGTTTGAACCGGTGGGTATGGATGATGTGGAAATGAACGTCGATGATGACGGTGCGCTCCTTTCCGTACCTTTCCAGAATGTCGATGCAGGCGAAGTTACCGACGAAGACGAAATAGAGGAACTCCCTGCAAAATCAGGCACTATCAAAAAAGTGTACTCCCTATGGATGGACATCAAAGACGGCGTAGACTATTACTTCGAAGGCGAATTCATCACTATGACGTTCAAAGTCAAGGACGACGCAAAGGGCGATTACGAGATATCCCTTGACCCCGACCTCTCGGATGTTATGGGCGTAAGTCCCAACAAGTCAACAAGTGTACGCAGCGGTACTGTCAGAGTCGGCGAAGGCAGCATTGATCCTCTCAGCATCTCCGACCTCAGCGGCATGACTATATACGGCGAGAATATCGCCTGCTCAGCCGGTGACACTATCGAATACCATGTCAATATCAAGGAAAACAAAGGTCTGGCTGCTGTAATGCTCTGGACAAGATACGACTCCGATGCTCTTGAATTCATCTCAGCCAAGCCCTGCGGCGAGTTCGAATCTATAGCCGTAAGAGCCGGCATCGCTTCAGGTCACCCCAATTCCTGACCGACGATAGCTTTTTAAGCAGATGCCTATAAAGCTGTTTATACCTTTTGTGGTGGAAACCTTTCTGAGGAAAGGTTCTCCCTCAATGCTCACGGTTCTTAACGAAGAAAGAACAATATCAAACTGAATAGGAACAATAAATCTCAATACCAAACTGAACCGAATCATAAAAATGTACAATGCCCCAAAGACCTCCTATGGCATAATCGAAACCATAGGAGGTTTTGTTATGGCAAGAAGATACAGACACATAGAATTATTTATTTCCTCAATAATCTCTGATGTTAGCCCCTGCTTATTACATTAAATATTTTTGCGAAATGATAGAGCAACGAATCCCCTCTTCGCTTGAGTTAGATTTTTGTGGAATCCCTCAAAAATATTGACTTTTTATGTGCGATATAGTATAATTTATATAATGCGTCAGTTTGTGTTTGATAAAAAACACGTATTGATTTAAAATGAAAAATGAGGTAGTATTTATGAACACCTGGGAAGAAGTGATGAACCAGCCGTATTACAGTGCTGAAACACTTGAAAAAATGACTGATGGTATGACAGATTATATGCAGACAGAACATCCTGATGACAAGAGCGTTTTCCACTTTTTTGTGGCTGCAGCTCATGCGAGTGATATATGTGAAACAATCAGAAGCAAAAGAAAGCCGGATTTTGATCTGTTGCCTTACGAAGATATTGAGATAGATATCGCAAATGCGTTCAAATGCTGGAGATTACGGGGAATGTTTTTCTCGGAGGATGCACAGGGCAATGCAGCTCCGAATCCTGTCATGATGTTAGGAAATCTTACTGCCATACCGATAAGTTCAGATAAAATGAAGGAAGGTCAGTCACAGCTTGTAAAAAAGGCAAGTAGTTTTTTCCTGTTTTATTTCTGGAATCTGTTTCATCAGAAAATTGGAGACAAATATGAAATGTCATTTTCTATCGATTCGATCATGATACCGATGCTTCATGACTTTGCATTTACGCAGCTTGGAATTAACATAAAAAGTAAGGACGGTTCTGCTGTGCAGCATTATTTTGATGCGCTGAAATTCGGGGAAGATGTCTGCGATAAGAGTGAAGCAGATATATATTTCGCCATAAAAGATACGCTGAATGGCTTTGGTATTCCGGAACTCCATGTCCCTGTGTCTGAGAAATATGATGAAAGCCGTTTCAAGGTATACAAAGATGAACTTATCGGATATGTCCCTATCGGAGGCGAAACAAGAGTTTCTGTGCAGGAGGGTATCAAGAGTATAAAAAACGGCGTATTCAGGGAAATCGCTGGTATTACAACGATTGATCTTCCGGATAGTCTGGAAGAACTGAAACCCACTGCACTCTGCTATATGCCTGATCTTACAGAGGTGAATGTCTCACATAATTTGAAATATATTGATGGATTTGCATTTATGAATTCTAAAATTGTAAATGAATGCGATGATATACTGATCATTGGTGGCTGGCTTGTCAAATGCAATTTAACAGATGATGTCATAAGAATACCTGAAAATGTGGTCGGTATCTGCTACACCGCATTTGACGATACTGAAAAAACAGCGAAGGAGATCATTCTTCCGCCGGGGATCAAAACCATTTATGATGAAACGTTTGACGGCTTTATCCAGCTTGAAAAGATCAATCTCCCAGAAGGTCTTCAAGAGATAGGCTCGCAGGCTTTTAACGAATGTGAAAGCCTGCAAGAGATCATCATGCCGGACACGATCACTGTACTTGACGAGGGAGCATTTCAGGGCTGCTGTGCATTAAAAAAAGTGCGCCTTAGTGATAATATCGTAGATATTAAAGAGTGTACATTTGTTGACTGCGAAAGCCTTGAAGAATTGCATTTGCCGGCTGCTCTCAAATCCATCGGGGAAGACGGCATCAATGCCTTTGCGGGTTGCACATCTTTGAAAAAAATCATCTTTCCACAGCATCTGGAATATATCGGCGAGTGTGCTTTTCAGGATTGTGAAGAGTTGGAGGAAATCATACTTCCTGATTCTATCAAAACAATTGATAATATGGCATTTGCAGGATGTACAAAACTGAAAAAAGTGCATCTGCCAGACCATGAAATTGACATTGCTGAGAATGCCTTTGAGGGAACAACGTGGGAGAATGAACGATGAAATATTCCGTATATGACAAGAAATGCAGCTACAAGTATTTCTTTGATACAGAGACTGGCTTCTATATGCGTACCGGTATTCTTGATGAAAATGGCAGGGATACCGGTGTTGACCCGTTTATGGCTTCATTTCCGCATCTGATAGACGTTGGTATTATGGGGCACTGCATTCACGGCGAGAGCGGTCTGTGCAGGGCGGCAGGGGTACAGTGCTACCAGAGCGGTTATTCAGTGAAGAAGCCGGATATGACTGTTGAAGATTTTGAAAGCATCGCAAAACAATGCAGACATATCACAAATCAGGTCGCACTCGGCGGACGTGGTGATCCAAATCAGCACAAGGATTTTGAACGCATTTTGCAGATAAGCCGGGAGTATGATCTTGTTCCGAATTATACAACGTCGGGCTTTGGCATGACTGACAAACAGGTGCAGCTCACAAAGGAATACTGCGGCGCAGTTGCTGTGAGCTGGTACAGAAGCGAGTACACTGAATCTGCGATTCGCCGCTTTATAGATGCAGGCTGTAGGACGAATATCCACTATGTGCTGTCAAAAAATACGATTGCTGAGGCAGTCGAACGTCTATCCGGAAAAGGATTTATTGACGGCATCAATGCAGTCATATTTCTTATGCACAAGCCTGTCGGACAGGGCGAACGTGAGAATATGCTGACATTAGATGGACCGCTGCTGAAGGATTTTTGTGAACTTGTAAATTCAAGCAAACAGCCTTTCAAGATCGGTTTTGATTCGTGCAGCGTCCCCATGATCGTCAATGATTGTCCGAATATCGCAAAAATCACGCTCGACACCTGCGAGGGCGGACGCTATTCCTGCTATATTTCGAGCGAAATGGTCATGTCACCGTGCAGCTTTGACCGTGATGAAAAATATGGCGTATCACTGCGAGGAAAAACGATACAGGAGGCATGGGACAGCCCACAATTTGAGGCATTTCGCAAAAGTCTGAGATATTCCTGCCCCGATTGTTCAGACAGAGAATACTGCATGGGCGGATGTCCGCTTGAGCCTGATATTGCACTTTGCAGGAGCGTACATAAACAACAGCTTTATGCTGAATAACGGAGGTGTTTTATATTGAAGATCAGAACAGACTTTGTCACAAATTCAAGCAGTTCCAGCTTTGTGACCTATCACATTAAGCCGGGAAACAACAAGGAAAAATATGTTCAGCTTCAGATATTTTTGAAGCAACTCAGTGAAAAATACGAACAGCACTATATTCCGGATACCTATCACGGCACAGAAGAGATTCAGATTACAGACAATAGAGACATTACCTTTTCAGTCTGGACCCCAGATCCTTCACACTTGCCTTCCAGTGCTGCATTAGCCATTTCAGCGTTTTTTAGTTCTTACGGAGATGAAGATTTCTATTTGGCTGGGCTTAGTCATATCCAATTAATTGGAAAAGATGGTCATCTTGGAGAAGGGATAAAAACAGATTTGACCGAAAAGGAAGCATTACGTCTGGAGGAATTGCTTGAAAACGTGAAGATAAGCAGTAAAACTGTTTCGGGCGGAACCGATTAAGGGAGGCAAGAAAAATGGAAAAAAATGCTTTCAGAGGAAAAATGAGCGGATTCCTGATGATCGGTGAGGAACACACTGAATATGAAGGAACAAATTTGATTTCATATTATGCTAAACCATTTTGCACCCGATCCGATAACAGCGTACCAAACTGCATTGAATATGAGAATGGCGAGGTAACGATTCGTGATGTCAGATCACCGGAGAGTGACGAGTATCATTGCCTTTGGGAACAGGCAGACATAGAATCTGCACTTGATAGACTTGGTGCTGAGACGAAATATATTATCAAGGAGATCAGCTGTGAACAGATAACTGAGCTTATACTCACTACGGCGTGTCAGGGCATCAGAAGCGATGCATTTACAGGCAGCAGAAATCTTTATAAATTGATCTGCATTGGCGAACCAAACTTTATCGGCCATTCTCCTGGGAATCTATATGTTTGTAGTGCAGAAAACTACCTGAAACAGTCTTCCCGGAACACAAAAGTGAAGGCGCATTCGATCAAAAACCTGCGAGAACTGTTGCAGTATCTTCCGTTGGAGCGGACTGTCTCACCATTCAAAGAAAAGACATTTGTACTTACTGGCGAATTTGGCGACTATTACCACGATGCACTCCACAATATGATCCCGGTTATGGGGGGGACGGTCAGTAAAAATGTTTCATGTGACACAGATTATCTGATCGTCTACGGCTGTACCTGTATGACAGAGAAAATGACGGAAGCGATCGCACAAAAGGAACAGGGGCATAGCGTCAAAGTGGTTCTCTTTGAGGATATAGCAGAATCGCTGCATATCAGATTAGATCAGGCAGACAAGGAGAATTTTACAAAGCTGAAGCGTTATATGTGGGAATTCAGCGATGAGAGTGAAGATAGATTTATACCAGTTTTGAATTCAGGGAAAGGCGAAAAATGTGTAGCTCATTCTCCGGAAGCGTTGTATACATTGATGCAGAAGTTCTCCTTCATAAACAGTGTGCCGGAATTTGAGGGAACTGTGTTTACTCCGGTCGGTAGCTATTGCGAAGACTATCTTATCATGACTCACCGCATAATTGAAAGAATGGGCGGAGAACTATTTGCCGCTATGAATCCGAAAACTGATATAATCATTGCATACGGATGCAAAAGCATGACCAAACCCTTCCGTGATGCCGCAATTAATACCAAAACCAATGGAAAAACGATTCGTGTGATACTGTTTGAAGAACTGGCGAAGCAGCTTGATATCCCTCTTCTTGAAGAAGATCAGCAGAATTATGCAGCTGTTTGCAGGGAGTTAGAGCAGATCACGAACAAGGCGGAAACAGCCAGCTCCTCTAAAGATGACATACCTGTGGAGAACGCTCCAGCAAAATTCAAATACAAAAAAAGCAGTCCGTGGTGGATAGGTAAACTGAAAGAATATCATAAGAGAGCACTTCTCTGCTTGACAACGAGTATTTCCCTCTCCAAAATCAAAGGAAAGAAGTTTACAATTGCCGGAAGAATGGGGAATGAACTAAACAATTATGTAACTGAACTTATTCTGAGTAATGGCGGTATGATAGACTCAAAGCTGAATACGTCCACTGACTATGTTATTGTTTATGGACTGGATAAAGATCCATACATCTTTTCTAAGGTGAAAGATGTTATCCATAATCCATATATACGAAAAAGTGTCAAGTGCATTCTTTTTGAGGTGTTTGCTGAAAAAATGGGAATTGAACTGATCGAGTGAGCAAGTCTGGATAAGACCGGACGTCAAAGATGGAGCATTGATCTAATGCATATTTAATATTGTCGAAAATCGTGCAGCTGCTCTTTGCGAAGCATTGTCTTGTGATAATTACGTTATTGGGCAGAAAGGAATATTGAAATGGGATTCAGAATTAACGGAGATGTGCTTGTAGAGTACACAGAGGAAAAGGGCGTAAAAAAAGTTATAAGTCCCGATGGCGGAAATGTATTCAATTCGGAGCGTTTGAACACTGTAAGAATATCACAAGCGTTGTAATTCCTGATGGAGTGGTATGCATTGAAAACGCCGCATTCAATGACTGCACCAAACTAACAAGTGTTATCATTCCAGAAAGCGTGACAATAATAGGTAATAATGCATTTGCACTTTGCAAAAAGTTAAAAGCAATTACAATCCCAAAGGGATTGAAGGCGATTCCTGATTTCTTTTTGTATGACTGTGAATCGTTAAGCACTATAACAATACCGGAAGATGTCACCAGCATAGGCGAATTTGCTTTCGCAGGTTGTGATAAACTAACGGATCTAATAATTCCTGACAGAGTAAAAATAATCGGATATTGTGCTTTCAGCGGGTGCAGTTCTGTAACCAGAGCCAATATCCCGGATGGCGTAGAATGGTTAATCGGAGGGACTTTTGAGAACTGCACTGATCTTACTGAAGTAACGCTTCCCAAACATCAAAAAAGCATTCCGGAGTCTATGTTCTGCGGCTGCAGCAGCCTTGAAAAAATCGCTATTCCGGTTACTGTAAAAAAAATCGAAGCAAAGGCGTTTTGTTGGTGCAGCAGCCTTAGAGAGCTTACTATTCCGGAAGCTGTAAAAAGCATTGGCGAAATGGCATTTTATAACTGCACAAGTCTTGCAGATATTACAATTCCTGAGGGCGTAGACAGCATCGGAGCAGATGCTTTCACTGGTTCAAAGTGGCTTGCGGAAAGAAGCAAGAAAAACGATTCACCTGATACTGAGAATGGATTCATGCTCGATGGCAAGACCTGCACAGGCGAAGTTACAATACCAAATGGAATCAAGTTGATTCCTAAAAGCTTTTTTGAGGGGAATGAAGATATTACCAGAGTAACGCTCGGAAAAGATGTAAAAGAAATAGGCGAAAAAGCTTTCTTTAAGTGCACGAATCTGGAGGAAGTTGTAGTACAGGATGGTGTGGAGATAATTGGGGAACGCGCGTTTGAAAACTGCTTCAATCTGAGTGCAATAACAATTCCAGACAGTGTGACAAGCATTGGTCGTAATGCTTTTTATCAGTGCCTCAAAATGACAAAGGCGGTTATACCAGATCATGTTACTAAGATTGAAGATCAAACTTTTTTTGCTTGTGAAAGCTTGACCGACCTTTTGTGGGGGAACAGCATCGAGGAAATCGGTGAGTGCGCATTTCTTGGTTGCGACAGCCTGACTTCTGTTGTTCTGCCTAAAAGCATTAAGAAAGTACACTATAAAGCATTCGCAGGATGTAAAAACCTGACTGAGATTGACATTCCGGGCAGCATAGAGTTTTTCGATTGGGCAGCTTTCTGGTTCGGTACCCCTCTCTCAACACTTATTGTTGACGGGGGGGCGGATAGCTATCCCTGAATATCAGGGCACAGTCGATTTAGGTCAAATGTGTGATATGATCGCCACAAAAGATTATTCTACTAAAATGAACTCCGAGGTAAAGTATACTCTGCTTGCCCAGTTGTTCCGTATCGGATACGACAAGGACGGGGTGTATGCATACATAAAAAAGAATTTTGTGAGATTCATAACCTGTATTATCGAAACATGGGATATAGATACGATCAAACTCATTATCCAGAATGGCACCCTCGTCACCAAAAAGAATATCGACAAACTGCTACAGATTGCTAAGGAAGCTAAACAGAGAAAAATCGTCAATCTGCTGAGTAAGGAAAAGAATTGATAGTGTATATTGGAACCTGTTTTTAATATGAATAAACCTCTGAAGTAGTGTACAATAGAAGAGACACTACTTCAGAGGTTTTTGTTATGAATGAAAAAACATGGAACTATGAAGTTAACCCATTCACAGAGGTATGAGCCCATCGGTTTTATTCATCCTGACGATGATTATAGAGGACAAAATAATTATCATGGACCATTTTTAACTCCGTGCATTGCAAGAGCGAGTTTCTTTTCAATATCCTTTATGTCATACGCCGTCGGGAATCTTTTGCTCAGAGCATTCTCAATATCTACAGTATCTTTATCAATAAAAATAAATAATCTTTTTTTGGCGCGTGATGCTGCTACATAAAAATTGAAATTGTCATCGGAAAAAGAATTATTATTGACATCAATAACGATAACATCTTCCGCTTCCAAGCCTTTGAATGTCGGGCAGGTATACAGCGGAGTTCTTCGATTGCTCGATTTATAATAATGTGTTCTGCCGTCTGCTTCAGTGATCATATTCTCTCTGAGAGCACTGTAATCAAGAGAATCACTGCACGATATGATAACACGATCAGAGCAGACATCCTTAGATAGTTCTTCAATCGTCCTGTCAAGTCTTTTTTTCAATTCATCCTTGCCTGAACAGAAGATAAACCTGGTCGGTTCGCCATTCCATGCTCTCTTATTCATTATAGGAGCTGAAGAGAGAAGAGAGTATGCTGTTGCAGCTATATTTTTTGTGTTCCGGCAGTTCTTGTAAAGAGTAAGCTTTGAATCGACATTATTGAGATAAACAGGCAGTTCTCTTGTGTTAACAAGCTGATTCTTGTCATAGAATATAAAGAAGGACGTGTCTTCACGGCCGTATTTTCCGGCTCCATAATCAGAAAGGAGCTCAAGGATGTCAGACTTTATAGTGGGTTCATCGTCCCTTCTTCTGCCGAAATCCTGTCCCTCGTCAACTATAATATGCTTATACTTGAATACACCGTCGATTATTTCATTTTCCAGCACGTCTTTAAGATCATAGTAGCTCAGTTTATCAAGAGTTGTTCTGCATTTCTGACAGCCAAGGGAATCAAGTGTATAAAAATCCACATTTTTCAGCTTAGAGCCGTTTTTTCGGATCAGATCATCACATAGATTACGGTTATAGCAAAGGAAAAGTACACTATCACCATTTTCGTCAAGCAAACTCGCACGATGCACGGCAACGAGAGTTTTTCCTGTACCGCCTCCGCCGCTTATTGCTGCCGTCCTCTGATGAGCAAGAAAGTTGAGTACGACATATTGCTCTTCAAGCAATTCCAGATATGTATCCTCGAAATCCTTTTTTACATTGACTATCGTCTTGAATGTAGGACAGAGAACTTTTCTGAAGAACAGCATAGCATCACTATATGAAAGATTATGTTTATATCCCGGACCATCTTCTATTATTTCTTCTTCAAACTTGCAAACGAGGTGGACCTTGTCCATTCTCCTCATCAAAGCAGAGACTTGTCTTTCTGTTTCGGCAGGGTCGTACATAGCCTCCTTTGTCATAATGATCTCTTTAGCAATATTAGCTCCGAAGTTTGCTTCAGTGATCTCGTCTTTACGATATTTCGGAAGCCAGACAGCTACCAGAAATTTACACGAGTTAATGATGTGCCTTAAATCCGGATAAAGTTCTCTGAACTTATTGAACAGATTATGCTGCCCGCTGAATGCCTGATCAAACGGATCATGCATATCGCACCATTTTTCGGTTCCTCTGCTTCGGTCAAGGTACTGCCATTGTCTTCCGTCTGAACGCATCGTTCTGTTTTTACACTCTATAAACAGGCAGCCATAATTAGGATTGAATACAAGAAAATCTATTTCATTTTCGTTTAGTCCCTTATCCGGGATTATATTGACGATCCTGTATGAATGAAATACATAATAATCGTTCGGAAGCTTTGAAAGGGCATCGAACATTTCTTGTTCCTTGCTCGCCTTATCAAAATATCCCCCCTCAGAAGGTATCATTATAGCCATAGTTATTTATTGACCTCCGCAGTAAATGAAACATAATCAAAAGAATCAGTCAGCAGATAACACTTGAAAGTGTTCTGACTGTTCACAAGTTTTTCGTATGATTCTCTGTTTTCAATTGTAAACAGGAGTATATTCTTATCTTCCCACGCAAAATCGGCATTTTCAATACTCTTTTCATCATCTGCTGAAAGAGTGTATGCAAATCCGCTCGGCATTGGTGCTTTACACCGCTCAAGCTCATCAAACAGAACTTTTAATTCATTCAGTGAGGATTCATCATCAATAAGTCCGGAATCGAATACGATATCAGGATCGACATTTGAAAAATCGAATGATGGTGCGGACAGTCTGTAATGCAGATTGTTATCCTGTATCAGATGTATTATCTTTTTAAGGGCTTGCTTTGCAAGTCCACGTTTGATGTGATTATGGATCCGCTGATTGTTGTATGTCCTCAGGCAATTGTAACAGGAAGTATCCTCCGCACAGCAATCCTGTGATACCTTTTTCAGAGCATTAGTCAGCACTTCCATAAGCGAATTATCATATTTAAGCCGCTTAACATGGCCTGCACCGCCTGATACTGTATCAAACAATATGAGAGCATACGGCTTTGCAGGATTAACGCGATAAATCAGACCGCTTATATCATTGCGCTCTATATCGTAAGTCATACTTATACCTTCAAGTATTGCAAACAGGACTGATACAGCAGTATCCTGATCATACATTTCCGGAGTGTTATTAAAACCTATCTGTATTATGTCAGTTCTGTATGAATGTCCGAGGTGAATGAGATTCAGCTTTTCATTGCAAGCCGTGCATTTTTTCCCCCGGTATTCAGGATGTTCCATAGTTTTTGAGGATAGCATATTTTTCTTGTCAAGATCAGTATAACCACACGAAGGACAGAAAAAGAATCTGTTCTCGTTCAGCACAAGCAGCTCCTCATTCTGATGCTCAGTCACTTCAACTACACTGTTCAGCTCGCTTGATTCTGATAACGAATCGCCGATATAGTGTATATCTCCGGCATATGTTTTAAAGGGCTTCATTCTTTTTGTTTCCCTGTTTTTTCTATCGGCAACGAATCCGAAAATGGGCGTGATAAAGCTCTTGACCTTCATTGAAGATGTGTCCAGTGCAGTTTTACAGTATTTGCAGCTACACCCCGGAACGAACTTGTTTTTGTCAGGACTTGTGTTGATGGTATGGCATTTATCACACTCGCAGTAGTAGGTGGTTGGAAGAGAATAGCCGTTATGCGGAAGGAAAAGGTATCTGGATGTATACTTCTTCTCATCTACGATGACCTCTGAACCCGGAGCATATTCAGAAATAGCTACAGAGAGATCTCTGGAGAGGTTGTAATCATCGCTCATATCCTGCTTGGCATAGTCGTAGATATAAAGCTCGACATTATCCACTGGGAAGCCATATCCGGGAATAACATTGTACTTGGTAAAATATGTTATCAGCGAATTGCGTGTATTAAGACGCTTCAGCGCCTCATCGTAGGACTTGCAGAGACTCCACTGGTGCTGTTGGGACGCAAACTCACGAGCGTCCTTGTAAAGAGTGATGAGGTTTTTTAGTCCATCACGCATTGACAAAAGTGCATTTTCTGATGATCCGAGGAAATCTATCCACTTGAATGCGCCATATTTCTCTTTCAGATCAGGTGTTCTGAGGACATATTCATCTATGGTCGTACCGAGCGATACCGGTCGGCTTCTCAGATATGCAAGGAATTTGGATGTGACGTCCTCATTGAGATAATGCTCAACTGTATCAAAATCAGACTGATATTCGGGCTCACGGAAATACGCTGCCAAAGCGGTGGCTGTTATATGGCGCATAATTATTTTATCATTGTCAATAACAAAATAAGGCGGTTTTACAAGTCCCCGTATCATTTCCTGAGGTTCTGAAAAATAAGTGTAATCGTGAGATGTAGAGCTGCAAAAAGTAAGAATAAAAGCCGATGTTTCAGCGCGTCTGCCGGCTCGTCCTGCACGCTGTGCGTAATTTGCCGGCGTCGGAGGAACATTCCGCATAAATACGGTATTCAGTCCTCCTAAGTCTATTCCCATTTCAAAGGTGGTCGAGCAGCTGATAAAGTTTGTCTTTCCATTCTCGCTTTTGAAATCGTCCTGGATCGCCTTAGCTTCATCAGCATTGATCTGTGCAGTATGCTCACGGCAGCTAAGCCTTTCTACCGGTCTTGTCATATACTCGCTGCGGTAATAGTTGTTCTTGTATACAGGATCATTGTCAACATCACACTCAGCAAGCTCTCCGTCACAATCTGCGGATGTGCATTGCGAGTTCACGTTGTAAAGGGTAAGCTTGTTGCATTTCCGGCATTTGAAAAATTTAAGCTGCTTGTAGCTGTAGATACTGTAATCGGATGCTCGTATCAGATAGGTATTCGGGTAGTTCCGGTCAGTATTTGGCACAAGAACCCCTTCGTTCTTTGCAAGCTCAAAAACTATTCTGAGAAAATCCTTAGCTTTGTTTATGTCATATCCGAGCGTCTTCATCACATACTTAACGACATTGTTTGAGGCGCTTTTTTTATCTGTATCATCCTCAACAGGCAAAAATGACTTTACAGGATAATACATAGGCTTTTCGCCTTTTTTCTTTTTTGTCTCCTGCAAGGAAATATAGGTATTTCTCTGACGATAGCCTAAAAGTTCCTTTTTTTCCTCATAGTTGTCAGTAGCCAATGCTTCATATTCAATTGAGGGAGCCATTCTGAAAACAGTAAACACCTGAGAGGTGATATCCCTGAACTGTGCAGCAGTAACATTGCCAAAGCCCTTGCCTTTTAGAGCAGCTTCCAATTCCGAATCCTTAATATAATGACCGCGTTCAAGATCAAGCTTGAATGCAAACAGACCTATACCTTCACCGCTGTTTCGGCCATCCACAAGGAGCAGCTCCCAGAGTGCAGCTGCTTTAGCGTGCTTTATAGCTTCTTCATCAGTATAGAAGAGTTTTTTTCTGAACAGGTCATTCAGTTGAGATACAAGTGACAAATATGGAATCCTGTTGTGACCGTTCTGCTTTAACAAGCTCCATATCATAGCCTTTTTCAGGAATCTGTCATTGTTTGAGTTGAGAAATTTCGAGAAAAATGCAGCCTGCTGTCTTGAATCCGAAAAAGCAAGGAACTGCTTTCGCAGCTTTATAGTTTTATCCTCTGTGTCGAACAATGCGAATTCGCTTGCCTTTTCTTTTTTTGTAGGATATTCCATTGAATCATAGAGTATCTGTGCAATAATTGATGTAGCTCTGTCCTTACCGACATGGAATCCCATAATTACGCCGCCTGTATTTGATCTATGATCGCATATCGGACATCGGTGGATATTATTGGTAATAATATCATCGTCATCAGCTTCAAATTCGTTTTTTCCTTTGAACTTGTAAATCACCGTCCTGAAAGCATCAAAATGCTCACAATCTGATTTGGATATAGCCGAGCTTGCCTTGCGAAGATATCCGCATTTTGTGCATATATAGTATTTCTCAAAACTTGGATCGTTGTCAAGATCTCTTATTTCTTCTTCAGTAAGACATTCGGCGATGAGATAGTATTCGAGCCGTTTTGCTTTGTCAGCATAGGATTCATCAATGTCTATCTCGTCGTCTATGCAGAGGATATTATTTTCGGTTATACCCATAATGTAAGGAACTTTACAGTTCTGGCATATTCCAATTTTGAAAGCTTTGAATCCTTCTATCTGATTAACAACTGTTAGTGACAGATCTTTGTTCTGACCTATCGTTACAAAAGCGCCGTCAGGGGCTTTCATAAACATATGATACTTTATGTCATAGAGCTTTATCGGAAATTTGGAATCACAGGATTTCGCCTTCGATATAAGTTCCACAAGTGCTGTAAGGGAGCGCACATCAAAGCCGGACATATTCCTCATTACATCAATAAATGCTCCCACATTCTTTGTAAGGTGAAACAGCATTTTAACATTTGCATCACGGCTCAGCAGCTCATACAGATTTGCTTCTATACTAAGACTGTCGCTGTACTGTCGATACTTTTCGTATATCGGTCTGAAAGCGATCGGTTCATCCATTGATCTGAGCAGTCCGATGCAGTCTGCCGGAGCTATGGAATATTCCTCCGGAACTGTATTGTTGTGCCGGATCCCGAATATGATATCGTCTGCTTCAAAGTGAACAGATGTAAGCTTGGAAGCAAAATCTATGATCTGCGGAAGATCCTCCCTACCTCTTCCAAGTGTAGCACTTGTAAGGACAAACTGCGGCATCCTGTGGGCAGTGCCCTGCAATCTTCGCAGTAGAAGAGCTATCTCGATTCCAAGGGCACCTCTGTAAATGTGTGCTTCATCAAGAACAATGAATTTCAGATTTTTAAGCGCTTCTGCTGAGATAAGGCTGCTGTCAGATGGCCTGATAAGCAGGTACTCCAGCATTGAATAGTTGGTGAAAAGTATCTGAGGCGGTTCGGCGCGCATTTTCTCACGGGTAAGGATCTCGTTTTGGGCAGGCTCACCGTATTTCTGGCGGTATAGACCGAGCAGCCTTTTGCCCTCCTTAGACTGTTCGTCCTCCGGAGTTCTGCCGGTGTAGAATCCGAATTTCAGTTCAGGACAGTTCTGCAATAAGCCTCTGAGTCTGTCTATCTGGTCATATACAAGAGCATTCAGTGGGAAAAGGAATATAGCCCGAACTCCGGGCTCTCTGCTGCCGGAATTATACTCTCTGATAAGCTCATTGATTATTGGAAACATAAAACACTCGGTTTTTCCAGAACCTGTACCGGTAGTAACAACTATATTATGTCCGTTGCGCAGCCTGTCGAACGCCTTTATCTGATGAGCGTAGCAGGGTCTGTTAAAATCGAGATAGTCGTCCTTTTCAGGATCCTTCCCCCCTATATTACTGAAATCATTCTCAAAAGTGCCTTCGGAAATAAGTTCATTCAGTGTTTTAGCCGGCTCAAAAGGAAGCGTCGACGCGAGATACGGACCTTTGTATAGTTTTGATTCAAGCTCATCCAGTCGTTGAGAATATAAATTTTTATATGTATTGTCTCTGATGTCAAAAGTTGATCTGAGATAACGCGAAAACTTATCTTTTATAAAATTGGTTTGTTCAATCAGATTCTCCAATTCGATTCCTCCCTTTTATTGATAATGATGCCGGCAATAATCTTCCCGTTTTTATGACGCAGCTTTTTTAACTTTCCATCCCTTTGATAATAGATAGTCAGTTCATAACTTCGGGGATTGTTATTAATGATTGACAGTACAAGATCATCTTGAACAGGGTGGTTTACCTTGTCAGATAAGTCGGCAATAAGATAGTGCTTTTTTCCTATATGCTTGATTCTTTTGAAATATATCCTGAAGCTTGTTTTTTTTGACGAGCCGTCATCGAATATAAAAGAGGTTATCGCGGATCTCTTCCATAAAAGAGGGCTTAAAGGCTTCGATTCAAAAAATGGTTCATCTGAATATCCAGTATCTTTAGAATTTGCACTGTACAATAGCAGAGTATATGAAGTAACATCAGAGTGTGAAATATCAAAGGAGATCACATCGCCGCTATGAGCTTCGGCAGAGAATAGTGAGTTAGAAAAGCCGGTAGGTCTGAACTCGGCTCTTACGGCAGGAGCACCTTCAAAAATCAATTTGAATGTGATATTCTTATCCGTGATCGTGATATCCGGAGGGAAAGGGTCAAGCCTTACGAATGTCTTTCTAAGATAATATGCCGGGAAATAATAGAATGGTTCATCCTGATACTGCTCAAACAACGTATTCATCTTCTTCATATGCAGAGTAATAATGAGCGCTCCTGTTTTTGAAGGCAGATCATCCGGAGATAGCGCAATAACATCACCTGACGATATTACTCTTTCGGTTACAAGCTCACATGAACCTTTGACTGTAAATACAGCTTTTATTGAGCTTGTACCGGTAAAATCAAACTCAAATATGTGTTTTTTTCGTTCTTCATCGTAATAGAATCTGCTCTTATCAACCTTAACATATGGAGTATAGGAGAATATTGCATATTTAGAGCGGTTTCCAAATTC
Organism: Ruminococcus flavefaciens; assembly: GCA_002373775.1. Taxonomy (GTDB): domain Bacteria; phylum Bacillota; class Clostridia; order Oscillospirales; family Ruminococcaceae; genus Ruminococcus; species Ruminococcus flavefaciens_M. The sequence continues at coordinate 3,434 of DFJW01000015.1, read as the reverse complement.
AAAATAGACCTTGCCGGTTCTTTTACCGGTCATCTGTCTGAGATAGGAAAGATACAGCCTGTATATGGTGCTATGGCCATCCTCTTTATCCAGATTCAAGTATTGTTTTTTTACAGCAGCTTCCGGCTGATTGTAATATGCCCTCATATTGTACGGACCACATATAAGCAGATATTTAACGCTTTCTGGAATTTCGTAAAATGGGATAGGCTTATCTATATCAGCCCATTTCTCTCCAGTTACACTGTAACTGATATTAGTCGGATAAATGACGAGTGAACCGTGACCAAGATTCTTTACAAAAGCATGGAGTTGTTTTTGGGATGTTCCGTACTCAAATCTGAGCTGCTGTGTCTCCACAAAGCTGCTTGACAGAACAAAGGTCACGGAATCATCATCCTTTTCGACGTATGTCTTTTTCAGCTCTGAATCAACGATAAAACTCATATCAGCGCCGCTTATCAGCTTGCCGCTTTTGGAATTATATAAGCACAGATTGTGATAACCGGCTTCAAGTCCGTTGATTTGTATCGTATACACAATCTTATCGCCATATTCCTTTGAGTAAAGACTGATGATGTAGGAAATACCAGTACCAGGATCCGAAACGACCTTCTGACCATCAATCATTACGACTATGTCATTTTTACCGCAAGATGCTGGAAATAATATTTTAACATTGCTGTATATGCTATAAATCTTATTTTCATTTGATATAAAACTGCTCCACGGAGAGGAATAGCCGATCATCTTTGAAGTTGCGACCTTGAAAAAGATGTAGGATTCATTGTCAAAATAGAATACATCTCTGTCGTTGAGTTCTACAGAAGATATGACGTAACCGTTCTTTGTCATTATCTCATTTATACTGTCTCCATACTCGTTTCTATGCGATCCTTTGGTTATAACAAATGCCTCTCCGGAATAATTACTGCCGGGCTTTATTTCATTTCCTCTGCCATCAAAGAAAAGGTCTGTACGGTAAAGGCGCCTTTTCGAATCATATATCACAGTGTCTCCGCTGACTATCTGATATCCAAGTTTATCCAGAGGAGATGACGCAACAGCAATATCCTGACGTGCAATGATATAGCAGCTCATTGCATAATCGTCATCATTATACGTTATAGCATTTGGATCATCTATAAGCTTATCAGCAATGACGCTGTCACCGTTATACACTATGATATGGACATCATTCGGATCATAGCAATCATCCAGACTGTGTTTACCAGTTATCAGGTGTACCGTATTATCCGACAGTTTCAGGAAAGGACGGGAATCTGCTCTGCTACTCTCATAGCGTACTCTTTCCTTTTTATCAGCATCAAATCTTTCGGTCCAGAATGTATACCCTTCACTATAATACGGTTCAACAACAAAAGAATCCTCCGGAAGTGAGAGATGAGAAATTATCAACCTTATACAGTGGGCAACTATTTCAGAAAGCGAGTCAAGACCATATCCGCTGTATATGCAGGACTGTGTGAATTTTGACATAAGGTAGCTTGTTCCCTTTATAATATCAGAATTGGAGATCAACTCCTTACGTCTGAGAGCAATGAAGCTTTCCACAACCTTGTTAATAATCTGATCGTCTGTGATATCCTCATCATACAACAGCTTTTTCTTATATATATCGTAAGATAATTTGAAAAGGTCCTTGACTCTGTAATGAGGAACACAACACATTACAAGCGGAACGGCAATATATGAACGTACATCAAAATACCCTGCTTCTTTCCTGAAATCTCCAATCGCACTGTACACTGCACTCTGAAGTGTGTTTTTTGAACAATGACTTTTGTTGGGCGTACAGTCCCGATACTTCATCTCAATATAAGTGTGAAGATCACCGTCATAATTTTTTAGTGCAATATATGCCATTGCTACAGCAATCACGGCTTTTTGTTTATCTGAAATACTATTCTTGTATATAAGGCGTTCAAGGTAGCTGAATGCTTTACTGTAAAGCTCAATCTCGAAGTTCCTGTCATCATATAGTGAAATCAGCTCTGTTGCAATATGCTTTTTATTCATGAAATCTTCCGCCAGTGCTGTGATCGTTTGCTCTGAATCGTTTGGTTTGGCTGTTTTTGTATTTATAATAGATGATAATTTCTGCTGACGTTTAAGTATTTGTTTAATACAATCATTTATTGTTTCATCATCAAAAATAATGAGTTCATTTGTATATGCACTGTCCAGAAGAAATACCCTTTCCTGAACATCCTCGAATTTAACGGAAATGTAGTATTTTCCAAAACTATTAAGAATCAGATCTGTAACAACTCCGGTTCCATAGGTAGGACAGTTGACCTGACTTCCAACAATTACCTTTATATTCTCGAAATTTGTCATAACTACACCTCGATTGCTGATATCTTTATTATTTTTTGTATACACAATCGGATAATATCACTCGTTGTTTATGATTATAACACAAATCCCGCATTATTTCAACAGATTTCGTGGAATTTCTACAATTATTCCTGTGCCGATATAAAGAATGTTCCAAAAACAAACTATTTTTTTGCATAGGTGCAATTACATATAAAAATCTTACTTCCGTGGCTTTTCATGATTGTTATGTGTTGCTTGACTCCTTTCCGAGAGGTGGATTTGCTTTCTTGATAGAACGTATTGATTTACACAATAATTCGGATTAAATCTCATTTGTTTGATTAGGTAACTATATCCTGATCAATTTCTGATACTCCTCGATATCCAACTCGCCGTCAGCAGCTTTAGTTCGCAGTTCGATAGCGTAGTCGCCCCACTCAGCGAACTGTGACTTGCTCATTTTCTTTTTCATATAACGAGCATAGTGCTGCTTGTATGCGCGGTTGTATATCTCCCACACAGGATCGCTCTTTATCTTCTCCTTGAAGTTGTGGCTCATTGCATTATCACGACAAGTCTTCGGAGGATTGCTGCTGACCAGTCGCTTGCAGTAGTGGGAGAAGGTGGTATGCTTCATGATGAACCACCGACCGCAGTTGCGGCACTTGACAGGCATAAACTTTTCCTCGATACACTTGAACAGTTCAAAATACAAAAAGGCTCCCAGCGATGTGAAACGATAAGTCTCACAGAGTATGGGACCTTTTTTCGTTTCGATGACTGTGTGTCCCATGCACATACTTCCGCTTGAAATAACGCCCCTATATTTTTGAAATGTGTCAATCACTTTCTGAGTTGTCGGATAACTGTTGTGGTCACAAAGCTCGTCAACAAACGACATAAAGATTTTCTTGACGCGGATAATGTCCTCGATAAAAGTTGAGAATTCGTTTGTCATTTGCTCAATACAAGTTGTAAAGTCAGCTGCGTCCTTTCGGTTCTCGTAGTTGCTGAAAACCTTCTTGCTGTCAAATTCGTAATCAGATAACGCTCGCAGTTCATGCAACTCTTCCGTGATATACATTTCCTCA
>DFJW01000044.1 GCA_002373775.1 Ruminococcus flavefaciens | reverse complement strand
CGATCTGCATTCCGATAGAATAAAAGCCAAGTCCCACCATTGCGTCGCCAACAAGTGCAAAGGCTATTGACAGACCGAATCTCCAGTCTGCCATTTTCACCCAATTGCTGTCGATATTCTTTGATGTGCCCAGCTTTTCGTTGCCCTTGCCTTTCAGGTCAAATAGAACATCTCCCACACAGCAGAGCAGACCTCCGATAAGTCCTAAAATTGAGAAAAACAGATACATAAAAACTCCCTTCATATTATGAAAAATAGGGCAAGAAACATCAGCCCGTTGGCTATATTTCCGCTTCCTGCGATCTTAAACGGCGACAATACCAGAAAGAGCGGAAGTGTGTTGAAAACACACGCCCACCACGGAAGTGAAGTCGTTCCCGTAACTACTGCGATGAAAAATGATACCGAGAAAAGCAGAAGTCCCAGATAGCATATCACCATTGTTGCAGAGGTTTTGCGAAAGAATTCAAGCACCGCTTTCCGGGCTTCGTCAGTTCGTCCGAGACGTATGTAAAACCACTCCACAAGTCCGCATATTACATGATGAGGTATAACGCAGGTAGTGAATGCCACTGCACCTGCCAGCATCAATGCCGCATAAACTCCCGAAAAGTGCCGCATCCACTCACAAAGCGAGAGAAAGCCGCAAAATGACATAATAAGCGCAAATATACCAAGCACTATGGATAGCATCGGCCGTTTCAGCGGCATTCTTTTCATCAGTTCCGATAACTGAGTGTTGTCCTCCAGCATTTTTGCAGAGAATCTGCCGTCGGGTGTGTATGTGATGAGGCAATCGCAGTACCAGCACAGCAGATGTCCGATAAATGCGGTAAGCAAGCATATTTTCAGCATAATTCACCTTCTTCGTACTTTTGATATAACATCTTCATCCCAATAGCGCTCCGATGCCTGCAACGATAAGTCCGGTCAGCGGACACACCAGTACAGGCCAGGCAAGACCGTGTTCGGGAACAGCTAGCTTCCACCAGCCTTTCCACTCCCAGTCAGGGTGGTTTTCAGCGCCTTTGATGAGTCCCTTGTCTTTGACGTATATTCGTGCAAGCACATCGAGGAGAAAGAAGTCGCCCGCATTAACAAACATCATCTCAGTGTAGCCAGTCCAGAACATAGCCTTGAAACCGCTGACACCTGCCATATGTGCGCTGACTGCCATATAAAGGAACATCAGCAGGTAAAGCAGTATGAGGACGAAGTACATTTTCACGACATCCGACTTCTCAACGAATGGGCTTGCCGCTTTCTTTAAACCTTTCGGAAACATCGTGCTGTATGCCTGCGGAAACACGAAGAAAAACATTCCCACAACTGCATTGAAAATAACGCACATGACGATACCGTCCAGAATAGTTCTTGGAATATCCATATTACTCTCCTTAATGTGTGTTCAGTAATTTCTCCAGTTCAGCTATACTGTGATGATGTCCGTGAAAATCAACACTGATGTAATGGTCATGGCCGTGGCTATGTGACACACTGTGAGTATGTGTAGTGCCGTCGTGAGTATGAGTAAATGTGTGGGTATGCTCATGAGTGTGGTGCTGTGCAAGAGTATCAGCCGCCGCAAATACTGTTCCGACTATCATAACAAGAAGTGCGGCGATATAAGCGGCAGTCAGCTTCTCATGGAGCAGAACAAAAGACAGGAACGCTCCGATGAATGGTGCGACTGCATAGTAAGCGCTTGTTTTAGCAGCTCCCAGGTCTTTCTGCGCCTTGATATAAGTGAAGATGCTCAGTCCGTATGCAACAAATCCAAGCAGGAGCGCAGGCAGTATGTATCGGAAATCCGGCAGTTTTTCGCCAATTATCATCGCTACTATCACTGAGCCCGTTCCCGAGCATAGTCCCTTTATGGTCACAATCTGATAGGTACTCTTTTCAGAGATCTTTCTTGTGCAGTTGTTTTCGAGTCCCCAGCAGGAAGTTGCTCCGAGAACAAATAATGAACCGATTGAAAAGCTAAAACTCTCCCTGCCGCCGAAAGACAGGATAATGCTTGACAGCGTGATGAAGGCGATAGCAGTCCATAGCTTTCCGCTCACCTTTTCCTTAAATATCAGCAGAGCGATGAGAGTTGTGGCAACTATCTCAAAATTTCCAAGAAGTGAAGCATTGGCGGAAGTTCCCAGTTTTACACCGAGCATCAGAAGTATTGGAGCTATGGTGTCAAGCGCCACCATTCCTACTGTGTATGGTAGGTCAGGCTTTGAAAGCCGTTTCGCAGGCTGTTCTTTTTTATGGTGAAATAGGTACATTATCCCGACACCTATACCTGCACCGAGATACAGCAGACCTGCCATAAATGTCGGGCTCACCTTATCCAGCAGCAGTTTTGAGCATGGCACGTTCAGTGCATAGAACACTGCCGCCGCAATTGCGTAAATAACAGCATTTTTGTTTTTCATAATTACTTCCTTTCATTAAATTCCTGCAACGATAAGTACGATCCCATAAAATGTGAAGCCTATACCCATTGCTCCGCCAACTTTGATGTTCAGCCTTCTTGCTATGAGCAGTATAGGCAAAGCACCAACGGGATTCAGCAGTACAAACCACTTCGGCACTTCGAGAGCGCCGGTCAGTATCGCAATTATCATGATAACCGTTTCCACAAGAAACAGCACTATGCCGCTGACCGCAGACGGAATTTTCGGGTATCTGTCAATCTGATCCATTGCTTTCTGAGCAGTCTCAGCCGAAACTTCTTTTGCTATGGCACGATAAACAACAGGCTTTATGCAGGCTGCCGCATGGAAAAGAAGCCCCGTATATGCACCGATGAACGTGCATATTTTCAGTAATGTTCCAAGCGCTGAACTCTTGTCGGAGATAAGTTCCGCAAGAAACCATGTAGTCAGGTATGTTCCCGGCTGACCTATGCAGGAAAGCCAGAATGCCTTGTCAAAATGCCGAATACTGGTTTGAGTCCACCAGGGCGAGATGCGTCCCACAGCCTTTGAGTCCAGGGGATCCTCTTTTCTTCCAGACCAGGCAAGCGGTACATCTGCCTGAGCACAAAGGATCCCGCTGATAATGCCGATCACTCCAATAATAACGTAAATATTCATCGCTGTTCACCTACATTTTATTTCCGACGCTTTGATACTCAATGAATTTAAAGCATACATCAGTTAGAGCCTACTAACATATTATAGCACAGTTTATTCCGTTTTGCAAGATATTTCGTTATATTGTGCCCTTTCTTTTATGTACCTCAATAATTATTTCCACTGTCTTTATAAAATCATCTATCGCATTCTGAGGGGACTGAATGATGATATCGCCTTCAAACTGAAATATCCATGCATAAAATGTAGGACTCAGTTCTATCTCAATTATCGCATTAAAGTATCCTTTTTCAGCATTTGTCGTTTTTATTCCATGTCCAAAGTAATCGAGGATAGCTTTCATATGCCTGCTTTTACATTTCAAGCACACCTCTGTCTTCTGTCCCTTGAACACCTTTATCTTGCTCGACAAATACTCCTTCAGGACAAAATCTTTTGAACAGACATATTTATTTTCCTCGGACACTGATACATTAGTCATCCTGTCTATCCTGAAATTGGCGATATCGTCATGTTTTTTGCTATAACCGATAAGATAGTATCTATCCTCATGCCACACCGCTGCATACGGACTCACTTCATATATGTAACCATTATGCTTTAGTATCTTATCCTTTTTTTCGTTATATTCAAAATATTGAAACTGTATCTGCTTTTTATTAGAAATAGCGTAATTGATCATATCAGCAACATATATGCTGGAATCAGAAACTTTACTGCCTGTTGGTGACTGAATCATTGGTTTTATTCGCTTTGCAGTATATACACTAACGTTTTTCAGAAGCTTTTTTATCAGTTCTGTTGTTTGCTTTCCAGTTATAAAATGAGCTGCACTTACCGCATCACAAAGCATTTTTATCTCCGCATCATCAAAGCTGCGTTTTCCGATAAAGTATTTGTTCTGAGTACTTTTCTCACAAATGACATCATATCCTGCTTCTTTTAATATCTCTATGTCACTCGCTATAGTGTTTCTGTGAACTGAGATACCTTCCTCTGACAGCTTATCAATAAGCTGATTGGTAGTCAGTTTATGATCATCATCAGTTTCACTGAGTAAGATCGCCAATAACCTGATTATACGATTATTCTGCATTATGTCATTCCCCTTTACAAATCATGATCAATAATAAAAGCCGTTTCAAAAACGGCTCTTATATACTATTATTCTGCCTGATCTTCACTTCTTATCGTCTTAACACCAAACACGAAGTATATCACATGGCACACCCACACTACAGCAATGATGATACAAGGTACCCATATTCCTTTTCTTGCCATCATGAATAAGCCGAAGCCCATGAGGAGCGTCACAGTGGTGATGATGCTGACTTTTGTTTTCATCAGCATCCCCTTCTTCTCCACAAATGACTGCAAGTGTTTTTTGTAAAGCTCTGTCCCGATGAACCAATCGTGGAACTTCTGTGAGCTTTGACTGAAACAGAATACCGTTGCAAGATAGAACGGCACTGTCGGCAGTATCGGCAGAAATACGCCTATTGTTCCGAGCGTCAGGCACAGAAGTCCGAGTATCAGAAATACCAGTCTTTTAATTGCCATTGCTTTCCTCCAATCGTTTCTTTTCTCTTTTTGTTGCGATCACATGACGAATAGCCGTAACAGGGCGATAGAAGATCATTCTCGGTCCGCTGAATCGCATGACCTCTCTGATCTTCTCACGCATTTCGGGCTTGTAGCAATGCACTCTGCAATTCGAGCAGAAGGTCTTATTTTCCATGAAAGGACACTTATCTGACCTCTGCCTTGCGTAGTTTTCAAGCTCCGCACACTGCTGACATAAGGATCTACCGCCGTGTTTTTTGCGGCAGTATATCCTTATCATCAGCGATACAAGCTCTTTTTCACGTTCGCGCTTTGTCTGAACATTCATCAGCTTACTCGTCCGTTTTCTACGGAATGTGTCACATCAGCGATACGCATGGTAGATGCTCTGTGCGACACCAGAACAAACGTCTTTCCGGCAGATTCCTCTTTCAGTGAACGGAGGATTACCGCTTCATTCAGG
>DFJW01000096.1 GCA_002373775.1 Ruminococcus flavefaciens | reverse complement strand
GCAGCGGTGATGCGGTGCAGACCACAACTAAAGCCGTGCGTCTTCTGCGAAACGGCAAGCCCATCATCAGGCGGTACTGCGCGTTTATGAAAGCCGATAACCCGAAAAAGCACACAAATGAATTTATCGAAATTCTGAAAAAACAATTCTGAGGTGATCCCATGAAAGAAGTAATGTTAGTCACAGGTGCAGGACAGATCAGTATGGCGATCGCAAGGCGAGTAGGTTATGGCAAAAAGATCGTCCTCGGTGATAAGAATATGGACAACTGCAATACGATTGCAAAGATCATGAATGATGCAGGCTTTGACGTAGTGCCTTTTGAAATGGATCTGTCAAGCCGTGAGAGCATTCTTGCGATGATCGCAAAAGCGCAGGAGTTCGGCGAAATAAAGTATCTTGTAAATGGTGCGGGTGTTTCGCCCTCGCAGGCTCCCATTGAGGCGATACTGAAAGTTGACCTCTATGGCACGGCTGTACTGCTCGAAGAAGTCGGCAAGGTCATTGCAAAAGGCGGCTGCGGTGTGACGATCTCAAGTCAATCGGGGTGGAGAATGCCACAGCTCACCGCAGAGGAGGACTTTCAGCTTGCAATGACGCCCACCGAGGAACTGCTCTCCCTTGAAATCCTTCAGCCGGAAAACATCAAAGATACGCTCCATGCCTATCAGATGGCAAAACGCTGCAACGAAAAGCGTGTTATGGCGGAGTGCGTCAAGTGGGGCAAGCGAGGTGCAAGGCTTAATGACATTGCGCTGGGAATCATCGTGACACCCCTTGCGATAGATGAATTCAACGGTCCGAGGGGCGATTTCTACAAGAATATGTTTGCGAAGTGTCCGGCAGGCAGACCGGGTACTGCCGATGAAGTGGCAAATGTGGCAGAGCTTTTGATGAGCGACAAGGCAGCATTCATCACAGGTTCCACCTTCCTGTGTGACGGTGGCGCGACTTCAAGCTATTTCTACGGCGAACTAAGACCAACTGAATGAGGTGCGATATGACAGTATTTGAAGAACTGCGTGAGGGCAAAAGCTACGATATTCGTGATGAAAAATATCAGCGTGAAGCTCACGGCGAAATGGATAGATGCAGGCATCTATGCTGGAAGATAAACTTCACCGATCCTGCTGACCGTGAAACGGTCATGGCACTTGAAAACGAGCTTTTGAACGGTCAGATGAAGGACGGCAATTTCTTTACTCCGCCCTTTCAGATCGACTGTGCGAACCGAGTATTTCTCGGCAAAAATGTCTTTGCAAATCATGGTCTGACAGTTATGTCCATTGGCACGATCACGATTGAGGACGGCGTTATGATGGGACCGGAGGTCGGGCTGTTCACGGTCAATCACGAGCCGAACAATATCCGTGTCATCAAGACGAAAGAGATCCATATCAAGAAAAATGCGTGGATCGGTGCAAGGGTGAATATCCTTGCAGGCGTGACGATAGGCGAAAATGCAATCGTTGGTACAGGATCGGTGGTGACGAAGGATATTCCCGACAACTGCGTTGCTGTCGGAAATCCGGCGAGAGTTATCAAGAGGATAGACGAATGAAAAAAGACAGAGTAGCAGCATTCACCGATGTACAGCGTGATAATTGCTGCGGCATTTCTGATGATAAGCATTCACAAAATGAAACTTGATTGGAGTGATAATTGATGAAAAGGATCGGAACTTTGTTTTGTGCTGTTTTACTCTCAGCAGTACTGACTGCCTGCGGCAGCGGAGAGCCTGCATCTGCCCCAAGCGTTGCTGACAGCGACAAGGCAGCAGTGCAGGAAAAGCTGAACAAGCAGGATAGCAAAACCGATGATACAAAAGCCGATGATAAGCAGTCCGATGAAAGCACAGTTACAGCTCAGGCTGAAACAGAATCTCAGACATACAATGACGGCAAGAATATACTTGTTGCGTACTTTTCCCGTGCCGATGAAAACTACAATGTCGGAACGATAGACAAGGGCAACACACAGATCGTTGCAGAGTATATCGCAGATGAGGTGGGGGCAGACAGCTTTCATATCGAGACAGTCACGCCCTATCCTGCCGATTATGATGACTGCTGCGATGTGGCAAAGCAGGAGCTTGCTGACAAAGCCCGTCCGGAAATTCAGGGCAGTGTGGAGAACATGGAGCAGTATGACATCGTGTTCCTCGGCTATCCGATCTGGTGGGGCGATATGCCGATGGCGGTCTATACCTTCATGGACAGCTATGACTTCTCGGACAAGGTAGTTATCCCGTTCAACACCCATGAGGGCAGCGGTGAATCGGGAACATACTCTGCGATAGGAAGCTATCTGCCGAATGCACAGGTTCTTGACGGTATGGCGATTCAAGGCAAGACAGCACAGGAGTTCAGCTCTGATACACAGCAGGCAGTCAGGGAATGGCTTGACGGGCTGGGGTTCTGATATGAAAATGAAGATAAAAACAGCCGCTGACATTCTGATGACAGCGGCTTTGCCCGTACTCATGTGCTATTCTATCGTGGGAGAAACGGCACATGAAGTGATCGGAATTGCGATGTTCGGTCTGTTCATTTTACATCATATACTGAACCTCGGCTGGATAAAGTCGCTGTTCAAGGGAAAATATGACCTTCGCAGGATCGTGAATACTGCGGTCAATGCACTTGTGTTCCTGTGTATGATAGGACTGATGTACAGCGGTATTGTGATCTCGAAGCACGTTTTCACTTTTGTGAATATCGGCGGTGCGATGTTCGCCAGAACAGTGCATATGCTTTGCGCCTATTGGGGGCTTGTGCTGATGAGCGTTCATCTCGGTATGCATATTTCGCAAATGGCGGCACGCATGAAGCTGAAAAACAATGGTCTGATATGGTCACTTCGTATTATCTCCGGTATGGTCGGTGCAGTCGGTATCTATGAGTTTATCTCGCTGAAATTCACAGACTATCTGTTCGGAAAAGTGCAGTTTGTATTTATCGACACAAACGCTTCTGCTGTGCTGACTGCACTTCAATACCTGTCTGTCATGGTGTTGTTCGCATATATCGGGTATATGGTGCAGAGCATTCTGAAAAAGAAACGAACTGAAAACCACGGATCATAATACTTCAACTTTGAATCCACTGGGTTCAAAGTTACCCATAAACAAAAGGACGGTGTAATAATGGAAAACAAACTCTTTGACCTTGCGGCAAAACGCCGTTCGGTAAGACGATACACAAGCGAACATATCCCCGATGAAGTGCTGAATGAGATCATGAAGGTTGCACTTACTGCTCCTTGTTCGTTTGGTCACAGACCTGTGGAGTTTGTGATCGTGAGAGATAAGATAAGGGAGCTTGCGGAGTGCAAAAGTCTCGGCGGTTCGCAGATCATCGGTGCTGATGCTGTTATCGTAGTCATGGTGAAGCTCGACAGGGGCGAGTTCTGGATCGAGGACGGTGCTATCGCTTCTTCCTACATTCTGCTTGCTGCCGAACAGTATGACCTCGGTGCTTGCTGGGTGCATATCCGCAACAGGACGAGAAAACGCAAGTCCTCTGACGAGGAAGTCCGCAAGCTGCTCGGTGTGCCGGACGGTTACGCAGTGCTTAACCTCATCGCACTCGGCGGCAAGGGCGAAAATAAGCGTGGGTATGCAGAAAGCGACTTTGATTTTGGGAAAGTCCACTATGAGAAATACTAAAATCCCAAAAGTTTGCTGAAATAAATATAGAATCATTGATATAGTAAACTGTTTGCTGCCATTGGGTAATGAGCTACGGTGACGGTATCGAGATGCTGTCTCCCGTGAAAACTCGCAGTGAGTATCTTGCTGAGGTCGGAAAAATGCTCGGTGCATATCCTGAGTTCTGACATTAGCATTAAAGCCTTTTACGCATAACAAAAACAGGGATCACTATCAAATGATCCCTGTCCGCTTTAATTCATCTTATTATAAACCACTACTTCCTCGGT
>DFJW01000076.1 GCA_002373775.1 Ruminococcus flavefaciens | reverse complement strand
CCATTCAGCACATTTTCCGCTCAGTGCTCATTTGTACAGAGCGGATGTGGAGATCAGGGCGATGTTGAACTGAACGTTCATTAAATAAACTTCCGTAGTAATATGTGCCATAAGAAATATAAAAAGGTGATAGTTATGATATTAAGAGGTTCCATTAGCTTCCTTAGAAAGCTGTTTAAAAATGATATGTATTTCATTAGTACAGAAACAGTGGGTGTGTTGTTTCATCCCGAAACAGTTTCTAAGGATGATATCATAACTGATGACGAAGAATAAAAAAACTCCGCCAGAGCTTCCATTAGGTTCGGGCGGAGTTTTTTATAGTTTGAAAACATAAAACAGCGTGTTATAAATGGTGCTGGACTTCGTAAACAAATACGGTCTGCCTTGTTTTCTTCACAGTTCGCTGTAATGATGCCTGCATAGCCGAGAAGTCCACCTCTGTAAGTACAGTTGGAACGGGATCATCAAGATCCATAACACGCTTTGCTTCAAGGTCTCATAGCCGCATATATCCTTACCCGTGTTGGCAGGGCTTTTCTCATCAGGCGCTTATTCGGGCGTGCCTGCGGGAAGCCCCGTATCAACGAGAATGAACTCATCGCCTGTGTCGATAAGATAGTTTTGCATACTTCCACGATAGCGGATATTGTTGTCGAACTTGTCCGCACCTTCCTCACCGCCCATTACAAAGGGCTGTCCATAGAATCCGTCTTTTCTGAATTTTACTGCTTTAATTTCCATGATGATTTTCTCCTTACAGAAAAGGCTGCCGATGTACACCGACAGCCTTTTCTTTATAACTGTATTTCTTTCTTATTATGCTCATTTGGTGAGCAGTTTATCAGCTTTTCGAATGTATATCCACACGATGAGGTCATATTTGTCTTTGAAATGATTATAAAAGGTCGGCTGCGACATTCCGCAGTTGGAGGTGATCTCGGTTATGGTTATCTTGTCGATACGCTTATTTGCTGCAAGCTCCTGAAAGGACTCGGCAAGTATTTCTTTTGTGGTCTTTCGCTTCATTGGTTCACCGCCTGTTCGCTTGGTTACTAATATTATAGCATAACTTTGAGGTAAGTTCAAGTGCGAAACATCTTCTCAGCAAAGCGGTCAGACAATTTATGACGAAGTTCGCCGCCACAGCAATGGACAAACTGATCGACGACTGGATTATCCGTGGCTGGGGACTTTCTCAGGTCGATGTTGATGTGATCGACGCAGCTCAGAATGTATCTCCGCTGACGGCGATCTATCATTGAACCGCCGTTTTATGATTTCGTTTCAAAAGCATTTGCAGGATATATCCGACATAGGCAAACAGCACCATGACAGACAGGTATTGAAGTGCAGTCAGCAAAGCAGAAGCGTTTGTGTCGATAAATACGAATTGCATCTTGCCAAAAATATAGTCAGTAAATTTCAGAGAGATAAACTCATATACACCAACTGCTCCGACCACACCGAATATGATACGCAAAGCCCATACCATAGCCTTGTTTTTCAGCTGCATTCGTGCCGCTATCTGCGAAATATGAATACCGAGATGAACACTCATCAGCACAAGTCCCCAGTAGGCGCAGAGCATATGCACTGTTCTGGCGAACATCGAACCACGGATATTTACAAAGGTAAAAATGTGCTTTGAGATCACAATACCGCTGTACATCAGTCCTATCATACACAGGAACACAAGTGCATTGACCGCAGTATTCACGATCCTGCGAAGGTCATATTTTCCCTTGAACAGCGACTTTATCCAGCCGAGGTTCAGGATATGATGTAAAATGAACAGACCGAACATCGCAATGCCGATCACTTCATGTGCAGTTTCCCCGACAATTGAATAGCACATCAGAACGGGCAGAGCCGCTGTCATCATAATGTCAGCGGCTGTTTTTATCTTCATTTTCATATCAGAAACCAAGCCCGTCAAGCCAATCCCGGACAGCCTGCTGTGTATCGGAACTGAACTCCTGCGCCGTCTTGCCCTGAATTGCCATACCGTCAAGCACCTGTGCACTTGGCAGATAGCTTGAGATCGCCGAGTATGTTCCCGATTCACCGCTGCCTTCATGGGTGTTGAACGGGATAACTACCTTGTCGGAAAAGTCATAGCTGTCCATAAAGGTATAGACCGCCATTGGCATATCGCCCCACCAGATCGGGTATCCGAGGAACACTATGTCATACTGTTCCATATTCTCTACACCGCCCTGTATTTCGGGACGTGCTTTGTCGGCAAGCTCCTGCTTTGCCACATCGCAGCAGTCATCATAATCCGCAGGATAAGGAGTTACAGTTTCGATATGAAAGCTGTCTGCACGGACTTCACTTGCGATATACTCAGCGATGATCTGCGTGTTGCCCTTATCTATCGTACCGACATTGTAATTCTCATCGGCTCTGGAAAAGTACGCAACAAGTATATTTGTTCCGTCACTGTCTGTCGTTGTTTCTGTTTCAGCCTGAGTTGTAACTGTACTATCATCAGACTGTTTATTATCAGTTTTTGTTTCATTGGTTTTGCTATCCTGCTTGTTCAGCTTTTCCTGCACTGCTGCCTTGTCGCTGTCAGCAACACTGGGGGCAGAGGCAGGCTCGGATGCACCGCAGGCAGTCATTGTCAGAGCCATGAACAGTGCAGATGCAATAACAGTTATCTTATTCTTCATACATATCACTCCTCAGTCTTTCATCTGCTCGGGATCAAGCATTTTTATCACCTTTGCAGGAACACCGCCGACTACAGCATAATCTGGAACGTCCTTTGTGACAACTGCACCTGCTGCAACGACAGCGTATTTTCCGACAGTCACACCCGGACATATCGTGCAGCCCATACCGAGCCAAGCATTTTTCTTTACCAGTACTTTGCCGTAAGTATAGGTGGTATGACGGTCGTACATATCGTGATTGATCGTTGCGATACGGATTCCGGGTGCAGCCATAACGCCGTCCTCAAACTCGATACCGCCCGATGCAGAAAGAATCGCAGAGTGATTGATAAATACGCCCTTTCCGAACCTCACGCGGTTTCCAAAATCACAGGTGAACGGTGTGAGTATCCTGACATCATCGAGCCTGCGCCCGAACAGTTCCTCCAGATAGCTGACATAAGATGGATCATCGGGAAGGACTGCATTTGCCTTTGCACACAGCGTTCTTGCACGCATCATTTCATCGACCGCTTCTTTGAAATAAGGCTCGGTCACATTTGTCGGACCTCTCTTGTCCATAAGTTCATACACATAGCCGTTTTCGTATTCCATATTTTCTCCTTATCCGTGTCGATACTCAGAATTGTTTCTTCACAATCTCAATAAATTCATTGGTATGTATTTTCGGATTATCCGCTTTCATAAACGCACAGTACCGCCTGATGATCGGCTTGCCGTTTCGCAGAAGCCGCACGGCTTTTGTAGTGGTCTGCACTGCATCACCGCTGCCCTCTATGGGCATAAAGCCCTTGCCCTGAATGACCTGCATCAGGGCAT
>DFJW01000089.1 GCA_002373775.1 Ruminococcus flavefaciens | reverse complement strand
TATTTGTCTGGAGAGCATGCTTGTGCTTTCTCTTATAGGGAGACATGAAGTCAGCGAACTGAGGTATAACGATGCCGGCATCGGAAAGATCCTTCGCCCAGCGCTTTACCCATTCAAGTGAAACATATCCAGTGTAGTGGATAGATTCCAGTGCTGCGAACATTTCCTTCACCGGAACATCACCGCTGCCCATTATGCGGTATTCAACTGTGCCGTCTCCGCGCATGACGCTGTCCTTTACCTGACAGTACTTGATGTATTCGCCGAGATTCGCAACTGTCTGCTCGGGAGTTTCAGCGCAAAATCTGTAAGGGTGGTGCATATCCCAGAGAGCAGCTACCTTGCGGCTCTTTACACTGTCGAGCAGACGTGCAAGACGTGCTGTATCACTGTAAACGCCGTTGGACTCAACGAGGAGAGTCACATTGTATTCCTCAGCCACAGGAACGAGTTTCCTGAGAGCATCTGCGATATACTCATCATCTACCTCGCCCTCCGGACCGGGATCGCGGTCAGCGAGTATTCTGATGTATGAAGCACCGAGCTTGTTTGCGAGCTGGGCATAAGCAGTGATCTCTGCCTCAGCCTCAGCGAATCTGTCCTTATACTTCAGACATGCGCCGGAAGAAAGGCAGGGTATCTCAAGTCCGAGGGACTTTAGTTTTTCAATTGTTTTAGGAAGCTGTGAATCAGTAAAGGGCTGTGCTTTCACAGAAAATATTTCGTCTCCGAGACCTCTTATCTCGATTCCGTCAAAGTTGAAGTCTTTCGCCATCGAATAGATGTCCTGCCATGACCATTCCGGACATGCAAGAGTTGAAAATCCGATCTTCATGTATTATCATTCCTTTACAAATTAATAACTGGTTATTATTATACCACAAGCCTGTGCGGTTTGCAATACTTTTGAGAAGCCAACGAAAAACAGACCGCCGTTATGATGCGGCAGTCTGTCAAATAGCGTCATCCTTTACTTTTTAAAAACAGAGAAACCTTTTTTCTCGTAAGGTTCGGTAGTGATGTCAAGTACCTTATAGCCTGTCTTTTCAACAGCAGCTCTCAGTGCCTCTGTATCAGGCTCATTCTCGGTGATGACCTCAGTCTCGCCCTTGCTGTGAGAAGAAGTCACTTTTTTCACCTTGACTGCATTGCGGATAGCATCATTCACATGGCTCTCACACATGCCGCACATCATTCCATCAACCTTCATTATAGTTTTTGTCATGTCTCCGTCCTTCTCCCTTTCGTGTTTTCCTTCTGCTGCCGGCATTGCCTGACAGGCAGTTGTTTGCAGCTGCAGCTGCTATTACAGCAGAAAGCGCCACCCAGAAATCAGTATTGCTCAAAATGCTTTCCATAAACATTAGCTCCTTCCGACCAGACAGGAAATTGGTCGATAAATCAATTTTATACCTTTTTTAAATCGTTGTCAATTACAGAAAAGTAAAAAAATGATAAAAAGCTAAAAATCATCCCTTTTATCAATTTTAACGAAATTAAGAAGAGAATACTGTCTATCATGCACAAAGAGCTGAAGAAACTGATGACCGGTGTTAGATGTGTGCAACTTACTCTTTTTCTTCTGTCCCAAGGAAATCCCTTACTGCATCGAGCATCTCCATGCCTTTGAGCCTTCCTCTGCGGTAAGTCTCCAGCAGTACATCCGTATCATGCTCGATATGTCCGGCAGGAAGCGGCTCATCCGGCGCTATGACAAGTGCTCTTCCGGCTTTTTCAGCTTCACTTATGTATTTCAGTTCGCCGTTGTACATCCTCGGGCGGTTCTCCATCGCCTTTACCAGCTTGGGATACTTTTTCAGCATCAGCTTTACGAATCCGCCGTGCTTTCCGTTTTTCTTCCTGTAGTCACGCGGCCTTGTGAGCACCACAACATTCCTTTCGCATCCTGTGCTTTCCATGAAACGCAGGGGTATGGAATCGGAAATACCGCCGTCAAGCAGCTTTCTGCCGTCGAGTTCCACAACTCTTGATACTATCGGCATGGAAGCTGAAGCCCTCAGCCATTCCATATTCTCCCTGTCCATGTTTCTGCACTTTCTGTAAACAGGCTGACCTGTCTCGACATCCGTGCAGACGACGTAGAACTCCATAGGCGACTGCTCATACGCTCTGAAATCGAACAGGTCAAGCTTCTCCGGAACTTCATGGTAACAGAATTCCGCACCGTAAAGGTCTCCTGTCTTTATCATGGAACGCCAGCTGCAATATCTCTTATCCTTGGCAAACCTCAGATTATAGCGTATCGCACGTCTCGGCTGACCGGACTTATAGTTGCATCCGAATGCAGCTCCTGCTGATACTCCTACCGCACAGTCGAACTCTATCCCGTTTTCCATAAGGATGTCTATAACGCCGGCTGTGAACAGCCCTCTCATTGCGCCGCCTTCCATAACAAGTCCGTGTTTCATATTTCCCTCCATTGGATATTGAATATTTTATACTATTATATATCTAAAGCCAGCCGTTGTCAATATCACATTTGGAATGAGAAATTCTTCCAAAAGTCTTTACATTCATCAAAAAAAATGTTAAAGTATATATTGGATATGTTTATACTATCAGCCCAGGAGGGATCACATATATGAAAAAAAATGCTCCGTTCAGAAAACTCATCACAGCCGCTGCTTCAGCCGCCATAGCTGCATGTGCTGTTTTTCAGCCCATGTGCTTCTGCACTGTCAGTGCCGCAAACATCATTGCAGAACCGGAAAGCGGTTCACAGTCAACGCTCCCATGGCATCTGCTTGAGAGCGGCAATACCGCTTCCTCTCTCACAAGAAACGGCGATTCCCTTGAGATAAGGATCAGGAACACCGGTTCCGATGACAAAGGTGCTCTGCTCTGCTGCCGTGGGATATCGCTGAAAAAGGGCTGCCGTTACTGCGTTTCATACGATATTTCTTCTGATTCAGCCGGAAGATATGATACAGCCATAGGACTTGCAGACGGTACGGTTTTCTGGCAGAATGAACAGGATAACGGCTCGGGAAGCAAAAAAAGCATCCAGCTCGGGCCTGACGAAGAGCGCAGCTTCAAATGCTATTTCACTGCCGAACGCGATACGGATACCGCACAGTGGTATTTCAGGCTTGGCGGAAGAGACGCTCTCCTTGATGAAGACCGATTCGGCAATGATGCCGTCATCACTATCTCATCCATGAAGATCGAGAACGCCGATGACGATAAACAGGCATACACTGCTCCTGCTCAGGAAGAGCGCGGCAGCATACTCATGAACCAGATCGGTTTCCCTGCTGACGGCAGAAAGCAGGCTGTCCTCATCTCAGATTCCGAAGAACCGATAAGCTTCTCTGTCATCAAAAATACAGCAGAAGAAGATACAGTCTTCAGCGGTGAGAGCATCGTCCGCGGTATTGATACGGATTCCGGTGACAATGTGCATTTACTTGATTTCTCCGGTCTAAGGGACGAAGGAGATTTCATAATCCGCACTGATGACGGCAGCTACAGTTCCATATTCAGCATCGGCACACGCAGCGAGTATAATTCCATGCTCCGTGATGCTGCCGATCTCTTCCCGCTCATGGTCAGCGGTGAATTCAACCTCCGCGGTGCAGGCGGCTGGATAGATGAAGGATACGGCTCAAAAGAATTCTCCAACAGCAGCCTTGCTGTCTGGTCACTCCAGAACCAGTGCGAATTCGCACGTCAGTACGGTTTCGACGCCTGCCTCTTCGACGGCGAACTGACCGGTTTCAAAGCTCCTAACGGCACTCCCGACATCCTCGAAGCTGCCCGTATGGAACTGGAATGGATGATGTCCATGGAACTGACCGACACCGACTATGAAGGTCTGGTGCTTTCAAGACTGGAAGCTCAGGAGACCGATGCTCCGTGGGAGGTCACGTCCTACACATACACCGAAAAAGAACCTTCACTTTCCGCAACATTCCGTCTCTCAGCCTGTGCAGCTCAGGCTTCAAGGCTATGGCAGGACTATGATCCGGACTTTGCTGAACTGTGCTTACAAGTCGCTGAACGCACTTACGATACCGCAAAGTCATATTATGATGACGGCGGATTCAGCAGCGAGACTGCCGAAGATGTCAGCGACGAATACTACTGGGCTACCACGGAACTCATCGCCTCCACCGGAAGCGCCGGAAAATACTACAGCAATATCTCCGGACTGGACGAGATAATGACCGTAAACCTCACAGACAAAGACGACGTGGCGTGGATGGGTTCGCTGAGTCTGCTGAACAAAAACGAAAGCATAGACAATCTCCCGTCGCGTGCCATGAACATGCTGAAAAGGAATCTGCGCAGCACTGCTGACGAACTGCTCGAATGTGAAGAAGCGCAGGGTTACGGTCAGCCCTTCGGAAATGGCGCAGATATCGGAGAGGCTCCGCAGGTATATCCTCACGGTGCTGACAGGTATATACTTAACAATTCCGTTATACTTGCATATGCCTATGAGTACCTCAATGAAGACAAGTATCTCGACGGCGCCATGAACGGGATGGACTATGTGCTCGGACGCAATCCAATGGGCATATCATATGTCACAGGTTACGGAAAGAATGCCGTTAAGTATCCTTACTGCCGTCTCTGGACTTCACAGCTTGACAGTACAGCTCAGTCTGCACCGGCAGGCGTGCTTGTCGGAGGTGCAAACAGTTTTGCAGATGACAGCTGGATGAAGGCTGCTGCAATTTCGGCTGACAACGGCGTACTGAAATGCTACTATGACAGCTTTGAAGCCTCTTCTGTGAACGAAGCATCTGTGATGAACAATGCGGCTCTGGTCTGGATGAGCGGATTTGCTGCCGGCATATACGGCGAAGCACCTACTGCTCCGGAAGAACCGGATACTCAGCCCGATACCTCAGAGTCCGCTTCTGACCCCACCGATCTCGATGAAGCCGTAACAGAAGATACTTCCGCTGAGACTGAAACGGATGCGTCCGATGATAACACATCTTCATCTGAGGGCACTGATGACAAGAAGTCTGCTCATAAGGATGAAGAAGATGAAGACGTGACCAGACTCGCTGTCATCTCAGGCGCAGTCGTTGTGGGACTCTGTGCCCTTGAACTTGTTGTATACAAGGCAGTAAAATCGGCTAAAAAGAAATGAGTGCAGTTATCCCGGCACTCACTGACAGAATAATCAAAGGAGGTACTCACATGAGTGCCTCCTTCTTATTTTAATGTTCAATTCTCTTTATAGTACTCGCTTCTGAGTATTGAGAAATACAGTCTGCCAACATACACACCCTTCATGTAAAAATAATCCCGGAGCGTGCCTTCGTATTGCAGACCGCACTTTTCGATAACCCGTTTTGACGGTGCATTTATGGTCTTGGTGCATATCTGTACTTTGTGCAGATTCATCTCGTCGAATCCGTACTTTATGACAGCTTTTGCAGCTTCCGTCGCGTAGCCTTTGCACTGATACTCCGAACCGATGCAGTATTCGATCTCGGCAAAGTGATTCTTGCTGTCCACAAGGAAGTACGCGATCTGTCCGATGCACTCACCGGACTCCTTCTCTATGACTGCCCAGCGGTAATAGTCTTCTCTCTCATACGAACCGATGTAGCGGTCCAGCAGTCCCTTCACAGCTTCTTGCGTCTCATAGACCGGCTCGGAATAAAGCGACTGTATCTTCTCATCTGCTATCCAGTTTTTCAGCATGGAATCCGAATCGCTGTACTCAAAGCGTCTGAGGATCAGTCTTTCTGTCTCTATGGTTTTCGTTCCTTTATGTGTAAGCATCATTATTCCTCCTTCGGTGATATACACTATTATATAGTATATTCGCAGGCATGTCAAATATAATTATAGTATGCTCAGTATACAGCCGGGAATGGACATACTTTTCTCCGGAACATAATGTGCGTCCATTTTTCTTTTTTCAACATGTTTCCCTCTTGACAACGGAAGATATTTGATGTATAATAACTTTACATTATCAATACTTGCGTTCCCCTTTCACAACCCCTTAATGGGGGCGTAAAGGTTTCGACGGGGACTTTGAAGTATGATAAGCGAGCGGAGCTGCGGTGTAATCTCCTTAAACTGCGCCACGTTTAAATATAAACGCAAGAAATAATATCACAGTTACTAGAAATAGTGCACTGGTAGCAGCTTAAGTCTGCTTCTGTCCACCGGAGGAGTACCACGGCCTCCGCTTGGGCATCGACTAGTGGTGAACGGTCCTGAGGCGTGTCCGTGCCTCAGGTCTGTATACGGACTACTCTGACTTCCAGCCCGTTTACCGGCGGCCTGTCAGGGGAATCTCAGTAGGTAAAATACGCTCGTAGAAAGTTGTATGGATGAGTTTTCGGACAGGGGTTCAATTCCCCTCGCCTCCACCA
>DFJW01000042.1:4978-13372 GCA_002373775.1 Ruminococcus flavefaciens | reverse complement strand
GTATAATAGTAGTATCAAAAACGAGGTGCAGTATGGAGATACGGATATTACGCTATTTTCTTGCCATCGCAAGAGAGGAAAACATGACAAGGGCAGCTGAACGGCTTCATATCTCGCAGCCGTCGCTCTCTATCGTCAAGCTCCGTAGCTTTTTCAGCCGGTAGTCCTTCCGATAATTCGTGTAACTGAGCCATAGCTTTAAGATAATTGCTATCGTTGCAAAGCTGAGTCTCTAGCGTAATAGCGAATCGCTCCGCAAGCTCGTTCAGTATATCCATTCCTCTCACCTCCCGAAAACAGATATAACAGAAAAGCCGCTCACGAGGAGCGGCATCGTCTTATTAGTATTCACTTGCGAGCAGCATTGTGCTGTGGTCGCCGTCGTCGATGATATACAGCTTTTCTGTGATAGGCCTATCTGACGGTATCATATACACCTTCCGATACTTGGGTTGTTCCGAGCTGTGTACAATAGATTGCATAGTGCCTGAGGGACTCAGTTCAAAGACCTGTAGGTAGTCCTTTGGCTCAGGAAGTCTGTCAACGCACTCCCATAAGAACAACTGCAATTCAAGTGGGATAATGCTGTCAACTCCGCAGGTTAAATATCGGCTGTTGTCAAACATTTTTGATCCTCCTTTCCATGAAAATTGTTGGTGATAACAGCTATCATCATAATAACAATGTATATATGAAAAAGAAGAATTGTAGGAAACAACTGCAAATGGAGAAAAATAAGCTTATTAAATGAAATATATTTATATTTCATATAAATAATATACATATCAGATTTTGAAAAAATAGGAGTTTTCTCTTGACATTGTATTTCAATCCTTTGTATAATAAGAAAAATACTGATTCCAAGCTCTACCGCCCCATTACGGGGCGGCGTGAGCATAAAAAAGCAGCTGTACCGATAATGATACAGCTGAGAGAATAAGGAGAATTATGATTATAAACACAGGAATGCGGACTGATATCCCCGCATTTTACTCTGAATGGTTCATGAACAGGATACGCGAAGGCTATGTTCTGGTACGGAATCCATACTGTCAGAACTGGATAACCCGATATGAGCTTGATCCTGATGTCGTGGACTGTATAGCCTTCTGTACCAAGAATCCTGCTCCAATGCTGAAATACATTGACGAACTGAAGCGCTTTAATCAATACTGGTTCGTTACGATAACTCCATACGGAAAGGATGTTGAACCTAACGTTCCGTCAAAGGAGCAGGTCATGCAGGACTTCATAACGCTCTCAGAAGCTGTTGGAGTCAACTGCATCGGCTGGAGGTATGATCCGATCTTCATTGACGGTACATATACTCTGGAACGCCACATATCAGACTTCGAGACGATGTGTAATACTCTTTCAGGTTATACTACAGTATGCGTTATCAGCTTCATTGATATCTATGAAAAGGTCACGCGAAACTTTCCGCAGGCAAAAGCAGTAACTCCGCAGGAGCGTACAGCTATCGGAAAGACTTTTACAGATATCGGTAAGCGCTACGGCATAACGATAAAAGCATGTGCTGAAGGAAATGACCTTGAGCCTTACGGCGTAGACTGTAACGGATGCATGACTCAGGAGACCTTTGAAGCTGCTATCGGAAGTTCTCTTGATATACCAAAGAAGAAATCACAGCGATCGGAATGCAGCTGCGTTCTCGGTACTGATATCGGCGCTTATGATACTTGCGGACATCTTTGTCGTTACTGCTACGCTAATTCCAACAGAGATAACGTGAGAAGGAGTATTCGTCTGCATGATCCGAACTCTCCGTTCCTTGTCGGAACGTTACATGAAAGCGAAACTATCCATCAGGCGGAGCAGGTCAGTTGGATCAACAACCAACTTTCGTTTTTCTGAATATGCTAACACCCTCTCGATTATTCGGGAGGATATTTTTTGTCTGAATTTGTACTATGTAGTAAGAATGTATGACAAATGTACTTTTATAACCTCAACAACGAGAACAGCTTTCAAGATAATAGATCTTCCCGGCCTTTGTGCCGGGTGGCTGTTCTCTAACTATGTAATACCTGAATCCGCAAAGTTTGATTGACAAGAATGCGAAAATTGCATTGATATTACGTTGTTAATCGGCAATATAATAACTGCCTGTAACTTCACCTGATGGGTGAAGATTTCAATGACTCCGAAACAGACATAAAACGCTGTATCGTCATGATTTTTCACTGTTTTGATGCCCTTGAACTTTGCGGAATCAGGTCTCTATTTTACCATATTTTCGCTGTTTTGTATAGTACTTGGCGGGCGCAGGTTTGCGGAATCAGGTAATACTGATAGAAGTCGTCTGACTTGCCAAATAGAAGCATATGCAGATCAAAGTTAAGGACAGGCGGTTTCATATACACATCATGGTGAGATTTTCCTACGCTCTCCGCGGTATATCCCTGACTGAGCATAATCTGCATAACTTCTCGTTGTTTTTTGGCATCATACAGCACATCATTATCTGCCATTTCACGCATTTCGTTTTCGGGGTACAGCTCTTTCAGTATCGAGCCTTTCAGTGGCATATACCAAATGCCCTTGCGCTCGAATTCCTCAAATATCGCCGTTCGCTCCACATCGAGCATGACATTCTTGCGTACAGCCTTGTTATATGCCTGATGAAAGTTACTGTCCTCCACACCTGCCGACCGCAGCGCAATATATACAGATCTTTTGCTGTCTTAGTCACCGATCACAGCACCTATCTTGCGAAGCTGAGAAATAATACTTGCAACGTCCTTTTCGGCGGTATCACGATCAACATCATATTTTGCAAGCATCTTATCCACGGTCTCGCTTTCCGTTGTATCGTTTTTCAGCGATTCTACGATAAAAGCGCCAGTCGGATTGCTCCGGATAAGTCCATTGAATTTTGTGCCGGTTGTGGATATTGTGATATGCTCGCCTTTGGTTTCGTGAGTTAAAAATCTCGGATTCAGTTTCATATCACTTTTTTTCTCTCTTGAAGATAGCAAATACTGCCGCACCTGTAAGCACCACTACGCCACATATCACTGCAACAATTATGGGGAGAGAGCTGCTCTCGCTTGTTTATGCGGTATTCTCACCGTCAGGGGACAGGACGGGCAGCTCGGATACAGTGCCTTCGTTTGAAGATGTACTTTTTTCACTTGCCGATGCCCTTGTCGTTTCGGCTGCCTTGCTTGTCGCCGGAGCTTCGGGTATCACTGGTGTCTCTTGCTCCGCAGGCTTCTGCGTGACTGCCGGAGTCTCATTGGCGGCAGCTGTTGTTTCCGCCTGAGATTCCTCGACCGGCACGATCGGCAGATCGACCGCACAAACATTCATCGGAACTTGCAGGCATACGGCGCACAGAACGCCGAGCAGAATTGATTTGGTTTTTCCTATCATATCGAATTCTTTCCTGTCATAAACATCGGCGGACAGCTTAGCGCTATCCGCCGTTTTGCTTAGTTAAGATTATTTGATGAGTTTAGTCTCATCGTCTTCAAAGCTTGTAGTGATAACGTCCTCCGCCTCGAATGTCACGATCTCCATTTCGGGTGTGATATATTTTTCCTTATCCATGATCAGTTGTTACCTCCAAAATACTTGCTTGCTTCCTCAGCATACAGATACAGCGCCTTGCAGACGTTCTGCAAATTGTCATCAACTGTACCGTCGTTCAGGACATTGTAGAAGTAGGTCATTACATTGTATGTTACGTTGTATGTCACGCTGTCGCCCTCAAATGTCACGGTGAAGTCGTTCTCCAGCTCGCTTGCCTTGATGCCTCTGATACGGGCTACGACATACTTATCGTTCTTTGCAGTCTCAACGGTCTTGCTGTCGCAGGTGAACTCTGTATCCTCAGCAAGTCCCTTGAAATAGAGGGAGAGCGTAGTCTCGGACTTCAGCGAGAGCGTCGCACCCTCAAAGGTAACGCCTTCCGGGAGAGTTGCATTCGCAACGTTGAACTTGAACACATCGTCAATGCTTACCTCGCCGAGCTCTTTGTCAGCATCATCAAGCTCTGCATTTGCAGCTGTTCCTTCGATGCCGAAATATGTCTGCGAAGCTGCACCGTAGTTGAGCATAGCCTTTACGAGCGGAGCTGCATTTGCATACTCTTCGACCTCGGGGTGTGCAAGCAGATATTCCGCATATTCCTTGACGGAGTATTTGTATTCTGTGCCTGCCTTATCGCCGTCAAACATCTGCGCTGTGATCTCGGAAGCCATATCCTTTGCGGAAACATTGCACTTGAACACATAATAAGTCTTGCCGTCAAGCTGCTTTTGCACTGCGTCCTTGACGAGAACGGTCTTTGCCTCGGTGTCCGAGCCTTTGGGGGTAGCGAACCGGATATATGCGGTATCGCCATGATCGATCACGTTGTCATCAAGCTCCATGTAGAAGTTCACGCCGATGTCGCCATCAAGACTGAGGGAGTAGCCCATGAGACGCTCACCGATGCCGTCGGAGAATACTCTCTTGAACTCCGCATTCACGGTCACAGTCTCAGCAGGCATGATAAATGTATAGTGTGTGTCATCGACCTTAGTGATACCATTTCCAAGGCTATAGTTTGTTGTCTCACCTTTTACAGACAGATTTTTCAAAGATTCACCATTTTGTGGAGTAAATGTGAGTGTTACCGTTTCACCCTCACGGGCATGGTTGGTTTCAGGGAAATCTGTTGTGCTAATATTTAATTGCGGATAAATGTTGTTGATATGGCTATCGCTCCGTACTACAAAATCCTTTGTCAATGTATAATCCGTGCCATTGATGTGAACAACGAGCGTAGCAGTATAGCTTCCAACTGCTGAAACAGGACTTGTGCTCGTTTCACCAGTAGATTTATTGGTATAAACGATATCATCAACAGTAGCGTTCAGCCCGGTCTTTGCATTGAATGAAGCGCAGTTATGATTGGCACCATAAAAAACGTGTTCTCCATAATAACCACCATCAGCAGTAAGTGTAAATGTAGCCTTATGATCTGAATCAGCAAGAGAGCAGTCTAACCCGTCATTATTGACACAAGTGGCGGTCAGTTCATTTCCTGTTACATTGAAAGAATAACTATGTTCATGAACCGGTGCTGCACTTGGAATATAAGTGATTCTCATTTCACAGCCTGAGGTGAAAGTCAATGTAGATAGAGGTCCAAGTATTATAGAAAGATTACCTTCTACTCCTGAGCTATCTGTGCTAACAAATGTGATTGAATTACTTGTGTTCCAAGCGTCCACTCCGGTCAGTTCATTATCTGTGCCATTATACTTCATACCGCTGATGCTCATAGAGAAAGAGTCATTCGATTCTACGTTACCTCGTCTTGCTTTTGTAAACTCAATTTTTGTAACTTTTCCATTTATATTGGGAAAAATAGTAAACTCAATATCTTGACCAGCTCCATCTAATCCCGTTAGATTAGAGAGATTTTTATTACCCGAAAAACTGCTTATATCACATTGTTGATTGCTACTTTGAATACTGCTACCATTTGCAAGTATGATAGGCTTTACGATACTGTCATCAGGATCAGTCGCTGCCATGGTTAATCTATCGTCACCAATAGTAGCTGTATCTAACGAGTAAGCCTTTGTTACTGCCTCGACAGCTTCCGCAGTAACGACCATACTCTCAAACATATTGGAAATAGGCTTGATCGGCACAGAGCCTGAAACGATCAGCAGAGCCAATGAAGCCGCCAGTGCCTTTCTCCAGAATTTTCCTTTCATATACTATTACCTCCTTTATAGATACAACAAAAGCGCACTCCACGGGACGCAGTTATCCCACAGAGTACGCTTCTATTTCCGTATAAAAATGTGAAAAGGGCGCAGTTATGCCGGTTGCTTTTTTGCATAGATTGAAATACCCCAACATAGTCCGTCAACCCCTTTTGAGAGATTGATTGTAAATTTTTGGTAA
Source organism: Ruminococcus flavefaciens (assembly GCA_002373775.1). Taxonomy (GTDB): domain Bacteria; phylum Bacillota; class Clostridia; order Oscillospirales; family Ruminococcaceae; genus Ruminococcus; species Ruminococcus flavefaciens_M. Next base: position 7,444 of record DFJW01000042.1, on the reverse strand, counting down.
ACAAAATCCTACAACCTTTCCTGATATTTTACCATATCGCAGTGGAAAAGTCAATAGAATTTGTGTGAATGGTCATTCTTTCGGCTTGTTTTTTCACTTTTTTTATGATATAAGCGGGGAGCCCCCGCTGGCAGTTTCGCGGCAAAGAGATCAAAAACGGAAGAATTCCGCCGCGCCTCTTGCCATTTTCGGACTTATATGATAAAATAGGTGTGATCCCGATGATAAGGAGCAGCGCATATGGAAAAGCCAAAGAAAAACAAACCATATATGATGTATCTGAAACAGTCGCTTAGCGCTGTGAGACCGCAGTATCAGGTATATCGTGACGGCAAGAATGTGGTCTACACCATTGAGGGCGATGTGACGAGACACCGCTTTTCGGTGCGTCAGGGCGAGAATGAAGTGCTCGTGCTCCATAAAAAGATCGCAAAGCTGTTTGCAGAATACACCATTGAAAAGGGCGGTCAGGAGATCGCACATATCAAAAAGGGACTTTTCCGCAGTCTGTCGGGGAATGTCTTTGACAAACGCCTTGAGATCCATGTCGCCTACGAGTCCTACAACTTTGACATTCAGGTGGGCGGTCACAAACTCTGCCGCATTGAGCAGGAAAACGCCAGCTTCCGTGACCGCTATGAGATGATGATATTTGACAGCACATTAGAAGAAGTCGCTGTGGCGCTTGCGGTGATATGCGACCATGTTTCCGACAAGGCAGACAGCACAAGATACAACGACTGAGAAAGGATATATTATGGGATTTTTTGATTTTTCCGGCGGCGGAAATATGGGATTCGGCAGCGTGAAGAACGTGCAGAACTTTACAAACGAACAGCTTTTTGAGAAGCTGTCAGCGATCAAGGTCAGCTTTGGTACGCCGATCCTGGGCGATATTTTCGGTACGCAGTCGGTCATGTATAAGAATGCCACACCGTACTATGACATTTTCGTTCGGGTACATAAAGACAAGATCATCATGGGCAAGATAGGCACGGACGGAACAAACAGCGCAGATACTGCAATGCAAATGGAATCCGAAGTGATATTAGGCAGCAAGGACGAGGAAAACTCCTTCGCAGACAGGGCAGTGGACGAACTTCTGGAGGTCATCAAGAAACTTGAAAACTGCGAATATATCACAATAACTGATGAAGCAATGCCTGCCAATACAGCAACGGGTGAGCCGATATCACTGTATATGGAGCAGAAGCTGTTCTCCCTCAAACCGAGATTTGACGTGTTCGATCAGGAGAAAAATGTGGTGTTCCATGTGAAGGGCGATATTACCAGCCACAGCTTTTCCATTCAGCAGGACGGCAGAGAGGTCCTGAAGCTGAAACGGAAAATTGCGAAGATAATGGACGAATATGTCCTTGTCAGGAACGGTGAGACAGTTGCTGAGCTGAAAAAGAAATTCCGTATCGTAAACCCCGAAGTCAGCGGAACTGTGAACGGCGAAGAGCTGTGTATCAAGGGCGACATTATGGGCATTGACTATGATATAAAGATCGGCGGCAGGACAGTCGCCCACGTCGATCAGGACAAGGCACACTGGTCGGACTGCTACCGCATCAGCATCAAGGACGAGGACGTGCAGGATATTGTGATTGCACTTGCGGTCATCTGCGACCATGTATCCGACAAGGATTCCACATGGAGACATTAAATGAAAAGAGGTCAGGACAAAGCGTTCTGACCTCTGTTTTGTTATACAAGTTTGATCTTATCGGAGCAATGCTCTCTTGCGTATAGGCAGATCAGCGCTGCCACAGCACCTTGCAGGCGGTATTTCGTGCCGACACCGGGGATATACTGTGCGTCCTGATTGTTCACCTTCCAGCGTGGATAACCGCCGTTAGGATCCAGCCGCAGGGCGGACACATCGCTGTGCAGAACCGAATTCCGTCTTTTTCCTTCCATGAAAATACTGCGTCTGTCCGTTACAACAAAGAAACATTTTCCTCTGGAGAACAGACCGTCATCTCCGTACACGATGATACGCTCGTCTGTATCAAGGAGGTCAGCGATCTTCGGCAGGATCTTGTCGATCCGGTTCTGATTGATGCCCTCGCTTGCCACATCTTCGTCATTGATGAGGGTGGTTCGGATATACTTCGTCACGCCGACCACGGTTTTCAGACTATTCAGGCAGTAGCAGAACGAGTCAAGACAGGTCACAACATTCTCATACTTCTTCAGTGCCTTGATGTCCCACAGAATATCGAACATCTTGGTATCCAGCAGAGCGCCATTGCCGTCGTCCTTTATCTCCACATCAATATGGGTGTCACAGAAAGGACACACCAGACATTTATTTGAAACAGACAGTTCCATTTCACCGCCGCAGGAGGGGCATTTCCGGTTTTCCATCGCAGTATTCTCCTTGTAAGTTACGCTGTATCTTTGCACATCATACAGCGGTTGAGTTTATTATATCATAAAAGCGAAGCGTTATGATATAAT
>DFJW01000042.1:0-4910 GCA_002373775.1 Ruminococcus flavefaciens | reverse complement strand
ATTGCCCGATATGCAGGGAGCAAATCTCCGATTTGCGTATCTGCAAGGGCTTTTAAATCAAGTATAATGAATGCTTTGCATTCATTATATCATATATTCCCCTCATATGCAAGATGCGATTCCTGTTTTTAAGTTTCATTTCAACCTTTTTCTGCCTTTATCTTGAACTTTTGTCATATCTATGATATAATATTGAAAATTACTGATTACGACAAAGGAGCATCAGGTATGGGCTCAATCATAGAAAAAATCAAAGCATTGATGAAACGATCGGGAGAGCGTACAGAACTAATGACAGACATCCTGTGCCTTTTGGCTTCTTATGGACTGATATTCATGCTTCCGAAAAAGATGAATATTCTATTCTGGAGCGTTTTTGGCATTTCGGCTTTTTTATTCTGTGTCGGCTTTTTCCGTATGGGCGCTGTCATAGACAGATGCAAGTCGAAGAAAGTGAAGCGCTTATCAGGCATTTTGCTGATAGCGTCCGGTATCGTGCTGAACTGTTCCGGCGTACTTGCGATATGGAAAACGCCGGGTATTGAACGTGGGATATGTATCGCAACATTGCTCCTGATCGAAGCGATCATAATGTATTCTGCTGTCGCATGCCGTGCAGTCACACTGCGCTTTCAGTGGATCATATCTTTGATTTTTCGGATCGCCGCAGTTCCTATGGCCATCGGAGGCATCGCAGCTATTGTTTATTCGATCATCTCTTCTTTTTCCGGCACAAATATCGCAATCGGAGTATTTATGCTGATCGAAAGTATCGTGTTCTGGGCAACCGGCAGCGGCAACGATCCGTTCAACTCATCATTCTCACTGGTCAGAGCTGTACCCGATATGAATAAAACTGTGCATGAACTCTGCAATGCGCTTGCAGGCACGGAAACACAGCTCGGCTTCCCGTGGATAGGTAAGATAAGCACGAACCAAGAAGAAACGATCATCTATGGCCCGACAGATGAAGACATTTTCGTATACGGTCTTTTCCATTTCGGCAGATTTTACATTGTATCCGGTGATGATATTTCCCTCTTAGATGCAGAGCAAGCCGATGCACACCGTATTGCTGAGATACCTGACAGCAAAGGAAGAAGCATTGATACTGAATTGCTTCCAGAAGCATATTCCAATATGATAACAAGGTATCTGGAGAACGGAAAGGTCATATGGAGCTGCAAAATAAAAAAGCATAGAGATTGAATAGATTACTTGGTCAGGTATGATCCAAATAAAACTGTTTTCCAAATCAAAACAGTGCCATTCTCCAACAGTAGAGAGCGGCACTACTTTTTTATAGCAAAATCGTCTGTTTATCGCATTTTTTAATTGTTCGTAAGGTGTTCTGGTAGGATCTACGAGCAGGATACGGATACTCTCAACTTCTACGGTCAGATCGGTGAGCTTCCCGTTTATAGGTCTGGAGAATTGATAAGAATGGAGTTCCCGGCTTATAAGCTGGAACATATTCCTTTTAATACGCTCTTTACATTCTCAACTTTTTTCTTATCATTATTGGAAAGGCATTCAATAGCACTGTTGATGCTTAAAACAAACGATGTGTACAGATCATCAGACATATTGAACCGAGAATACTGCCATATATTAAAATAGATAGTTTTATGCTCTTTTGTACTGTCAAGGATCGCCTGCATCGAATTAATAAACGAAGTCTTGCCGGTTCCCCAGTCACCCTGCAAAGCAATTGACATAGGAGTGGTACACCCTTTTACAAATTCGACCAGTCCGCTGATATAACCAGATGTTTCAATAAATCTTCTTAACCACGGGATAGAGGCTTATCCGATACTCTATACTATTCTCAGTTTTCTTTCATTATAAAGATTTATTCCTTTGAGTGACCTCAGCCTTGCTCTCCATTATCGAATCTTCATATATCAGTTCTCCGATGCTGTCGGCTGTTATCCTGCCGGATCTCGGATTCTTTACCGAGTCGATATGACCTATAACATCTGCCTCAACATCAGAGTACTCAAACGACAAGTCGCAATCCTGCATCTCACAGTCTATCAGTTTCAGATCTTTGCAGTAGCAGAGCGGCTGAGTGCCGATTATCCTGCACCTTATGAGTGTGAGTCCCTCAGAGAACCATGCAAGATATTCGCCCTTGATGACCGAATCTGTGACCGTTACATTCTTCGCATGCCAGAACGCATCTTTTGTATCAAGAACGGAATCCTTTATCACCAGATTTTCCACATACTGGAAAGAATACTTGCCTTTGAAATCAAGATGATCTATCACGATATTCCTGGCATCAAGGAATATGTATTCCGATACTATACTGCTGTCAGATATCCTGGTATTATCGGTCTTCCAGCCGAATTCCACAGATTCTATTCTGCAATTGCTGATAACTGTATTCCTGCATTCACGCAGAGCCTTTACTCCGGTGATGTCGGTGTTTTCAATTATGCCGTCATCTGAATACCAGAGCGCCGCCCTTGTCTTTTCATCAAGCTTCGAATCTCTCAGTTCATATTTTTTCGCATGCCATATAGGATATCGCAGTGAAAATGAGCAGTCATCTATAACGATATTCCTTGTCTCCTTAAGCACGGATTCGCCGTCGGCAGGTCCTGCAAATGTACAGCCTTTAACATGTGTGTCCCGGATATTATACAGGGCTCTTTCACAGTCATATGTCATGTTTTCTATCATATCCATATTATTTTCTCCTGTTGTTATATTTTTTCGAGAGGATATTTTTTTGTAGGCGGCGCATAATGCTGTGCCAATTTCGCCATATCTTTCCCGGATATCGGAACGAATACATTCTGCATGTTAAGGTCGAGATGCCCGATGCTTGACGTTTTGAACACTGTCACGACGTCTTTATTCCTGACCGCAAAAGACAGCATGAGCGATTCCGGAGTTTTCTGCTCGTTTGCCGCAATTCTTTTTACAATATCATCATTTGCCACTGCTGTCCTCGCCGCACGGCTGTTGCAGAGCGGTGAATATGCCATAACGAGCACATCATGAGCTTTGCACCACGGTATAAGATCATATTCTGCACCGCGCTCTGAAATGTTGTAAAGAACCTGATCGCAGAAACAGTCAGAACCGTTCCTGCAAGAGAACAACTCCTCCATTTCGTGAGTATCGAAATTGGAGACTCCCCAGTGCCGTATCATTCCTGACTCTTTGAGCCGTTCCATATTATCGACCATATCCTGCATATCAACATTGCCTCTCCAGTGAAGAAGGTACAAGTCGATATGATCCGTCCCCAGTCTTTCAAGCGACTGCTGACAGCATTCACGGTACAGTCCCTTTTCCGCATTTGACGGAAGTATCTTGTCAACTATGAAAAGCGAATCGCGGTCACAGCCGCTGATGATATCACTGAGTATCTCTTCACTGAGTCCGCTGCCATACATTTCAGCAGTGTCAAGCAGAGTCATACCAAACCGGTCAATGCCGTATCTGATAGTTCTGACTTCTGCTGATCTCTCATTGTTTCCGAGCCTGTATGTGCCAAAGCCGATAAGCGGGATCTTTTCTCCCCTGTGGATCAGATATTCCATAGCACGCTCCTTATATCTCGTTGATTTCTGCTTTTCAAGCGTTACGGCAGGTTCCTGACGTAAGTTTGCTTCATGATCTATGCCACGAACGGGTTCACCGACTGTCAGAACAGGAAGTCAGATCATTCTATTTATCATTTTATCATAATCATTCCTTACAGTCAACTCGTGTTTATTATCAAAAATATGAATTTTTTCTGCTGCCGAAAGGTATCGTTTTCAAAATCTGCCGTCCTCTCTTGACAAATCTGTCAGAATATGATATATACAAGAACAGGCAGCAAATGCAGAAGCCGGTCTCATGCCTGCAAAGCATTGCTGTAGATAAAAAGTTGATAATTATCATTTATATTCAGCATGAAAGGAGAATGTGTATGTACAGTATTCTTGTGGCTGATGATGAAAAAGATGTGGTCGAACTTCTGAAGGATTATTTTGAACTCGGCGGATACTGCGTTTATACTGCATATAACGGTCCGCAGGCTATAGAAGCCGCGGCAAAGTCTCCGGATCTGATACTGCTTGATGTCAATATGCCAGGAGCAGACGGCTTTGAGGTCTGTTCAAGGATAAGAGAGTATGTCAGCTGCCCTATAGTTTTCCTGACCGCCAAGATCGACGACGCAGACAAGATAAGAGGCTTTGCTGCCGGCGGAGATGATTATATCATCAAGCCGTTCTCTCTCGATGAACTTGGCGCCCGTGCAGCAGCTCATATCCGAAGAGACCATAGGGTACACTCCGTGAAAAATGTCAGGTTCTTCGGCAGCACAGTGATAGATTATACCGAAAAAGCACTGCGAATCAATGATAATGAGATAGAACTGGCAAACAAGGAATTCCGGATCATCGAACTGCTTTCCCTCAATACCGGTCAGGTATTCGACAAAGAACGGATCTATGAGAAAATATGGGGATATGACGCCGAGGGCGACAGTTCGGTGATCGCTGAGCATATACGGCGCATCAGGGCTAAACTCGGTAAATTCGGTGAAGACAGACATATTGTAACGGTTTGGGGCGTTGGATACAAATGGGTAAAGTAAATAACAAAAGCATACCTGCCGTACTTCTGCGCTATCTCATAGTATGCTTCGTGATATGCGGTGCAGGCGTTTTCGTCATATGCCTGCTGTCAGATCGTCTGGAGATGAGTTTGAAAGCAGCATCCATGAAGGCATGGTCCGGCAGTCATACATCAGGGCAGGCTTATGAATATGCAGCGGACGTGAGAAACGTGTCGGACAGCAGAATATATCCGGCTGTCCATTACGGAAGATATCTGGTCATCCCTCTCTGGTCGGTATTGTGTCTGTGGGTGACGATAAACAGATTCTACAAGAAAGAAATGAA
>DFJW01000069.1 GCA_002373775.1 Ruminococcus flavefaciens | reverse complement strand
TTTTCTATGTGGATTTTCCCGACTGTAAATATGACTATACGCCGAGCACAGATGAGCTGAACAGTATTTCTTTCGGTGCGGCAGACGAAACAGATCCATGCTATCCGTTCGAGAGCTTCTCTGCATTCTACGGCAGAGCCTCCAAGGGTGCCATGAAGCTTGACGGTCAGGTCTTCCGCTATACGACTAAAGAAAACCAGTCTGTATATGACGACAATAAAGTCAAGATAGCTGAGGAATGCTACGAGGCTTTCAGGGATAAAGTCGATTTTTCACAGTTTGACGGAAACGGTGACGGCAGGATAGACGCTACGCTTTTCACAGTTCCCGAGAAGGCGGGCACTGACCACTGGTGGCCGTGTGCCGGGGCATTCGGCGACCCGAATTACCGCGTGGACGGCATGAGTATAGGTCACATAATCACCGGCAATGCCCAGATAGGTTCAACTGCCGATCATATCAATTACACAAGCTCCTATTGCCACGAACTGGGACACTGCACCGGTCTGCCTGACTATTACCTTTTTACGAATCCGAATGACAGCGAGGGTATGCACGGCACGGCTGGTATCGAGCTTATGGACACTGATGCCGGTTCAGACTTCGGTGCATTCTCAAAGCTAATAGAGGGTTGGTACAGAGAAGATCAGGTTCAGATTTATGATGCTTCAAATGGAACGCAGACTTTCACACTGAACAACGCTCAGACAGACAGCGGAAACTGTATCATTATCCCTAACGGTCGGCTTGCTGATGATTATTTCTCGGAATTTTTCATCGTAGAGTACGCTACTAAGGACGGCAACAACAGCGGTATCGGTACAAAAACTGCATGGTGGGCAAAAAGCGGCGAAGGCGTTCGTATCTATCATATTGACGCGGCAACGGAATACGGTTGGAATACCTATTTCCGCTATGCAAGCGGCAGCGAGTTCACAAATCAGGACAAAGGCAGACGCCTTATCCGTGTGATCGATGATGTGGAAAAGGATAACTTATACCATACAGGCGATGTGATAAACGGCAGCATTTCCGGTTTCCGCTGGTATGATTCAAACGGCGGTCAGACAGTTGAGACAGGTCTTACAATAACTATCGGAGAATTGAAAGATGGTAAGTATGCTGTTACAATAGGATGATGTAAAAAAAGGCAGCAGATTATAGCGAAGAGCGTTATGCAAAACGTCATAATTCTGATCGAATATGTCATTGAACAAAGATGTCAGATACGATATAATAAATATAGAAAGGGAAAAGTGTGTCTGACTTTACATCGTTTTCCGTAATAAATCGGGGACAGTCAGATGTCCGGAGGCTGTATCCTTTTCTCAGGGATACAGCCGTTTGGATTATATGCTATTATTAACTAATGGATAATTATGTAACAAATATGCAGGTGATAATAATGAAAAACAAAATCATATCCGCACTAATGGCAGCAGTCTTTTTATTAAGCTGCACTCCTTTGGATTCAAGTTCAGTATCAGCCGAAGGAAAACAACCAAAGCTGATTGCACTGACATTTGATGACGGACCAAATACCACAACTACAAATGATGTGCTTGATATTCTTGAAGAATACAATGCGAAAGCATCATTCTTTCTTATTGGTGACAACATAAATGAAGAAAGCGCATCATCTGTCAAGCGAGCCCACGATATGGGCATGGAGATAGACAATCACTCAAAGACGCATTCAAATATGTCAAAAATGCAGGCAGAGGAGGTTAAGGCAGAAATAACATACGTTGATGAAAAGGTAAAGGAAATAACAGGCGAATACCCGAAGTTTTTCCGTCCTCCGTTCATTGATGTAAGTCAGAGCCTTTACGATGCTGTTGATCTACCTTTTATATGCGGAATAGATTGTCAGGACTATATGCCGAATGTTACTGCTCAGGAACGCGCGGACTATATTCTGAACGGTGCAAAAGACGGAGTTATCGTTCTTCTGCACGATGCCGCAGGCAATCAGGCTACGGTAGATGCACTGAAAATTGCGATGCCTGAGCTTGTTGAACAGGGTTATGAATTTGTTACGCTGACAGAGCTTTTTGAGCGTCAGGGCGAAACTCCGAAGCATAATATACTCTACTCAAATGTCGGAAAGTATCCGAACGGCTACAAAGAGATACAGGAACTATCCTCAGATTCAACTGACCGTATCGTTTTAGATGCCGCTCTGCTTAATTCTCTTGGCAATTCCTATGCTGTCGAAATGGAATATTCAAGCTCAAGCGGTTATCCGCCTGTCATTGCCTTGCAGAAATGGAGTGGAACTCCTCAGATATGGCATACTGTACAGCCGTTTTATTTCAACGGAGATAAAGCATTATTCGTTGCAGAAGATGTAGTAACAGCACTTGAACAGCTAAAGATCGGATACAGTGAACTCGACGGGATAGCTGTTACTGCATACAGCGGTGAGGTGGAGCTTAGGAATGCTAAACTACTCACAAAATCGGAAAGTTTTGACGATATAAAGGGCGATGTCAATGCGGACGGCAGCTTCAATATCGCAGATGTTGTGCTGCTCCAGAACTGGCTTCTCGCAAGACCTGACGCTGTGCTTGCTGACTGGAAAGCAGGTGACCTCCGTGAAGACAACAGGCTCGACGTTTTTGATCTTATACTGATGAAACGACTGCTGTTTGTATAACAATGATTCTACCCAGGAAAGGCTGGCAAAACTCAGCCTTTTCAAGTATTATTTAGGAGAGATATTATGAAACACAACAAATATAGGGGCGCAGCCTGTATCCTTACAGGACTTATGTCCTTTTCGATGACATTTGGAACACTGAGTTTGAGCGCTCAGGATCAGCAGACAGTCTTTGCCGAAACATTGTCCGATTCTCAAGTTTTAACTACTGAAATCAATGGCGATGTGAACGCTGACGGAAGCTTTGATATAGCAGATGTTGTGCTGCTTCAGAAATGGCTTCTAGCCGCTCCGGATACAGAGCTTACGAACTGGAAGGCTGCTGATTTCTGTGATGATGGCAGATTGAATGTTTTTGATCTGTGCCTGATGAGGAGAGCGTTATTTGCTGAAAAACCGGGCGATCTGAAAACTCTGACGATACCAGTGTCGGAAAACAATGCAAAGCTCCTCGGAAGAACGCAGAAAACAGATGGCATAACCTGGCTGGTTCACAGCGGTTCAGCTGCGGAGTTCACCATTAACGGAACAGAAGCAAGCGTTACGATCTGCGGTGACAGCGGTATAAATTCAGATGAAAAATACCGTCCGCGTTATGGCATTTATGTGGACGGTAAGCTCGTTAAAGATGTTGTTATGGGAGAAAAGGAGCAGACAGTCATGCTCTTCAGCGGAACAGCATCACGAACCGCCGCAGTCAAAATAATTCATCTTTCAGAAGCAAATAACGGCTGTATTGGTGTTAAGGCTCTCACAGTTACGTCGTCCTCAGCGGTCCCTGTCAAGCCGACACCCAAAAAAGATCTGTCGATCGAGTTTATCGGTGATTCGATCACCTGTGCATACGGTGTTGAAGCTGAGTCGCAGTATGAAAACTTCTCAACAGCGACTGAAAATTTCACACTGTCCTATGCTTATCTGACAGCACAGCTTCTTGATGCTGATTACAGCGCGGTATGTTACAGCGGTCACGGAATCGTTTCCGGCTATACAAATGACGGCACAAAGAATACTGATTCGCTTGTTCCTCCGTATTATGAGATGGTCGGCAAACCGAATGACTATCAGACCAAATGGGATTTTTCAGAGCATCCTGTCGATGTTATCGTGCTTAACCTCGGCACAAACGATGATTCCTATGCGTCAAAGGATCTGGAAACCCGGGGTGTCGAATATCAGGATCATTACGAAGATTTTCTGAAGCAGATA
>DFJW01000033.1 GCA_002373775.1 Ruminococcus flavefaciens | reverse complement strand
TATCAGCGATTTGTGAGCCGTTTTTAACGGCATCGGTGGCAGGTCGGGAAACTGCACCACCGAGGGCAACTAAAGCCGCTGTGAGCAATTTGTGAGCCGCCTGTGGCAGATACATACGATATCTCAGCCCTGCGTGTATCGCCTTGTCGTTTCGTATCTGTCCACCCTTGCAGCAAGCAAGGGAAAGCAGACCGTTATCCACGCAGGGAGCAAGTCCGGTGTCTGAGGTTAGTCTGTATATGTAAAGGTAGGTCATTAGATCAACTCCCTCAAGTCAAGTAAAACATAATCAAGAAAAATCCCGTTTTGGAGAACTGCATCGTCTACATGTCGAGAAAAGCGGTGTTTGAGTGTATGTTCTATATTTGATCGTTTGTGGCTGTGTTTTCGGGTACAGCAGTTTTAATTTATTAAAAATCGGGAAGTTCTCTGTCATATTTACCAACAACATATTTAGGAGCGTATTGGCTTGTAATATAATAACTTCGCAATTCAGTAATATACTTGCTTGAAGCTCTATATAACAATAAAAACTCCATGTGCCGCACACATGGAGCTGAATCTATAAAGCAAAAAACGGTTACATAAATTTTAATGATATGATTGCTTTGACAAAGTTCGAAAAATAGCCATTCGCCGACTGCTCTTCCAGTATAACACTTCTATTCACGATCAGTTTATCAAGCTTTCTAACGTCGCAAATAATGCGTTGTTATCGATTGGCTTGCTCAGGTGAGCATTCATACCCGCCTGCAAGCTGCGTTGAACATCTTCGTCAAAAGCATTCGCTGTCAGTGCGATGATCGGAATGCTTTTTGCATCGGAACGGTCAAGAGAGCGGATAATGGTAGTTGCTTCAAGTCCGTCCATCTCAGGCATTCTGATATCCATAAGAACAGCATCATAGTAATTTTCATCACTTGCAATGAATTTATCTACCGCAGCTCTGCCGTTTTCTACATGGTCTACGTTTAGTTCTCTCATTGCAAGGACCATGGTCATTATCTCTGCATTTATCGGTACATCCTCCGCAAGCAGGATATGTCTGCCCTTCAGGTCAGTCTGAGGTTTTGCAGACTTTGAGCTGTTTTTCTTATGCAGAGCACTGCGGAACTCCTCGATGATATTATTTGCAAAAAGCGGTTTTGCTATGAAACTGTCAACTCCTGCGCTTATTGCCTCATCAAGAACATCGTCCCAGCGATATGCTGTAATGATGATGATGGCGGATTCATGACCGACTATCTTGCGTATCTCGCGTGTAGTTTCGATTCCATCCATATCAGGCATCTTCAGGTCCACAAGAATTAGGTTATAAGGATTCTGCCTTGCGTGACGCAGTTTTACCATTTCAATTGCATCAAATCCTGAGTAGGCTATCTCACATGCTATACCTATCTTTTCCAGTATCAACTTTGCGTGTTCACATGCAACAGGATCATCGTCGATGACAAGAACGCTCATATTATTTGTATCAATAACGAGCTCATTAATCTCATCGTGTCTTCGTTCAGAATCCATAAGCGTAACAGCAACGGTAAACGTGGTACCTTTACCTTTTTCACTTCTGACCTCAATATTACCGTTCATCATCTCAATAATGCTTTTGGTGATAGCAAGTCCAAGACCAGAGCTTCCATATTTATTGGTCGCCGAGCTGTCTTCCTGACTGAATGAATCAAAGATATGCGGGAGATACTCCTTGCTGATACCGATTCCGGTATCCGATACTGTGAAACGGAGCGTCGATTTCTTGTCAAACTGAGCTGTGCGCTCAACAGTAAGGTCAACACTTCCACCCTCATGAGTGAATTTTACAGCATTGCCAATTATATTGATAAGTACCTGTTTGAGCTTCATGCTGTCACCAATATAGTAGTCGTCGACAGAACCGTTGATATGACAGTTATACTGCAGACCATTATCGGTACATTGGCTGCTGAACATCGTATTTATCTGCTCAAGCAGATTCGAGAAGGAAAACTCCTCGTTTTTCAGTATCAGTCTGCCTGATTCTATCCTTGACATATCAAGGATATCATTTATAAGTGCAAGCAGATGGTTTGCGGAGCCGCCTATCTTTTCCAGGTATTCCCGTGTCTGAGCCGAAATATCAGGGTCATTCAGCGCTATGCTGTCCAGACCGATTATCGCGTTCATCGGCGTTCTGATCTCGTGGCTCATACTTGAAAGGAAGGCTGTCTTTGCCTTGCTTGCCTCTTCAGCAGCTGTGAGTGCATCGCTGAGCGCCTGACTCTGAGCCATCTGCTCCCGCATTTCATCATCAATGTCAGTAAAGCCAACGCCGATAGCGTGTACCATGTGGTCTTTTCTGTCTTCAGCGCGGCGAACGCCTGCTATACGGAGCATTTCATAGCTTTCCTTGTCATCATTGGTTATGAGATAACGATAGCTCAATATAGTTTCACTTTCAAGCCTTTTTCTTATATTCTCAGGGGAAATGAAGCGAAGGAAGCCTTCACGATAACTTTCGGCAACTCTTTCATTTGCATATCTTGTAAATGCATCTTTAAAAGAAAACTCATCTCCGACCTGCGGTCCTTCATTTTTTTCTGCGGAAGAACGATAGCAGATGCAATTATCTGAATCAAGGTCAGCAAAGTACACGCTCCTGTAATCTGATGAGAGTGCGGTTATCATAAAATCCTGCTGTGTTCTCTGCTTCTCCTGCTCAAGTAGTTTATCCTGCAATTCAAGTCGATGTTCGAGTTCCTCCTGCTTTATGCGGTTTTCGGCTTCAGAGGATTCCTTTTCAAACGCTATCTTAGATGCCCGCTTGTTCTGGTAATACAGCACTACAAACATTATCATCAGGATTATTGCCGTAAGAACTGTCTGGAGCAGACTGCGCATAAGGATACCATTCGATGTAGCGCCAATCTTTTCACTTATGACACTCTCACGGATAAGATACGTCAGCATCCAGTCAGTCCCGTCGATCTGAATGTATGATAGTGTCTCTTTGACATTATTATATGTAAACGAAACGTAGTTGTTGTTTCCGCTTTCAAAATCTGTTCTGACCTTACCAGCTGTAACACCGTTATCAAAATCCGCATGCTCAAGTGCATCGAGGAGATTATCCTCACTTGCAAGTCCGCCAAGTACCATATCGGTCAGAGCTTTACCGTCTTTTGTATAAATATTGCAGAAGGTCGTATCGTTATTGTCAGAACGAAGAGCCACACCCTCAAGCATGGTATCCATATCTATCTCCATAAAGCAGACAACAAGTGTCTTGCTACCGATAGAGAGGTCGTCGACAGGAACAGCTATTATGACCTTTTTCTCACCGTTATCCGAATTCTTTATTGATATCTGCTGTTCGCTAATGCCGACATAGTCGATATTGTATTCTTCAATATCGTTCTGTATGCCGAGGGATGTATATATCGTCCCATCAGTATCAACAAAGGCAAATTTTTCAAGGGTGTAAAGCTTTTTCATTCGAGCCTGATACGCCTGTAAGTGCTGGATATCGCTAAGGTCTTCATCTGTCATGAGGCCGACGGCAGTCTTCAAGTCACTGACATTTCTTCGCAGTACCGATGAAACGACCTGTTCACGTCTGCCAGCAAGCTCATCAAGATAAAATAGACTTACCGAACTGACAGCTTTTATCGTATCATTTTTTGCCTTATGACCTGTCCATAGGGTTCCGAGTATAAGGATAGCGGCTATTAATACGCTTCCTATCACAGCGACAGGAAGCGCTTTTCGGCTTTTTTTCAAATTCATTTGATATGCCTCATTTTGTTACAAGCCGCACAGCTTTTCAAACTGTGCTATTGTTTCTTCTATTAGCGCGGAATAATCGGTATCTGTTCTGCTCCTGAGCAGTTTGGTAATCTCACTTACAGGTTTTGTCAACGGATCAAGGGAAAGATTCGCATACATACCTTTCAGTGCATGAGCCGTTTCAAAGGCTGAATCAAGGTCTTTATCTGCAAGCTGTGCTTCAAGCGCAGTTATTCTTTTATCCTCAAGCACTTTTCCCACAAGAAGAAGATAAAAATCTTCTTTTCCCATGCAGCGCGTAAGACCGTCATCAACATTTGCTCCGTATTCCCTGAGCTTTTCAATTGTAAGCATATTGCCCCTCCTTTAACTCCGCCTCTATCAGCTTGTCAAAATCCTCAGGAGGAAGAGGTTTCGAGAAATAGTAGCCTTGTATTATATCACATCCGACAGCTTTCAGCAGTTTCATTTGTTCCTTAGTTTCAACGCCCTCTGCGATAACAGGAACTTCAAGCAGTCGTGCTATATCTATTATTATCCCGACAAGGCGATAATCCTTAGGATTTGTACAGATATTGCGTATAAACTTCATATCGAGCTTCAAAGCATCTATTGGTAAAGAGGTAAGCATATTCAATGATGAATAACCGCATCCAAAATCGTCCATTTCTATTTTGAAGCCTTTTTCCCTGAGAGCGGCAACTGTGTCGATTATTTGCTGCG
>DFJW01000095.1 GCA_002373775.1 Ruminococcus flavefaciens | reverse complement strand
GTATGTTGCTATTTTCCGAATTATATGCTATAAGCAGCGTGACGCTGCACCCTTGAACGCGGCTGAGTTATTACAAACGGCATTTTTTTTCGCGCGTATGTTGCTATTTTCCAAATTATATGCTATAATAAATAAGAATCTTTATATTTATAAGAGTAAGTCGGATGGAGGAGAGATTATGGCGGATTTCAAAGCCATTATGGCTGAAATAAAACAGCCACTTTGGGAAAACTGGTATATCGTTGAAGAACTCGGTTCGGGTGCTTCAAGCGTTGTATACCGTATAGAAGCAAAAAGAGAGAACAGGACCGATGTTTCGGCACTTAAAGTAGAACCGATAACACTCGATGATGTGATGTATCTCGACGAAGACAGAAAAAAGGCATATCTGGAAAAGAAGAGACAGGCAGCCGTCAATGAGACGACTATCATGTACAAACTGAAAAAATGCCCGTATATCGTCGGATATGAGGATGAGACGATAATGAAGCTCCAGAATACAGAGGGCTATGTGCTCCTGATACGAATGGAGTATCTGACCTGTCTCCAGACAATGGTCAAGGAGAAGAGGTTCGACCGCTCAGAGGCGAATGTGCTGAAGCTTGCCGCTGATATCGGAAGCGGACTCAAAGCAGCCCATGACAACGGCATAATACACCGCGATGTCAAGCCTGCCAACTTCTTCGTGTCTGAGGATAATGTGTATAAGCTCGGCGATTTCAATATCTCCAAGAGCTCAGCGTCTGCACGTTCCTTTGCCGGAACCGAAGGCTACATCGCGCCTGAGATATACAAGGCAAAGCAGAGTGTTGACAACTCCTATACAAATCAGGCTGATATATATTCTCTTGGTATATGTATCTACCAGCTGATGAACGATTACTGCTTCCCATTTGAGGACGGCTGCCTTGTTGAAGAGGCGATAGACCGCAGAATGAACGGCGATCCGCTGCCGCCTCCGAAGAATGCTTCTCCGGAGTTCGCAGCCATAATCCTCAAAGCCTGTGCATATGATCCCAAGGACAGATATCAGAGCGCAGAAGAAATGGTGAACGACATAAACGCGCTCAGATTCGGCGGCAGTACTTCAAGCACTATCAATTCCAATACATATGATCCCGGTATATACAGGAACACATTTTCTGACAGCCCTGCAAATCCTTTCAGTCAGCACAGTGCAGTGTCAAGGGAGATACCTTCCATCAACACCGGAAGCGGAACTGTATACATCGAAGAAAGTGCTGACACTACGGCCTCATCAGCAGGCAAGGGAAAGAAAAAGAGCAAACTCCCTGCAATAGCTGCTGCTTTGGTCGTTGTTGCAGCACTCGGAGCAGGCGGCTTCTTTGGCATAAAAGCTTTCATGGATAAGGACAGCAGCAGTTCGAAGTCATCGACAGATGCGCCGGACGATGCCGAGGAATACGACGGACATTACTACAAATTCTACGGAAAGGCTGTCACATGGCGTGAAGCAGAGGAATTCTGCGTAAGTCAGGGAGGACATCTGGTTTCTATAAACAGCAAGGGCGAGCAGAAGTTCGTGACCGGTCTTACATCTTCCGAAATGGCGGATAATATATGGATCGGCGGATACCGCACAAAGGAAGACGAAAATACATGGTACTGGACAGACGGCTCGGATTTCAGTGATTATTCCAACTGGGATTACTATGAGGACAGCTACGGAAAGATACACCGTCAGCCTGATAACTATACCGGAAATGAATATTACATAAGATATGCCAACGACGATATGACTTTTGATGACTGGTATGCCAATGCAGGAGGCTGGATAGATACTGCAAACAAGGGCGACAGCGGAGCACCTATAGAGTATTACGGATTTGTCTGCGAGTGGAGTTAAGGAGTAAGAAGTATGGATAATAAAACTGTATACTATAAACCGCTGCCTCCGAAACCTGCTACGCTTCTTGTAATGGAAGCTTCAGGCGCGGTAAGGCTGGTATCACTTGACGGCGACATGCGCATAGGAAGGAACACTCCCGAGAGCACCTGTGCCATAAGGCTGAATTCCAGCATCGTTTCCCGTGACCACGGTGAATTCATTTGTGCCGACGGTCTGTACTATTATAAGGACAACAAGAGCCTCAACGGTACATACTACAACGGCGAAAAACTCCTGAACATCAATGAGCGCGGTTCAAAGGCGGTCCAGCTCAACGACGGAGATGTGCTCAGGATAGACAGAAAGAATCTTGACCAGCCTCATCCGGAAGCAGTTGTAATTATTTTCAGCACGACTTTCAGCGTGGATGAAAAGTGGAACAGATATCCTCTTGCCGGAAAGACGGTCGTTCCTATAGGAAGAAATATCAAGAACGGCATCTGCCTTACGGATTTTATGGCTTCACGCAACCACGCTATAATGCACAAGGTCGGTGACAAGTGGCAGATAAACGACAACGGCAGCACCAACGGACTGGCAGTGAACCGCAATGAGATACATGATCCTGTCATGCTGAATCCCTTTGATATAATCCGTATCGCCAATACCACTCTCATATTCCTTGAGGATGAAGTACTGTTCAACAGTGTTCAGGTCAAGGTGGAGAAGCAGGATTATGAGCAGCGTACAGTGGTCATGAAGGTCGGTATCGAGTATTCAAGAGTCGGCGGACTCTTCCGCCACAGGAACCTGCTCAGCAACATCGGACTGGATATCGAATCCGGTGACTTCATACTCATCCTCGGCGGCTCAGGTGCAGGCAAGACCACATTTATAAATGCACTTCTCGGTCCCCGCGGAAGGAACGGTGTAAAGAATCACGGTATCGTACTGCTGGACAATATGAATCTCTACAAGAACTTCAAGATGCTGAAGCACAAGGTAGGACTTGTTCCGCAGTTCTCCACAACGAGAGACAACGACACAGTGTACCACACCATAAAGGATACAGCTGATTCCACGCTTTCCGGCGAATACAGCAATGCCGAGATAGAGCAGCGCGTTGATGTCATAATCCAGCGCATGATGCTCACAAGCCTGAAAAACCACAAGATATGTGAGCTCAGCGGCGGACAGAAAAAGCGCGTTGAGGTCGCTATACAGGCAATAGGCGATCAGCAGGTATTCATACTTGACGAACCCGATTCCGGTATGGACTATGCTACACGTCTCGACCTCATGACGAACCTTAAATCCTGTACCGATACAGGCGGTGTGGTCGCAGTCATATCACATTCTCCTGATGATGCGGCTCATCTTTTCACCAAAGTCATAGTACTCGCCAAGAGCAAACGCGATAATGTCGGCAGACTTGCTTATTACGGCGATGTCCAGAATGCGCTCGGTTTCTTCGGAGTGAACAAGCTGAGTGAGATAGTAATGGAGATCAACTATGAAGGCGGCAAGGGCAGAGGCGACGAATTCATAGATAAATTCGAGAGGACGAGGAGAGGTTAAAATGGCTAAAACATCAAGAGCAAAACAGACACAGGTATACATTAAAAAGAATTTCCGCCTGTTCATGAATCAGAGAGACTGGAAGTTCATACTCATAGCAGCAGTTATCTCATTTCTTGTATGTGCTATCGTGGGAGATAAAATGTTCGAGACATACGACGACACACAGTCCGGCTTCTTTGCGATAATTTCTGCCGGCATATGGATAGGCGTATTCAATTCCATACAGCGTATATGCAAGGAGCATAACACCATCACCAGCGAGTACCGTTCTGGACTGCACATAAGTTCATACATTCTTTCGCATGTCCTTTTTGATTTCTTTGTATGTCTGATTCAGGCAGTCATACTCATGGCTGTTTGCTGTGTATTTATTGATTTCCCCACGGAAGGAATACTTTTCGGTGCGATACCTGAGTATTTCATAACCCTTTTCCTGGTAATATGGGGAAGCGATATCATGGGTATCATGATATCCTCAGTTGCATCTAATCCGAATGTGGCAATGACTGCAATGCCTTTCGTGCTGATACTTCAGCTCGTAATGTGCGGAGTGCTCTTCGTACTTGAAGGCTGGTCAGAGGTCATAGCTAATATCACATTCAGCAAATGGGGAATGTCAGCGCTGGGAAGCATCGCAGATCTTAACGATCCTGACCGCCTGCCTCTTAAAGCAGCAAAGACATCCGGATATCCGCTGCCTAAGCCGGGCAATGAGATATACGAATTCGACAGCGAGACACTTCTCAAGGCATGGGGAATAATCGCACTTATATCCATAGTGTGTGTCATCATCAGTATATTGAGCCTTAAAATACGCAACAGAGGAGCATAA
Organism: Ruminococcus flavefaciens; assembly: GCA_002373775.1. GTDB lineage: Bacteria > Bacillota > Clostridia > Oscillospirales > Ruminococcaceae > Ruminococcus > Ruminococcus flavefaciens_M. The sequence goes on along the minus strand of DFJW01000095.1, from coordinate 38,156 downwards.
GCTGATATTATGGGAATAAAAGAATTTTTCCGGAAACTTGCGGGACAAAAGGAATATCAGACCGTCAGCGTCAGTGTTGCGACGAATGTTGGAAAGGTGCGTCAGGCAAATGAAGATAACTACTTTGCAGACGCTATAGGTACACGTCCGGCTGAGAATCATGCCGAAACAAGAACGCTCAGGGAATCTGAGAGATATGTCTTTGCAGTCTGTGACGGAATGGGCGGCGAGGAATTTGGTGATGTAGCATCTGAGATATCAGTCGATACACTGAAGGAATATGCCGAGAATATGCGCCGGGCAGACCTGAAAGACATACCTGCCATAGTCAACGAGTACTGTTCCGAGGCGAATAACCGCATCTGCCATATGGTAGAAGAGCGAAAGGCTAACCTGAGCGGAAGTACGATGTCAATGGCATTCGTGGACGGCACAGATGCTTATATATTCAGCATCGGAGACAGCCGGGTGTATTATTACTGCGATGATGTCCTCACGCAGATATCAGAAGACCAGACACTGGCTATGAAGAAGCTGAAAGCCAATATCTACACAGAGGAAGAAGCGCGTCAGAGCGATGATTCGCATAAGATAACGACTTTCCTCGGCGTCGATGCCCGCAGTATCGGACTGAAAGCGCAGGCGTATCCTCCGGTAGACATATCGAAAGGCTGCGTGCTGATATGCAGTGACGGTCTTACGGATATGTGCAGTGACGAAGAGATAGCTTCCATAATGAAAAAGAAGAAAAAGAACACCGCCTATGAGCTGGCAACACAGGCTGTAGCAAACGGCGGAGTTGATAATGTTACTTGTATAGTGATAGAAGCATAAGAATATCCCTCCCATGACGGATCGGCTCAGTCCGGAAGTCACGGGAGGGATGATTTTATTCAAACATAAAGTTTATGAGGTCTGTGCGCATAGCATTGGAGATGGAAAGATACCATTTTCCGTCCTTTTCAAGGAATGAACTGCTGTTGCCGGTGAATGACTTGTCGTTGTTTTCGTCGTGATAGAACATTATCTGGCAGTCGCGGGCGGAATCAAAATCCGTACCAAGCTGCTTGTTGAAGTTATTGAGGTCCTCTTCCTCGATATCGTCGATAGCTTCTTCTAAGATGAAAGTCCATTCGTCGCTGTCTGAGTCGCCGTAATACTTCATTATCTCGCTGACATTGTCCATTGACTTGTTGATAGCTTTGATTATCTCGGTTTTGGTGAAGTAACCGGAAAGGTCTTCGTCACCAAGTTCTGCGGACACTGCTTTCAGATAACCTTCTATCTCTTCCTCGCTGAACATAGCATATACTGCTTCCGCATCATGGTCGAGATATGCCTGATAATAGGCGTATGCAAGTTCATCGCAGGTCTTATAACCGGACTGGCTGCTATTGTTGTTCTTGTTCTCTTTTTTATCCGCCGGTTTGGTAGTAGTCTGCTCAGTTTTCTTTGTGGTAGTCACAGTAGTGGTCTTGGCGGATTTGGTTGTGCCGGATTTTTCGGTACCGGAAGCAGAGGTGGTGCTTTCAGTAGTGGAAGTTTTTACAGTGTAGCCCTCGGATGCATCTGATGTATCTTCAGTAGTAGCAGAAGATGAGCTGTCAGTCTCGGTTTCTTCTTCAGATGTATCATCGGTATCATCCTCGGCACTGGTATCCTCTGTAGATATGGTATCTCCGGAGACTGCGGAAGAAGTCTCAGCGCTGCTGTCTGAATTCTTTCCCTTACCGCATGAAGCTGTACATGTCAGTATAGCGGATGCAATGAGAATTGCAAGTGATCTTTTGAAATCCATGGTCTTTCCCTTTCTTGTTCGGAATAAGTGATATATATACACATTATACTCTCATTGACGGGATTTGTCAACATGAAACGGGCGGCATTTATATGCCGCCCGTCTGGTATCAATAATCTTTTTTAGCACCGCAAACTTTGCAGACTTTGCCGATGAGTTTGAAATCACCGCCGCAGTAAACGCATTTGTTTTCAGAGCGGCGCTGTTCAAATACAGTTTCCTGATATGCAGGGAACATTTTCAGGTTATCCATAAGATATGGCCATGTAATATTGAGAAGTTCGGGGCAGTCATTGAAAGGTGTGCTGAGCTTCTTTACAGTACTTGGTATCTTGATGGATTCAAGGCTTGAACAGCCGCTGAAATCGCCTATAAATGTGGCTCCTTCGGGGATGTTTATCGCCTTGAGATTCTTGCATCCTCTGAAACCGTCAACAGAAGTAACGCTGTAAGGGATAGAAACGGTTTTCAGCGATACGCAGTCCTTGAAAGCAAATTCGCCGATAGTGCGCACTGTCTTGGATATGGTCAGGTTCGAGAGATTGGAGCAGCCTTCAAAGGCGTTGTTCTCGATTGCTGTGACGCCGTCGCATATCTCAATGCTCTCCAACTTTTCACATCCCTTGAATGCGTACTTTCCGAGCACTTTGAGGGTGTTGGGGAGCCATATGGATTCCAGAGACTTGCATCCCATGAAGGCGAATGCGCGGATGTCAGTGATGCGGTTAGGCATTTCGACAGAAACGAGGCTTTCGCATCCTGCGAAAGTGCTTTCTTCAATTACCGTAACAGAACTCGGCAGGAAGAATGATCTGAGGCTGATGCAGTCTCTGAATGCCCATTCTCCGATCTTTATCATGCTTACCGGTATTTTTATCTCTTCGAGTGAAGAGCAGTTACGGAAAGCGTAACCGCCTATAGCTGTAACGCCCTGAGGGATGATGACCTGCTTTATCGAAGAACAGTTCTCGAAAGCGTGTTCACCGATCTCCTTGACATTTCTTGGTATCTCAACGCGCTCAGCGTTTCCTTTGTACTTGATGAGCACATTGAACTTGATGTCAAAATCATTTTCGCCGGCAGGCTTAGCCTCGGCTGCCTTCTGTGCAGGAGCAGGCTGCTGAACCGGCTTGATTTCTTCAGCTTTTTTCTGAGGAACGGGCTGCTGAACAGGTTTAACATCCTCAGCCTTTTTCTGAGGCACAGGTTGCTGAACAGGCTTGATTTCTTCAGCCTTTTTCTGCGGTATAGTGTGAACCGCCGGCTGAGTTACAGGTTTCTGAACCGGCTTTATTTCCTCAGATTTCTTCTGAGGTATGGTGTGAACAGCAGGCTGAACTACGGGAGCCTGAACAGGTTTGGTGTCCTCAGCCTTTTTCTGAGGCACAGGCTGCTGAACAAGTTTAACGTCCTCAACCTTTTTCTGAGGCACAGGCTGCTGAACGGGCTTAACGTCCTCAGCCTTTTTCAGAGGCACAGGCTGCTGAACAGGTTTAACGTCCTCAACCTTCTTCTGTGGAACAGGCTGCTGAACAGGCTTCACGTCCTCAACCTTTTTCTGAGGAACAGGCTGCTGAACAGGTTTGGTGTCCTCAACCTTCTTCTGAGGAACAGGCTGCTGAACAGGTTTAACGTACTCAGCCTTTTTCAGAGGCACAGGCTGCTGAACAGGTTTAACGTCCTCAGCCTTCTTCTGTGGAACAGGCTGCTGAACAGGTTTAATGTCCTCAGCCTTTTTCTGAGGAACAGGCTGCTGAACAGGTTTAACGTCCTCAGTCTTCTTCTGCGGTGCAGGCTGCTGAACAGGCTTCACGTCCTCAGTCTTCTTCTGAGGAACAGACTGCTGAACAGGCTTCACGTCCTCAGCCTTTTTCTGAGGAACAGGCTGCTGAACAGGTTTAACGTCCTCAGCCTTCTTCTGCGGTGCAGGCTGCTGAACAGGCTTTGCATCCTCGATCTTTTTCTCAGCCTTTTTCTCAAGTTCTTCTTTTTCAGTGGAAGATGAAACTATGTTGATATCCTCTTCGATAGTCACTTCCTCAGTCTGTACACGTTTTGCGTGAGGCCTTACGAGCTTGACTTCTACTCTTCTCGGGGTTCCTTTGCCGTCATGTACAGTTTCGTTGAAAAGAGCTACCGCTTTTTCAACGATGAACGGTTTTTTACAGAATTTACAGATCCATGCGTCTTCTGTGTCGTCAACACGGATCCTTTTTTTACACTTATAACAAATTGCAAATACGTTAGCCATGATTTCCCCCATAAATTGTTGATGTCGGGGCAATAACTGCCAATTTTTATTATACCTTAAAGCTTGGCGATAGTCAATAAAAATGAAAATTAATACATTATCTAAACAAAAAATCGTGAACAATGCACAAAAACGGCGCCTGCAATTTAGTAATAAAAAAAGCGGAAGAACGTTCTGCCGGATCGTTCTTCCGCTATAATTGACATGTTATATCTTGGTTATATCTATGAGTTCTACATCGTTGATCGTGCGTCCGGATTCAAGGACTTTTGCAAGTGCCTTTGCAGTATCAATAGCAGTCAGACTGCATATCGAGCGCTCTATCGACTTTCTTCGCATCTTAACGCTGTCGCGCTCAGGCATTCTTCCCTTTGCGGAAGTTGAGATAACGTAATGTATCTTTCCGCTTTCGAGAAGGGTGACAGCATTAGGTTCGCCCTCTGATATTTTGCGCACAAGGTTGGCTGCGATCATATTTCTGTGCAGTACGCTCTGTGTACCGGATGTGGCGTAGAGTTCGAATCCCATGCGCTCGAATTTATCAGCGATAGGAAGTATCTCTCGCTTATCCGAATCGCGGACGGAGATCAGCACGCCGCCCTCACGCTTGAGGTCGAATCCGGCAGCGATGAGTCCCTTGAGGAGAGCATCTTCCAGATTACGTCCGATACCAAGGCACTCACCAGTGGATTTCATCTCAGGTCCGAGCATAGTATCAACGTCTGTGAGTTTTTCAAAGCTGAATACAGGCACTTTTACTGCAACGTAATCGCCGGCAGGATAAAGACCGCTTTCATAGCCCATATCTTTCAGCTTAGCGCCGAACATTATCTTGGTAGCGATATCCACCATTGGGATACCAGTAACTTTGCTGATGTACGGAACGGTTCTTGAAGAACGCGGGTTCACCTCGATAACGAATACCTCATGGTTGTAAACGACATACTGTATATTTACCAGACCGATGACGTTGAGTTCCTTTGCAAGGAGACGTGTGTACTCAACGATTATGCGCTTTATGCGGTCTGAGAGATGCTGTGCCGGGTAAATGGAGATAGAGTCTCCCGAGTGTACACCAGCACGCTCGATATGCTCCATGATGCCGGGGATAAGGAAGTCTTCGCCGTCGCAGATAGCGTCAACTTCGACTTCAGTACCCATCATGTACTTGTCTATGAGCACGGGGTTCTCGATATTATGGCTCATAATGATGCCCATGTATTCGATTACATCAGCATCCGAGTGAGCGATTATCATGTTCTGTCCGCCGAGAACATACGAAGGACGGAGAAGTACCGGATAACCCAGATCCTGAGCGGCTTTGAGAGCCTCTTCGGTGTTCATTACTGTGTGACCGGCAGGACGCGGGATACCGCACTTTTCAAGCACTTCGTCGAATCTTTCCCTGTCTTCGGCAGCGTCGATCATATCAGCAGAAGTACCGAGTATGCGAACGCCCATATCCGAGAGATAACGTGTGAGCTTGATAGCGGTCTGACCGCCGAACTGAACAACCACGCCGTAGGGCTGCTCTGTTTCGATTATGGACTGCACATCCTCCTTGGTCAGCGGATCAAAGTAAAGACGGTCACCTGTATCGAAATCAGTAGATACAGTTTCAGGGTTGTTATTGCAGATAACTGCTTCGTATCCCAGCTCTTTCAGAGTCCATACGCAGTGTACAGAGCAGTAGTCGAATTCGATGCCCTGACCTATCCTTATAGGACCTGAGCCGAATACTATGACTTTCTTTTTGCCCTTGTCTGTGCGTTCGATGAACTGCTTTGCTTCGTTCTCTTCATCGAAAGTTGAGTAGAAATAAGGAGTTTCAGCCTTGAATTCGCCTGCACAGGTATCTACCATTTTGTAGACAGCGCTCTTGTGCGTCGGGCACTTCTGTCCGGAGAGCCTTTCAATGGTAGAATCAAGATAGCCGTACTGCTTGGCAATATTGTACTTTTCCTCAGTGAGTTCACCTTCAGCCAGCCATTTTTCAAGCTCTGCGAGGTTCAGCAGTTTATAAAGGAACCAGTTGTCGATCATGGTTATCTCGTGTATCTCTTCAGGAGTGATACCGCGTTTGAGCGCTTCGAATACGCAGAATGAACGCTCGTCATCGACATCGTGGAGTTTTGCACGGACTTCATCATCTGTGAGTTTCGAGAACTTCTTCAGATTCATGGTGTCAAGACCAAGTTCAATAGAGCGGACAGCCTTCATCATAGCCTGCTCAAAGCTTGTACCTATAGCCATTACTTCGCCGGTAGCCTTCATCTGTGTGCCGAGAGTACGCTTGGCGTATACAAATTTATCAAATGCCCATTTCGGGAACTTTATTACAACGTAGTCCAGAGCAGGTTCAAAGCAGGCATAAGTCTTGCCTGTTACCTGATTGATGATCTCATCGAGAGTATATCCGATAGCGATCTTTGCAGCAGTCTTGGCGATGGGGTAGCCTGTTGCCTTTGAAGCAAGAGCAGAAGAACGTGATACACGGGGATTTACCTCGATGACCGCATACTTGAAGCTGGTGGGGTGAAGTGCGAACTGACAGTTGCAGCCGCCCTCGACTTTCAGTTCCTTGATTATGTTTATAGCTGCGGTACGGAGCATCTGGTATTCGCGGTCAGAGAGCGTTACAGCAGGCGCGATAACGATACTGTCGCCGGTGTGTACTCCGACGGGATCGAAGTTCTCCATGGAGCATACGGTGATGACATTTCCCTTGGCGTCACGGATAACTTCAAATTCGATCTCCTTCCAGCCGCTTATGCACTTTTCAACGAGTATCTGGGTGATAGGTGAAAGGCGGAGACCGTTGGTAGCGATCTCATGGAGTTCATCCTTTGTGTTTGCGATACCGCCGCCGGTACCGCCAAGTGTGAATGCAGGACGGACGATCACAGGGTAGCCAATGACCTCGGCAAAGTCCAGAGCGTCCTCAACTGTCTCAACGACCTTTGAAGGGATGCAGGGTTCGCCGATCTTTTCCATTGTGTCCTTGAAAGCCTGTCTGTCCTCAGCCTTGTGGATAGTTTCCGGATCAGCACCGAGGAGCTTTACGTTATGGGAATCGAGGAATCCTTCCTCAGCCAGCTGCATTGAAAGTGTGAGTCCGGTCTGACCGCCGAGAGTGGAGAGCAGACTGTCCGGCTTCTCTATCTCGATTATGCGCTTTATCACATCGAGAGTCAGGGGTTCGATATAGACCTTGTCAGCCATAGCCTTATCTGTCATTATAGTAGCAGGGTTGGAGTTTACGAGTACGACTTCCAGTCCTTCCTGTTTGAGCGCACGGCATGCCTGAGTGCCGGCATAGTCGAATTCAGCAGCCTGTCCGATAACTATAGGACCTGAACCTATTACGAGTACTTTTTTGATATCCTTTCTCAGCGGCATATCAGTCACGCTCCTTTTCCATATTCTTTACAAATTCATCGAAAAGATATGCAGTGTCGAGCGGTCCGCCGTGAGCTTCCGGATGGAACTGCACAGTGAAGGCATTTACGGAAGTATAGCGTATGCCTTCACAGGTCTTGTCGTTGGCATTTATATGAGATACATAGCCTACCGACTTGTCGATGCTGTCACCGATAACTGCATAGCCGTGATTCTGGCTGGTAACGTATGTAAGACCGCTGTCAAGGTCGATAACGGGCTGATTTGCACCGCGGTGACCGTATTTCAGCTTCTCGGTCTTTCCACCGTTGGCAAGAGCCATGAGCTGATGACCGAGGCAGATTCCGAATATCGGTATACCGAGCTTTTCTATCTCGCGTATATTGGAAATGATGTCTGTATTCTCAGCCGGATCTCCGGGGCCGTTGGAGAGCATTATGCCGTCCGGAGAGATCTCTCTTATCTTTTCAGCGTCAGTGTCTGCCGGTACGACTACAACCTCACATCCGCGCTTCAGGAGTTCCTGACGGATATTGCGCTTGTAACCGAAATCGAACAGTGCCACGCGGAATTTCTTCTCTCCATCAGGCTCGTAGGTGTGCAGAGCGTTGTCAGTGACGCTCTTTACCGCATCCTTTACGGAGAAAGCTCGGATCTTCTCCAGCAGTTCTTCCTTCTTGGAATATACATCCTCAGTGGTGATGACGCCGTTCATAACTCCGACTTCGCGTATTATACGGGTAAGTCTGCGGGTGTCGATGCTGTGGATGCCTATGATGTTATGTTCTGTGAGAAAATCACCGATATTGCCCTCACAGCGGAAATTTGACGGCATATTGCACCATTCTCTCACGATATAACCGCTGACATATGACTTTGCGGATTCGTTGTCCTGAGAGTTCACGCCGTAGTTTCCTATGAGCGGGAAAGTCTGAGTCACGATCTGCCCGTAATAGCTGGGATCGGTAAGTGTTTCCTGATATCCTGTAAGACCGGTGGTGAATACGACTTCACCGATCACAGTGCCCTTTGCACCGAAACTGCGCCCTTCGAATATCTGCCCGTCGGCAAGCATGAGATAGGCTTTTTCGGATAGATTGAATAAAGACATATACAATTCCCTCCAAATATTCGTTGATCTATAGTATCCGCACGCCATTGTACGGTAACTTTTATCAGTAGTTATTATTTAAGGTTTATGTACTGAGTGATATCGTCTTTCATGCGGATGACTTCACGGCGTGCAGCCTTGGCAAAATCACGCTCATCGCAGCCTTCCTTCTTATATGCACACATAACGGCTCTTGATGAGTTTACGATAGCGCCGAGGCCGTTCTCATCGAAAGCACCCTTGAGACCTTCTGCACCGCCGCCCTGAGCGCCGTATCCGGGAACGAGGAACATTGTGTGGGGCAGACGCTGTCTGAGCTCTGTGAGCATTGCCGGGTATGTAGCGCCCACAACTGCTCCTACTGCTGAATAGCCGTACTTGCCTATGTTGTCTTCGCCCCATTTCTCGCACATATCGCCCATAGCCTCATAGATAGTGCGGCCGTCAGCCAGTTTCATATCCTGGAGTTCACCGGATGAAGGATTGGAAGTCTTGACCAGCACATATATGCCTTTGTCGCGTTCTTTGCAGACTTTGAGCAGTGGAGCAATACCGTCAGTTCCGAGGTAGCCGTTCACAGTGAGAGCGTCAGCACCGAAAGCTTCCAGCTCGTTCTCACCTACAGGAGTAACGCCGAGATGTGCGTTTGTGTAAGCTTCCATAGTAGCGCCGATATCGTTTCTCTTTCCGTCAGTCATTACGAACATGCCGTTGAGCTTTGCATAGCGGATAGTCTTTTCGAGAGTTCTGATACCATAGTGACCGTACATTTCGTAGTAAGCAGCCTGTGGCTTTATAGCCGGCACGATATCGTGTATCTCGTCGATTATAGCCTGATTGAAGTCATAGATAGCCTTTGCGGCAGCTTTGAGAGTCCAGCCGTCCTTATCGAGATATCGCTTCTGGATGAAATCCGGTACATACTCCAGCTTGGGATCAAGACCTACGACTGTGGGGTTTTTGAGTTCCTTTATTCTTTCGATGAGTCTGTCAAATGACATAATATCAATTCCTTTCGTGTTCGGTTATTATTCTTCACTGCGGGCATCGTATCTTATAATGCCCTTTGAGATCGTAACGAGCGGCTTGCCTGTGAGAGTCATGCCCTTGAATACGGTATTATGCGATCTTGAATGGAGTTTGTCGGGATCCACAGTCCATTTTTTGTTTATATCCGCGATCATGAGATCGGCAGTCTTTCCGACCTGTATCGCAGGTATCTCCAGTCCGAGTATGCGTCTCGGGTTCACGCACATAAGCTCAACGACCTTTTTGAGGCTGATCTCGCCGGTGTGGTAAAGTGCGGTGAGAGTTGCGGCAAAGGAAGTTTCGAGACCGACAACGCCGTTCGGTGCTTTCTCAAAGTCAGCTTTTTCATTTGCTGCATGAGGAGCATGGTCTGTGATTATGCAGTCGATAGTGCCGTCCTTTATGGCTTCGATTATCGCTCTCACGTCCTCCGGAGTACGCAGAGGCGGATTCATCCTGTAATCGGCATCGCGCTTCAGAAGAAGCTCATCAGTGAGCTGGAAATAATGGGGAGCTGTCTCACAAGTGACCTTGATACCGCGTGATTTTGCAAAGCGTATGATAGCGGCACTTCCTTCAGTGCTGACATGGCAGATATGTATCCTTGCGCCAACAGAAGATGCGAGGATTATCTCACGGGCGGTGATGTAGTCCTCAGAAGCCCTGTCCATGCCTTTTACGCCAAGCTTTTCTGATACAGCGCCCTTGTTGATGATACCTCCGTTTATAATGTTGAGGTCCTCGCAGTGGGAAGCAACGAGCAGACCGTTCTCTTTGGAAAGCTCCAGCGCCTGACGCATCTGTTCAGCGTTGACTACCGGTCTTCCGTCATCGGAGATACATATGCAGCCGGCTTCCTTGAGCGCGTCATAGTCACAGAGACCGTTGCCGGACATGCCGTTTGTGATGCAGCCAACCGGGTAAACTTCAACGCCTGTATCCTTTGCCTTGTCTATGATATAGCGGATAGTTTCCGGGTTATCACAGGGGGGGACGGTGTTCGGCATAGCGAGCACGCCTGTGACTCCGCCTGCCAGAGCAGCGGCACATCCGGTGAGGATGTCCTCCTTATGAGTCTGACCGGGATCACGGAAGTGAACATGCATGTCGAAGAGAGAGGGAGTGAGCAGGAGATCGGTACCGTCGATGACCTGGTCAGCGCCTGTGTGGAGATTCTGACCGATCTCTGCGATAATTCCGCCGTCGATGAATACGTCGGTGACAGAATCGGACTTAGCGTCAACTGCGCGGATGTTCTTGATGAGAAGTGATGACATAATTCCTCCTTTATTGGTCTGAGTTCTGGTATATAGCAACTCCGTCAGAGCTGTCCAGCTCGCTGACGGAAACTTTTACTACTTCGCTGTGGGATGTGGGGAGATTCTTGCCGATATAATCCGGACGGATCGGCAGTTCTCTGTGACCTCTGTCGATGAGTACGGCGAGCTGGATGCTGCGCGGCCTTCCGCGTTTGATGATAGCATCCATAGCGGCACGGGAACTCCTTCCGGTAAATATGACGTCATCCACGATGATGACGTTCTTGTCGCGGATATCGAAGGGGATGTCTGTCCTGTCATTGTGGTCGGCACCGCTGTGATCGTCCCTGTATTTGGTGATGTCCAGCGATCCGAACGGCACTTCTGCGCCTTCGAGTTCGCTGAGTTTTGCGCAGATCCGCCTTCCGAGAGGCACGCCGCGGGAGATTATCCCGACGATACAGAGCCCGGAAACGCCCTTGTTCCTTTCGATTATCTCATAGGAGATGCGTGCTATAGCGCGCTGCATCGCCTTTTCATCCATGATGATGCGTTTTGTCTCCAATTTACCCATCCTTTCAGGCAATAAAAAATGCTCCCGGCATACAGGGAGCATAGTTATAGCTATAGTAAGAGTGTATATTCTCACTTGCAGTGCGCTCCTTGCCGACCTCACGGGATCGGATTTAAAGGTTTGCCTTGAATATTGTTATTATTATATCACATACAGAACCGTTTGTCAAGACCGGTATCGGTCATATTGCGGACAGTGCAGTTCATTTCTTCTTTTTCTTTTTTAGCCCACCGTGCCTGATTATCACTCCGGCAGATATCAGTGAAGCCTTGACTATGTTTTTGGCGATAGTCTCTTTATCATATTTAGTCCGTACCTTGGGCGCATCAACAGCTTTGTCGAGAGTTCCTGCACCGGCAACTTTAGATGAACCGATGCCTACAGTGAAATTTCCGAAAGACTTTTCGTGTTCCATAGTTCAATCCTCCTTTATAGGTTCAGCTATAAGGAATTTTATCTTCTTTCCCTCATCGGTGAACATCTTCTCATGCTCTGTGACGAAATTCTCATACGGGCTTTCCGCATGGAGATCGCGAGTCTGGTATTTGATACGGAAACCAGCCTCTTTGAAGTATTCGAATGACTCCTCAAAGAGCTCGTCATCATCGGTCTTGAACCAGAGTTCGCCGCGGAGGAATTTTTTATAGTTCACCAGCTGCCTTGTGTGGGTGAGCCTGCGTTTCTTATGTTTGCCTTTCGGCCATGGATTGCAGAAATTGATGTATATACGGTCAGCACGGTCATTTTCATTCCACGCCAGTTCAAGACGTTCGATGTTCTGTATAGCTATGCGGATATTGTCCATAGGCATGTTTTTTTCTGCATATGCCGCTTCAAGTTTGCGTTTTGCGAGAACGAGCATCTCGTTCTTGATATCCATTGCAATGAAATTTATCTCCGGATGAGCCGGAGCAGCCTGAGAGATGAATCCGCCTTTTCCGCATCCGAGCTCAACATAGAGCGGACGTTCAGGGTGGGGGAAGAGTTTTTCCCAGCAGCCGATCTGGGCCTGCGGCTCATGGATGTAGAACGGACATGCTTCGAGTTCGGGCTTTGCCCATGGTTTGTGTCGTATGCGCATATTGACCTCCTTGTGTCAGCGTATGAAAAGATAAACGGTATATCCTGAGTATACAGCGAGCATTGCGGCTCCGTTCCAGCGGACGAGTTTCTTTCCGGGAATGCAGAAAAGCAGGACGATGAGGCTGACTATGATAAGAGCGGCAGTGTCGATGATATTGAGCGTGGTAAAAGCGATAGGCGATATAGCGGAAGCTATGCCGAGTACGAAAAGTATATTGAATATATTTGAGCCTATTACATTTCCGAGAGCCATATCTATCTCGTTCTTTCTTGCAGCGACGATGGATGTGACGAGTTCCGGGAGACTTGTGCCGAGAGCGACTATTGTCATGCCGATGAGATTATCGGACATGCCGAAATGGCTTGCGATGTTGGAAGCACCTTCCACGACCATTTTTCCGCCGGCTGCTATGGCAGCAGCGCCGCCGATGATAAACAGGACACATTTCCATACCGGAAGGCTGCTGATGTCTTCCTCAGCTGAATCGGAACGTTCCTTCAGGGCGCTTTGTATCATGGTGAAAAGGAACATGGCGAATATCACAAGAAGAACTGCTCCGTCCAGATGACCGAGCTCTCTGCTTATGCCGCCGAGCACCAGCAGAATGGCAGCCGCAGCTATTGAGAACGGGAAATCCCTTTTCAGCGTATCACGGCTGATCGGGAGTGGGCGCAGAAGCGCACATGCACCGGCAACTACCATGAGGTTGAATATATTCGAGCCTACAGCATTGCTTATTGAGAGTTCGTTCTTGCCGGCAATGGCAGCGCTGACGCTGACAGACGTTTCCGGCAGGCTTGTCCCCATTGCGACTATGGTCATTCCAATAAGCAGTGAAGGCACTTTCAGCCGCTTTGCAGTCGCTGAACTGCCGTCCACAAAAAAATCTGCTCCTTTTATGAGCAGCACAAATCCTGCTATGAGCATAAAATACATCATATTTCTGTTCTCCGTGACACTTTCTGATCTTTACCTGATAATTATATCACATGCAGCGCCAAATATCAAGAAAAGATGATAAATTTTACCTAAAGTTTACCTGTGACTGAACAGTTGTGATATAATTGTCAGAATGTACTAAAATCCGGCATCATTTGCGAGAATTGAGAGGTATTTGTAGAAATAATTAGTTAAATATAAAAAATGCCGAATTGCCTTGAATTGACGGAGCAAATGTGTTATAATTCGAAATGGTTTTTTCTTCTTATTTAACTATAAAGAAGGAGAAAATAATTATTCGGAGGTAAAAATATGTCAGCAGCACAGATATTTGCCGTTGTGATATTCGTTGCGATGTTCGTAATGATCGTACTCGATAAGATAGAGCGGCATTTTGTGACTCTCGGCAGCGGAGTACTCACGCTCACTGTGGTATTCGGGATCTGCATGAGAGACGGAAAAGCTATCTGGAACACACTGGCGCTGGAAGGCTTTGTCAAAAAGGATTTCTGGTATCAGGTGACAGAGAGCGAGAGCAAAGGTATCAACTGGGCGACGATACTGTTCATCGCCGGTATGATGGTAATGGTCGAAGGAATGGCGAAGGCGGGATTCTTCCGCTGGCTCTGCATGAAGATCGCCTATATGGTAAAATGCAAGACCATACCGATATTCATAACATTTATGGTGATGTCAGCTGTACTTTCAATGTTCATCGACAGCATCACAGTAATCCTCTTCCTTGCAGCAGTAACGGTAGAACTTGCTTCACTGCTCAAATTCAATCCTGTACCGATGATACTGGCAGAGATATTCTGTGCGAATCTCGGCGGTTCAGCGACAATGTGCGGAGATCCTCCGAACATTATCGTAGGTACTTCACTGGGTTACTCCTTCTTTGACTTCCTGACAAATACAGGTGTTGCAGCAGGTATCTCACTGGTGGTATCCATAATATTCTTCTACATAGTATTCCGCAAGGAACTTGTTACAGCCGGCGGAGAACCTGTGGATATGAGCAAGCTCCCCAAGCCTTCTGAGGCTATAACCAACAAGAAGGATTTCGTTATCAGCAGCATCATTTTCGGCTGCGCAGTAGTGCTTCTCATAACCCATGCAATGACACACCTTACTGTTGCTACTATCGGCATCTTCATAGCAGCTGTAACACTCATCACAGCAGGCAAGGATGCGCTCGGACTTCTCAAGAAAGTCGATTATAAGACACTTCTTTTCTTCATCGGACTGTTCGTAGTTGTCGGCGGACTTGAAGAGACAGGCATCCTCGAAATGATAGCTGATTTCATCGAGAAGATCAGCGGAGGCAATGTGATGATGATGATAGCTATCATCCTCTGGGTATCAGCTATCGCAAGCGCATTTGTTGACAATATCCCGTTTGCAGCAACAATGGTACCCGTTATACAGAGCCTTTCAGAAACAGCAGGCGTAAGTCTCAACACGCTGGCTTGGGCACTTTCTATCGGTACGGATATCGGCGGAAGTGCAACTCCTATCGGAGCTTCTGCAAACGTAGTAGGCACATCAGTCGCAGCAAAGAACGGACACCCTATCGGCTGGGGAAAATACTGCCGCAAGCTTGCACCGGCGACTGTTATAGTTCTTGCTATATCGACTGTATACATTTTCGTAAGGTATTTATAATAAGTAATGGGGGTATGAATTATGTCACAGCTTATAATTTCTGTTGGACGTGAGTTCGGAAGCGGCGGAAGAGTCATTGCAGAGGAACTTGCTAAAAGATTTGATATACCGATATATGACAGACATCTTATCACCGACATTGCAGATATGACAGACCTGACTCCTGAAGAAGTCGAGAAGTACAATGAGATGCCTAAGCACCGTCTGTTTTCACGCCGCGTCAATGGCTACAGCAATTCTATCGAGGACAACATCGCGGAGATGCAGTTCGATTTCATAGATAAGAAAGCGGCTTCAGGCGAATCTTTCGTGGTGGTAGGACGCTGCTCGGAGACAAAACTGCGCAAGTATCCCGCACTTGTCTCGCTGTTCATCCTTGGAGATATGGAAGAAAAGATAAAGCGTGTAATGAAAGTCTATGATCTTTCAAAGGATGACGCTGAATCTCTCATCAACAAGAAGGATAAGAAGAGAAAGCGCTATCACAATTATCATTGCTCCGGTCACTGGGGAGATTCAAGACTCTACGACCTCAGCATCAACAGCAGCCGTCTTGGTATTGAACGCACGATAGACTGCCTTGAGCAGTATATCAGAGCAAGGGCTGAGAAATAAGCAGCAAAGCACCCGATGTCTGGCAAAGGACATCAGGTGCTTTTTGTATTGTGTGAGATATGTTATTCGTAGAGGCATACTATGCTGTCCGAGAGCTTTTCGATAAGTGCCATTACAGATTTTATGCCGTGGTCACAGTACTTGAAATAGGTGTAGTATCCTCCGTAGATGAGGTAAGTCAGCATCATGCGGCTCTCTGAGCTGGGTTCGTAGTCCGGTCTGACACTGCGCATGACTGCCATGAGATCATTTTCCAGCAATGAGACGAAACTGCTGCTGCGGCTGCCTTCGAATAGTATTTTGATAAGCTGTTCGTTAGCCACAAAAGCGTCTTCCAGTTCGCGTATGAACTGCCTTGTATCGCTGAATATCAGTTCCGGATGCTGGATGCTCCTCAGACAGCTTTGCACAACATCTTTTTCAAGGGATTCCGAAAGGTCATAAGTGTCATGGTAGTGGAGGTAGAATGTGGCTTTGTTTATCTCAGCGAGACCTGCAAGCTCTTTCACAGTTATCTTTTCCAGAGGCTTCCGCGACCTGAGTTCAAGGAATGCGTTGATGATGCTCCTTCTTGTCTTTTCTATCCGTATATCCATATGCTCTCCTTATTCGACATTTTTTGACAAGTGTCTATTATGCAACTGTTGTAAAAAATCGTTGGTTGAAATAGAGTTTGTTTTATCATATAATATAATTATAGCACGATTATAGACATGTGTCAATTATTAGTATCAGCGGAGGATGTTATGGACATATATGGATTCTACAAAGGCGAGGTGTTTGATGCGTATGAGTTCATGGGCGCTCATATTACCCCGAATGGAACTGTTTTCCGCACTTATGCCCCGAATGCTTCAAAAGTATCAGTGGTAGGAGATTTCAGCGGCTGGGAGGATATCCCCATGAACAGCGTGGCTGACGGCAATTTCTATGAACTCATTGTTCCTGAGGCAAAAGAAGGGCAGCGTTACAAATACCGCATATATGACCGTCAGGGCAGATTCATAGACCATTGTGATCCATACGGTTTCGGCATGGAAGTGCGGCCGGGAACGTGTTCGGTGATAAGGGAACTGAGAGGCTTCTGCTTCAGCGATAAAGAATGGATGGACAAGAGAACTGACGGCAGAGACAAGCCTATGAATATCTACGAAGTCCACCTCGGTTCATGGAAGAGAAAAGCTCCGGTATTGCCGGATGATGAAAAGCCGGCAGATCAGCTTTCAGGGGAAGAGATCATCGCTGCCGAGGGGTGGTACGATTATGCGGAGTTAGGCAGTATGCTGGCGGATTACTGCGTCGAATACGGCTACAATTACATTGAACTGATGCCTGTGGGAGAGCACCCCTGCGATGAATCATGGGGATATCAGTCCACTGGCTTCTTCTCTCCGACATCGCGCTACGGCACTGCAAAGCAGCTTATGCAGCTTGTGGATACCTGCCATAAGAAGGGCATAGGTGTGCTTATTGATCTTGTACCGGTGCATTTTGCGGTGGATCACTATGCACTTACCGAGTATGACGGCACACGGCTCTATGAATTTCCGGATGATGAAGCCGGATACAACGAATGGGGCAGCCGGAATTTCATGCACTCCAAAGGTGAGGTCCGTTCTTTCATACAATCTGCGGCAGATTACTGGCTTACGGTGTATCATTTCGACGGTCTGAGAATGGATGCGATACGCAATATGATATACTGGCACGGTGATGAACACCGCGGAGAGAACCGGAGTGCGATACAGTTTCTGAAGGACATGAACTGCGGTCTGAAAGCGCGGCATCCGTCAGCGATAATAGCGGCGGAGGATTCTTCATCTTATCCCAAGGTAGCAGCTCCGGTATTCGACGGCGGACTGGGATTCGACTATAAGTGGGATCTCGGCTGGATGCACGATACCCTTGAATATTTCCAGAGCGCCCCCATGTACAGGACAAGAGATTATCACAAGCTGACATTCTCCATGCTCTATTTCTACAACGAGAGGTTCATACTCCCGCTTTCTCACGATGAAGTGGTGCACGGAAAAGCGACAATCGCCCAGAAGATGAACGGGCAGTATCCGGAAAAGTTCCCACAGGCGAGGGCGATGTATATGTATATGATAGCACATCCCGGCAAAAAGCTGAACTTTATGGGCAACGAGATAGCCCAGCTGCGCGAATGGGACGAAAAGCGCGAGCAGGACTGGGACATGCTGAAATATCCGCTGCACGATTCGTTCAGGGAGTATATAAAGAAACTCAACGGCATTTACCTGAAATACAATGCTCTGCACTACGACTATGATCCCACGAATTTCATGTGGGAGGACTGTTCCTCAGCTGACAGATGCGTATATGCAATAAGGAGAAAAAGTGCTGACGGAGACATACTTGCAGTCCTCAATTTCTCGGACTGGTTCCAGCCGGACTACTCAGTGACAGTTGGCTCTGGCTATGATGTTGAACTGCTGCTGGATTCCGACAACCAGCTTTACAGCGGCAATACTCCGGACGGCGGGACGGTCTGGGATCATTCCGGCGATCATCTGGATATGGATATCCCACCCTACAGCGGAAGGATGTATCTTCTGAAAAAACGAAATACCGAGGCGTGAAGCTTTCACAGCTTTATATCCCGCTGCATATGATATTTCAGGGAGGAATACTCCCTATCTATCAGACGGAGGGATGAGAATGGCAACATTTTACAATCAGGCAACGCTTTCCTATAACGGAACAGTTACCAGTTCAAATATAACAACAGGCGAGATACTGGAAGTGCTTGCCGCTTCCAAGAATTCCGTGACAGGCAGCTATACTTCTGACAGTGAAGAGGTATTTGTGATAAGTCTTGTGAACAACGGCGCTTCCTGTCTTGAGAATATAACGGTCACAGATGACCTCGGAGCATATCAGTTCGGCCCGGAAGGCGCGGAGATGACCGTTGTGCCTATGACGTATACAGAAGGCAGCATGAGCTGCTATGTGAACGGCATATTGCAGGCAGCACCGGTGATTTCGAGCCTTTCACCGCTTACTGTTACCGGTATAAATGTACCGGCAGGCGGAAACACTGCGCTCATCTATGCAGCAAGGACAAATCAGTTCGCACCTCTCGGAGAAAATGCCTCTATCGTGAATACAGCAGTGATGAGCGGAACAGGCTTCTCGGATGTCAGTGCATCTGCAACTTTAGTTCCTGCCGAAGGAGCTGACCTTGCTATAAGCAAGTCACTCAGTCCGACTGCTGTTGAGGAGAACGGACAGGTGACATACACCTTTATAATCCAGAATTTCGGCAGCACTGCGGCGGATGTCAGCGATAACGTGATATTCAACGATATCTTTGACCCTGCCCTCAGCAACCTCAGGGCTGAGTTCAACGGTGCGGTCTGGGCAGCAGGAACAAACTACACCTACGAAGAGACTACCGGTGCTTTCACAACGCTGGAAGGACAGATAACCGTCCCTGCGGCACAGTTCACGCAGGATGCTTCCACAGGTGCGTGGTCAGTACAGCCTGGTGTCAGCACTCTTATAATCACCGGAAATATCTGAGCAGTGTGACACTGCACTAACGGTAATGATCTGAGAACGTTACCCTGATAAAAACAGCCCGGATATGGTACATTGCCATATCCGGGCTTTTATCATATATAAGCTAAGGTATCATGCCTGGTGAGCGTAGGTTTGCTTCAGTTGGGGATCTCAAATCTGCCGGCTTTCCATGTACCGTTTTCATCTACCATTGAGAATACCGATGTTCTTGTCTCGGATTCGCCGGTTCCCGGATCCTCGTAAGTGCTGACTACGGTGAAGGTTATCTCATCGCCTTCTATGCTCTTTACGTCTGTGATCTCAGAACCGGTGTAGAAGATATTGCTCCCTCTTCCGACGTTTGCGACGTAGTATTTTCCGTCATGCTCGATGTAGCGGTCATATAATATGTCGTCATAGAGATAGCGTGATGCAAAAACTTCATAGAAACCGCTGAAGATGTCAGAACGTGACTGTATCGAGTCGTCTGTTATCCTTGTAAACTGCCAGCCTCTATCATCGATATACACATCGTCATTGTCAAGTGCGAACGGGTCTCCGAATGTGTATTCCCAGTATTTTGCGCATGCGCGGTCATATAATTCAGTTGCCTGTGCGATGAGTTCTGCATCGTGATCTGTCAGCGTAGTCTCTTCAGAAGCCGGCTCTGTGGTATCAGCTTCTGTAACAATTTCTGTAACGGCTTCTTTTTCAGCCTCAGTTGCAGGCTCAGTGGGCTCGGTAGTAGTTTCTGCTGCTGCAACAGGGACAGTAACGATAGTAGTTGTAACAGCTTCTGTGCCGGCAGTAGTTGTGGCATCTGTTGTGAGGACTTCTTCTGTTGTTTCTGTGCTTGCCTGTGTAGCTGTTACTTTTGATGTGTCAGTAGTACCGGTTTTGCCGAGATTCTTCATGACCATGAATGATCCGGCAACGCCTGCAAGTACAACGAGGCAGGCAGCTGTGCTGATAAGCGGCTTGTACCAAGCCGGACGGCTGTATCGCTCAACACCATTTACTTCTTCATTTTCAGTCATGGTGATATTTCCGTTCACCATATTCTTTTTATCTTCAAATATCTTCTTGCTCATTTTAAACATGCGCTCCTTTTCATCATCAGTAAATTTAGGGGAGTCTTTGAGCCTTTCGATGAATTTATCATCAGCATTTTCGAATATACGGAATCTATCATTATTATTCATATTTCATACCTCCTTAAAGTGTGATCCCGACAGCTTCCAGCAATGATCTCAGGCGTGCCATAGCGCGTTTGCAGCGCATTCTTACGGCAGGTGCATTCATTGATAACATGTCAGCTATCTCTATAGATGAGCGGTCGTAGTAGAATTTCTGAATAATTATGGTGGTATCAGGCTCTCCGAGTTCGTTTATCTTGTCGAGCATGATATTGCGTATCTCTGATCTTTCGGAATCCGCAGTCACATTCTGACCTGAGTTTATTGCAGCCCATTCGCTTTCTTCGATCGCTTCGATGTGTCTGCTCTCGGAAATTGTATGATGATAGCGGTTTATGGCTTTTCTCTTTGCGATAGTACCTATGTATGCGTGGAGTTCGCCGCTGAATTCAGAATCTATATCGTACTTCATGTACATTTCAGCGAACACATCGCTTACACATTCCTCGATATCCTGAGCGGATGCACAGCTTCGCAGTTTGTTGTATACTATCGTATAGACGTAGCTGAGATATTCGTCGAAAAGTGCCCTGTATGCAGTATCTGGTGACTGCTTGCAGAGTCGGCAGTATTCTTTGCCTGTCATAGACGTCCCTCCTGAAAGAATTCCATGGTTTTGCTTTCAATAAATACATTCACACGCCCTTGGGTGTGCGTAACACAAAAAATGAAAAAAATTTTTGAAGATATTTTTAATTACAGTATATACAATTGTCACGAAAAAAACAAGAAACCCTTTTAACATTGTATATCTGTCTTGACAAAAAGGGCTAATATTGCTATTATAATAAGTAGAATCACGGGCATCGGTCCGGGAATGGGGGGCAATATTGGAAAACTCTGAAGATATAATAAGAGCGATACTCGGGCAGATAAAACAGCCTCTCTGGGAAAACTGGTACATTCAGGAGCATATCGGCTCAGGCAGCTACAGTGCGGTGTACAAGATAGCCGCGCGGCGCATGAACCGTACTGATATTTCTGCCCTTAAAATAGAACCCATAGTGCCGGATGAGACTACTCTGCTGGATGAGGATCTCCGTCGGCGCTCTATAGAGTACAAACGCAGCCTTGTGGATAATGAATCAACTATAATGTACGAACTGCGCAACAGCAGGTATATCGTCGCATATCAGGATGAGGACATCAGGGAACTTTATATAGACGGCAAACTCGAAGGCTATTACTTCCTCATACGCATGGAGTATCTGGAATGTGTCCGCGACCTTATCAAGGACAAGAAGCTGAAACTCACCGAGAACAACATCCGCCGCCTTGCCCATGATATCGGACACGGCATAAAAGATGCCCACGACCGCGGCATAATCCACCGCGACCTTAAACCGGGAAATCTCTTTTACAGCACCGACGGCGTGTTCAAGCTCGGTGATTTCAACATCTCCAAGCAGACCGTCCGTTCCACGACTTTTGCCGGTACTGCCGGATATCTTGCTCCGGAAGTGTATTTTTCAAAATCCAAGAAGGGCGATTATTACACCGCACAGGCGGATATATATTCCTTCGGCATATGCCTTTACAGGTTCATGAACGATTATTATATGCCGTTTGAAAAGGAAATGCTGGCAGAAGCAGCCGTTGACAAACGTATGAAAGGCGTGCCGCTGCCTAAGCCTTCAAACGCATCTGACGAATTTGCACGAATAATACTCAAAGCATGTGCATATGACAGAAGCGAGAGGTATCAGACCATTGATGAGATGCTCAGCGACCTTGACGCGCTCAACAGAAAGAAGACAGCTCCGGCTGCTGTCCCCGATCAGCCGGTACCTGTACAGGTGCAGCAGATACCGCCTCGTGTTATGCCGATGACGTCGATGCAGCCTCAGCCGGTCATACAGCCGGTGATGCAGCCTCAGCCAATGATGCAGCCGGTATATCCGATGAACAATCCGTATCCTGCACCGCCTGTTAGAAAAAGCAGTTCAGGCATACTGGTGTGGCTGGTGGTGCTGCTTTCGATAGCAGTGCTCGCAGTTTCGGCAATTGCCGGATACAAGCTCTACAACGAACACAATGACGGAAGTTCCGGGCAGAAGACAGTTCCCATAAGTTCAGTCGAACTTGATTCCAACAGAGCCGTCATCGAGATATACGACGACATAGAGATAACCGATGTAGTCTGTCCGGATGAAGTGCGGATGTCGGATATCGGAAAGCTTTTCGGCTATTCATATAATTCGGTCACTCATGCTGAGACCACTGTCACGGTAACAGTGAACAGTGATGCTACTGAAAAGCTGTACTGCGATGCTCCGCCTGATATAAGCATCTATTCGGAACGTGACGGCAATGAGTATACGATCACCATAGACGCATCCGAGCTCAAAGGCAAGGACAAGACCTGCCGGCTCTCATTCTACGGAGAAGAAACAGGCGAATCCGCTGAACTGGAACTGGAAGTGAAAAACACCGGACCTTTCGGAAAGGATGTGGTCCGTGAATCATCTGATCCTTCAATAATAGAATTTCATGAAGACAAGACCTTTACAGTGTACAAGACCGGCGAAGTCACAGTCAGCTGGATATATAACGGCGAAGTCAAGTATTCCAAGAAAATAAATATAACAAAATAAATTGAGGAGGTGGCTGTATGTCAGATCAGTTCGGTCAGAATGGCTATCAGCAGAATGGACCTTATCAGCAGAACCCTTTCCAGCAGCAGGGAAATCCTTATCAGCAGACTCAGGGAGGACAGCAGAACCCGTTCCAGCAGGGGAATCCTTATCAGCAGGCTCAGGGGGCACAGCAGAACCCGTTCCAGCAGGGGAATCCTTATCAGCAGGCTCAGGGAGTGCAGCAGAATCCGTTCCAGCAGCAGGGAAATCCTTATCAGCCCAACGGCGTATATCCGCAGGATCCACGTTACCGTACACAGCCTGATAACGGCAATGGCGGCGGCAATATGATGCCTGTGCTGATAATCATAATCATCCTGCTCCTGCTGGCGGTAGCAGGCGTCTGCGTATTCCTTTTAATGAACAAGGATGACGATGACGGAGGAGCAGGCGGTTCTTCATCCAGAAGTGCAAGGGATTCCTCGTCATATTCGATCAAAGAAACTGAGGAAGAAACAGAAGAAGAAACAGAAGAAGATACTGAAGAAGAGACCGAAATGGAGACCGAGACTGAGCTCCCTGCCGAGACAGAACCTGATTCGGACGAAGTGGTGGTCCCTGATCTCTCCGGATTATCATATGTCGAATCTGTGCATAAAGCAGAGGAGGCAGGTCTGACGATCTATCCCGAACCCATATTTACCTATGACGATGAAGTGCCGGAAGGCAATGTTGTAAGGCAGAATCTTGAACCCGGCACTGTAGTGGCAAAGGGCGAGATGATAATGATAGTTTACTCCAGAGGTCCTATGCCGACGGAAGGTCCGGCAGCTACAGAGCCTGAGACCGAAACAGAAGCCGGTACACAGCCGGTTCAGACACAGCCGACCACCGAGAAAGCCGAGGAAGTTCTCCGAAAAGGCAAGGTCATGACCAAAGAGACCGACCTCAACATCAGAAAGAGCGCATCTTCCAACAGTGACATCATAGGTTCAGCCGCAAAGGGAGGAACAGTTGATATCGTCGGCGAAGAGGGTAGCTGGTACAAGATAAAGTACAAGGACGGCTACGGCTACGTTGCAAAGGAATATATAAGTATCGTGAACTGATTCATATAATGCGGAATTCCCGGTGGATTCCGCATTTGTATTAAAAGAAGCATCAGGAGGTAAAAATGACCTTAAAAGAAAAGCGGCTGATCGGCGGTACTGTCCTGCTGACTGTGACAGCAGCTGCACTTCGTTTCATAGATCTGCCGCTGCTGCAAAAACATGTTACCAAGGTGTGGGATGTACTGATACTGGCGGCAGTCATTATAATTGCCGTAAAATACAGAGAGAGCAGCCGGAAGAGGATAATTCGTCCCGGAAATGTCATAGCTGCGGCGATATGGAGCCTTTCGTTCACATATATACTCATCTGTGACTATCATCTGCCGGCAGCAGTGATAGTTCTGCTGATTATGGCAGGTACAGCAGTCTGGACATATCTTTTCGCCGGCATAGCCAATGCGCTGAGACGCGGATGTGCGGCTTATAGGCAAAGGAAAGGCTATTCCATAGACCTTTCCCCGGCAAAAGCCGCCGCCGCAGTATTCGTCTGGACATTTGCAGCACTTTGCATGTACTGGAGCTGTTATTTCCCTTATCGTACCTCGCCTGACTGCCGCAATCAGTGGAAGCAGATACACGGAGACATCTCTTACTGCGATGTACACGCTGTTGCACATACCATATTCCTTAAAGCACTGCTCAGCATCTATGACAGCTTCACCATAGTGATACTGGTGCAGCTTCTGATGATAGCGGCGCTGTTTGCAATGTTCGCGCATTTCCTGACTAAAAAAGGCGTCCCCTTCGCATTGCAGTTCGCAGTCATGGGAGTGTTCAATTCCGCAGCCGGAAATACAGAACCCTATCTTTTTCCGTGGAAAGACACGCCGCATACGTTTTTTATCGGCTGCCTCACACTGCTGATATGCTGCCTGCTCGATGAACCTGAGCGTTTCGGACTGCTGAAAGCTCTCCTGACCGGTATATCTCTTGCCGGGATACTGCTGCTGAGGCTGAACGGCATAGTGACCGTGATTTTTGCCGTGATATTCCTGCTGGCAGTGCTGATAAAGAAAAAGAAGTACCGCGAGATGATCGCATCGGCAGTGACTTTTGCCGTGCTTTTCACAGCAAATCATTGGTATGCCTATGACGTTCTCGGCACAAGGACCATACCGAACGGCTTCGGACTACAGGTGTTCGGCACAGGCATAGCAGCAGCCGTCAACGACGGAAGAGCAACGGACGCGGAACTGGATGAGGTGTCGGAGTTCCTTCCGCTTGACTGGCTCAGAGATGAGTATGATCCTTGGGGACTCAGCAGTCTGATATGGCATGAGGACTTTGATCCGAGGATAACCGCTGATCCTGATATGGATGTGCTGAACAATATGCTCATACTCGGCATGGGAGAGCATAAAACCGGGACCATAAAGCTGTATCTCCGACTTTTGCCGAGGCATTTCCCGGCATATGCAATGAATGTCGTGAACAGCACTGTAATAGTCTGGGGACACTGCCATACACGCAGGACAGTGTTCTGGTTCGACAACATCTCGCTCGTACTATTGATATGTATGATCCTATCCGCCAACCGGGAAAAGAAGTTCCTGAGGCGGAGATGGGCGATATTCCTGCCAGTGTCTGGGAATATCATCTCCATAGCCATCTCCACAGTCACCAACGAGACAAGATATCTCCTTTCTACGTTCGTGCTTGCGCCGTTCCTGATACTCTATATACTGGCATACGAAGCTGATAAGACGGCAGACGGACATGAAGAGACAGAGCAGAAGATATGAACCTGAGCCTGTATATTTTTCTTGACATTTTGTTTTGCACATATTATAATGTTATAAAGCACATATTATCACAGTATAATGTTGAAAAATATGTAGATTATTGAAAAGAGGTAATAGCTATGGGAGCAAATCCGATGCACAAGCTTTCCTACGGACTGTTTGTAGTCACATCTGAGGAGTACGAAAAGGACAACGGATGTATCACAAATACAGTCGGTCAGGTAACATCTTCTCCGAACCGCATAAGCGTGACAGTGAACAAGGATAATCTTACTCATGATTTCATACGCGATACAGGCAGATTCACCGTTTCCATAATCAGCGAATCGGCAGACTTTGAACTCTTCAGGCATTTCGGTTTCAGAAGCGGCAGGGAATGTGACAAATTCGACGGCTTCACGGACTGCCGCCGTGCTGAGAACGGTACGATGATAGTTACAAAGGGCACGAATGCCTATCTCTGCGGAAGTGTCTGCCAGAGTTATGACCTCGGTACACATACAATGTTCATCGCAGATGTGACTGAGTCTGGCATGATAGCCGATGAGCGCTCGGCAACTTATGAGTACTACCTCAGCAATATAAAGCCCAAGCCGAAGGCAGTGGGAGAAACTCCGGACGGTCAGACTATCTGGAGATGCACCATATGCGGATACGAATATGTCGGTGAAGAACTGCCGGAGGATTTCATCTGTCCGCTCTGCAAGCATCCTGCGTCTGATTTTGAGAAGATAGTCAAGGGCACTGCTGTTCCGGAAACTGTACCGGCAGGCGTTACTCCGGAAGGAAAGACAGTCTGGAGATGTACAGTGTGCGGCTATGAGTACGAAGGAGATGAACTGCCGGAAGACTTTGTCTGTCCGCTTTGCGGAGTTCCGGCTTCGGAATTTGAAAAAGTGTGATATGTAACTGTCTGACACTAAAAGGCTGCATCGGTTATTTGATGCGGCCTTTTTGCACGGACAAAAGTGAGGCACATTTTGCTTTAAACTATTGAAATTGTCCGGCGGATATGGTAAAATAGACGGAGAATGATACAAGGACGTGGCATTGATGAGATACCATAACGTAGCAGAAGGCGTATTTATCGACCGCCTTAACCGATTCATCGCCCATGTCAGCATCGGAGGCAGGATAGAGACGGTGCATGTGAAGAATACGGGAAGGTGCCGTGAACTGCTGGTCCCGGGATGCAGAGTGTGGCTCGAAAAGGCGGATTCTCCGGCGAGAAAGACCGGATATGACCTTATCGCCGTGGAAAAGGAACGTGAGGGCAGTCAGCCGATAATGATAAATATGGATTCGCAGATACCGAATGCCGCTGCTGCTGAATGGCTTCCGGAGAGCGGCATTTTTTCTGCTGATATGACGATCAGGCGAGAGGTCACTTACGGTGATTCCCGCTTTGATCTTTGCATAGACTGCGGAGACAGACGCAGTTTTATGGAGGTCAAGGGAGTTACGCTCGAAAGACAGGGGATAGCATATTTCCCGGATGCGCCTACAGAGCGCGGGATCAAGCATCTGAACGGACTGATATCAGCAGCTGCTGAGGGATACGGTGCGTATCTGCTTTTTGTGGTGCAGATGAATGGGATAAGCGCCGTAAGACCAAATGACACTACACATCCTGAATTCGGTGAGACGCTGAGAAGGGCAGCTGCGTCGGGAGTGAAGTGTCTTGCATGTCAGTGCGATGTCACTGCTGATTCCATAAAAATAAACGGCATGATAGCCGTTGAAACGGAGTGGGAACAATGAACTGGAAACAGCTTCTATGCGAAAAACGACAGCGTGAGGTGAGTACGACAGCCGTAGTTTCAGATCAGAGAAATGAGTTCCAGAGGGACTATCACCGGATAATCGGAAGTGCGTCATTCAGACGCCTTCAGGACAAGACACAGGTGTTCCCTCTTGACAGGGGAGATTTTGTCCGCACAAGGCTGACTCATTCCCTTGAAGTGTCGTCTTTTGGAAAATCGCTGGGACAGATGATATTCAGCGATATCATAAAGTACCGCAAGGACAGTGATATCGACGAACTTGCAGTGAACAAGATATGCAGCGTGCTGGAATGCGCGGGACTTATCCATGACATAGGCAATCCGCCTTTCGGGCATTTCGGCGAGGACTATATCCGCAACTGGTTCAGCCGTAACCTGAGCGGACTAACATTCAGGGGAAAGAAGATAACGGATATACTTCTGCCGCAGATGTGCAGTGATCTGCTGAATTTTGAAGGCAATGCGCAGGCACTCCGCCTGCTGACCAAGCTGCATTTCATAGTGGATGAGAACGGAATGAACCTGACGTATACCCTGCTGGACACAATAATAAAGTATCCCGTAGCATCCACCGAGACTAACAGGAACAGCGGAAATATCAAGGATAAGAAAATGGGATATTATTATTCGGAAAGGGATGTCTTTTCCGAAATAAAGGCTGGAACGGGCTCTGCCGGAGCACGTCACCCTCTTGCGTTCATACTTGAAGCAGCCGATGATATCGCATACAAGACCGCAGACATCGAAGACGCTGTAAAGAAGGGCTTCATAAGCTACAGTGTTCTCCTCTCGGAACTGAAGGAGAATTATATCCACAGATGCTCCGGTGACGGCGAGATGAAAGAATACAGCAAAGCCGTTGAAAAGCTTGAATACTATTATGAGCAGGCAAAGGAAAAAGGGCTTCTTTCGCCCGAACAGAACGCAGTACAGCGCTGGACGATCTATGTGCAGGGAGTGCTGCTGAAGTGTGCAGCTTTCGGATTCACACGCAATTACCGCGCAATAATGGAAGGAAGCTTCGGAAAGGAACTGCTTTCCGTATCCTATGGCAATGCTCTGGCACATGCTCTCAGCGATCTTGCATACAGATATGTTTTCCGTTCCAAGGAGATATTCAGACTGGAAATAGCTGCCGGAGAGATATTCGGTTTCCTGCTGGACAAATTTGTCCGGGCAGCAATAGTCTATGATACGGATGAGCCTCGTTCTGTGCTGGATGATAAGCTGACTGCGCTTATCTCAGAGAATTATATCCGGGCATACAAACACAGTTCAGCAGACTGCGGAGAGGCAGAGAAGCTGTATCTCAGGCTCATGCTGGTGACGGATTACATCTGCGGCATGACTGACGGCTATGCAAAGAAGCTGTATCATGAACTGACCGGCATCACCTGAATTTGTAAGGGCACAGTCTGATTAAAAGGAGTTTATTATGGACAGGAACGACAGGTTTATGCAGCGTGCGCGTGAGCTTTTAGGCGAGCTTACGCTGGAAGATAAGCTGCATCTCCTCACGACGCATCAGCAGGGCGTTGAGCGTCTGGGGATAAATGATTTCTATATCGGGCACGAAGTGGCGAGAGGATTTGTGGGACGTGATGACGAACACTACTCTACGGTCTTCCCTCAGCCGATAGGACTTGCCTCCACATTCGACCGCCGGCTTATGGAGGAACTGGGAAAGATATGCGGAGACGAATGCCGTGCGTACTATAATAAAGAAAAGCGCGGATGCCTTTGTGTATGGGGACCTACAGTAGATATGGAACGCGATCCGCGATGGGGACGCACAGAGGAGGCATACGGCGAGGATGTTTTCCTTGCCGGAGAGATGACGGCAGCGTATACACGCACAATGGCGGGGGAGCAGGACGGTTTCTATAAAACTATCCCCACGCTGAAGCATTTCTGTGCCAATAACAACGAATACAAGAGAGGAAGCTGCAATGCCAGTATCCCCCTCAGGCTGAAATACGAATACTACTATGCCGCGTTCATGAACGCCGTAAAGTACGGCGGCGCAAGGAGCGTAATGACGGCGTACAATGAGATAAACGGGATACCAGCCATGTGCAATCCGGAACTTAACAGCGTCCTGAAAGATCAGTGGGGACTCTGGTTCGCTGTCACAGACGGAGCTGATTTTTCGCAGACTGTGACTGCGCATCATTACTGTGAACGCCATTCCGAGGCACTTGCCGAGGGACTGCATGCCGGCTGTGATATCATGACGGATAATGCTGAACTGACAGCCAATGCTGCCCGTGAAGGTCTTAAAAACGGCATACTGACAGAGCAGGACATTGACAGTGCTCTTGAAAACGTGCTGTATGCCCGTGCAAGACTGGGACATTTTTCGGAACACACGCCTTTCGACGGGATAGGCATGGATGTACTGGAAAGCAGTACATCTGACAGTACAAATCTCCGTGCGGCAATGGAACAGGTAGTGCTGCTGAAAAATGACGGAATACTTCCTCTGCGTGATGTCGGCGGCAGGATAGCCGTCTGCGGTCCGCTGGCGGATGAGAGCCTGAAGGACTGGTACACCGGCACTTACCGCAGTGCAGTAAGTGTGCTTGACGGCATGAGAGCGGAATTCCCGGACTGTGAGATAGTACACGACAGGCTATGGGATATCGTTGCCATAAAGGCTCCCAACGGAAAATACCTTTCCGCGAAGGAAGACGGCAGGATCATCGCTGATGCTGATAAAGTCACCGAAGCTGAAAGATTCGAGCTACAGGACTGGGGAGAGAACTGGAAGAACCTGTTTTCCGTGAAATACCGCAGGTACGTCCGCAATACCGACGGGGAACTCCGCCTCCATAACAGGACGATATATGATTGGTTCACCCATGAGACATTCAATACATTTGATACTGAGAAAGGCACACTGATAGAGGCGTATCTCGGACATGAACGGCTTATGCTTGACGATAAAGGACTGAGTTTCACACACCGCCGTTCAGTCGGTGAAGATGTGCTGTTCCGTATCGAAACGGTAAGTGCCGGAAAGGAACGCGCAGCTGAACTCGCGTCAGCCTGCGGGACTGTGATATACTGCACAGGCAATTATCCTGTACAGGTGGCACAGGAGGGATACGACCGCAGGACTCTGAAGCTGAACATACAGGAGGGCATGACGGAATTTCTCCACAGCGTCAATCCGGCGACAGTACTGCTGCTGATATCGAGCTATCAGTATTCGATATGCCGTGAACAGGAACTGCTTCCGGCTATCTTGTATACTACGCATGCCGGCGCTCATCTTGGAACAGCTGCTGCGCATACACTCAGCGGCAGGAACGTTCCGTCTGCAAGACTGCCGATGACATGGTACAGATCGGAGTATGACCTTCCGGATATCATGGAATATGATATTGAACTGGGAGGCACTACATATATGTATTTCAAGGGCGAACCGCTGTATCCGTTCGGATACGGACTGAGCTATGCCGGATTCCGCTGGTCGGGCTTTGAAGTGAGACGCACTGAAAACGGTGCCGAAGCTGAGCTGGATGTTGAGAATACCTCAGATACCGACGGTACAGACGTAGTGCAGATATACTATACAGTGAAGGATTCGGAAGTGAGCCGCCCCATACGCAGGCTATGCGGATTTGAGCGCATCAGCCTGAAGGCAGGTGAGACCGGAAGGGTGAAGATAAGCATACCTGAGCATATCCTTCAGATATATGACCTTCACCGCGGAAAGTTCATGACCGAGACCGGCAAATATACTTTCATGGCAGGTGCTTCCTCTGCTGACATACGGTGCAGAGCAGAACTTGATATATCCGGAGAACATATCGGAGTGCGCGGAAGCTGTTTTGAAGCGCAGACCTTTGATTCCGGAGACAATGCTCTGATAGCATATTCGCGCAGGCTCGGCAGACAATATGTGACGGTGCGCGGCTGGGACGGCACTGTGAAATACAACGGAGTGCCTTTCGCAGGCAAACACAGACTTGAACTTAAAGCGTCGGCATATGTTGAGCCGACGGATGCAGAATTGGATATATGCGGCATAAAGACAGTGATCCGGATCGCTGCCAGTGATGCAGCAGATGATTTCAGAGCATACAGCGCAGAACTTCCGGCTGACATTCCGGAGGTCGGTGAATTGACCGTAAAGCTTTCGAATTCTGCTGCGATACTTGATATAGAGCTGATCTGAATGAAGACCGGCTGATATCTATAATGAAGGAGAATCACATTATAATGAAAAGAGTAGTTACGATACAGGATATTTCATGCTTCGGCAAGTGTTCACTGACGGTGGCACTGCCGGTCATATCTGCGATGGGGATAGAGACTGCGGTCATACCGACGGCAGTGCTTTCAACTCATACCGGAAAGGGATTCAGCAATTATACTTTCCGTGATCTTACGGAGGATATACCTGCTGTAGCTGCTCACTGGAAGAGCATGGATCTGAAATTCAACGGCATATATACAGGATATCTCGGATCAAAGCAGCAGGTACACATAGTCGAGGAATTCTGCCGGGATTTCGGCACGGATGACAATTTCATAGTGATAGATCCCGTAATGGGAGACGGCGGACAGATGTATGCCGGATTCACAGACGAATTCGTGGCAGAGATGCGGAAACTGTGCTCAAAGGCGGATTATATCCTCCCGAATCTGACAGAAGCTTCACTGCTGCTGGATATGCCTTATCCTGATAAGTATGACAAGGCATATGTTGAGGACACTCTCCGCGGACTTGCAGGACTGGGATGTTCGACTCCGGTCCTGACGGGAGTATGTCTCGGCGGCGATAAACAGGGCGCAGCAGCCTATGATTCTGCCAATGACAGGTTCATATACTCATTCGGCAAGAATATCGACCGTACAGTTCACGGCACAGGCGATATTTTCGCCAGCGTATTCACCGGAGCTGTAGCTCTCGGCAAGAGCCTTGACAGAGCACTGGATATATCGGTAAGATACACACTTGACTGCATTGAAGCCACAGAGGGACATTTCGAAGAGGTGTGGTACGGCAGCTGCTTTGAGCTTGCACTTGGCAAACTCATAGGATATGTGAAGGAGTGATGATATGTGGGACATGATCCGCAGAGCGGCGGCAGTCATAAGACTGTCACCGTCAGGCGACGATCCATACGCGATAACAGAGATACTGCATGAAGCTCTCGGCGGAAGGATGACTGCTGATGAGGCAGCGAAGAAGCTTTCCGGCGTGAGGAGCATTTCTGCATATTACCGCGATCCCATGCGATACACTGCGGATATCCCGAACACGGCTACAGCCTTTGCAGTATACGCAGTGAACGGACTTTATGATGCTGTCCGCTGGGGAGATACGGCACTTGTACAGGACATTGCCTATGTGCTCTCGTCCCTGCCTGAAAGGGATATGCTGCGTGACGCACATACTGTGCATGAGATTAACCGCGTCTACATAACACCTCTGAATACCAGATACGGCAGGCACATACTGCCGGAGATAGCAGGATAAATTAACGGATACCGGCACTGACAGTGCCGGTCTTTGTTTTCTCTGGGGATTACCAGTTTTTTCCATGATTTATATTCCTGAAAACGCGCCATAATATATGTATCAACTTGGAGGATACTGTATTATGGCTTACAATAAGGTAGTTATCGCAGGAATAAACACTTCGGAGCTTACGGTGCTGAAAGAGGAAGAGAAGATAGCGCTGCTGCGTGAGATCAAAGAGACCGGCAGCAAAGAGGCTCGTGACAAACTGATACGCGGAAATCTAAGACTGGTGCTCAGCGTCATACAGCGATTTACCGGACGAGGTGAGGATATAGACGACCTCTTCCAGATAGGCGTTGTGGGACTAATAAAGGCGATAAACAATTTCGACCTTACCAAGGAAGTTCGTTTCTCAACATACTGCGTCCCTATGATAAGCGGCGAACTCAGGCGGCATCTTCGTGATTACAGCCACGTCAAGGTGAGCCGTTCTCTCAGGGACACTGCGTACAGAGCGATACAGGCAAAGGAAAGGCTGATGATGAAGCTCCAGCGCGAGCCCAACATCGACGAGATAGCGGCAGAGGCTGGTGAAAAGCGCGAAGATGTGGTGATAGCGCTTGAGAGCATCAGCGATCCGGTCTCGCTTTACGAACCGGTGTATTCCGATTCTGACGAGACCGTATATATAATGGATCAGATCGGTGACAGCAACGGCATAGAGAGCTGGCTGGATGAAATATCCATACGCGACGCCATAAAAGAACTGGGAGAACGTGAGCGAAACATACTCTATCTGAGATTCATGCGAGGCAGGACACAGGTTGAAGTCGCCGGCGAGATAGGTATATCACAGGCACAGGTATCCCGTCTTGAGAAGAGCGCGATCGAGCGAATAAAGCACAGCATATGAACGGAGAGGGACGGCATATATGCCGTCCTTTAGCCATTATTAAGACTATTTTAAGGAAAATTTAAGACTGCTTTAAGATTATTTTAAGAAAAAATAGCTATAATCAAGCCATAGTAATTCGAGAAATACTCTCCACTGCGGAGAAACAGAATACGATAAGGAGTTTGATGAAAATGAAAAAACAGAACCTCAGAAAGCTGTTCGCCGGCCTTTCCTCAGCCTGTGTAGTCGCAGCTTCAATGCCTTTGACAACTGTTGTTACAGAAGCAGCTGATCCTGCTTCAGCTATACTTTACGGTGACGCTAACAACGACGGTGAAGTAAACATGGCTGACGCCGTACTCATCATGCAGTCTCTTGCAAATCCGGATGTGTACGGTTTAGGCAAGCCGGACGGCATCACAGCGACCGGTCAGGACCTTGCAGACGTTGATGAAAGAGGAAACGGCATAACCAATTCCGATGCACTCATCATTCAGGAATACAAGCTTGGTCTGAGAGATACTCTTCCTGCTTCATGGGCACAGGGACAGACACCCGATACTTCAACAACTACTACTACAACTACCACAACAGGCGGTGAAGTTGATCCCGTTACAGATCCTACATACATCCACCTGCTCAATAATTCTATCCGCGTAGAAGGAAACTATGCAGAAGTAAACGGAACAACAGTAACTATCACACATTCCGGTGAATTCTACATCGACGGTACTCTTGATGACGGACAGATCAACGTTAACGTTGCAGACGAGACTGCTGACGCTGAGACTGTAAAGATATTCCTCAACGGCGTGAATATCACAGGCAAGAGTGCTCCTGCTATCCTCATCACAAATGCTGAGAATACTTCTATCAACCTCATGGACGGCACACAGAACGTTATCTCTGACGGCGATACTGCATATTCAGGCGATAATCTCGGTGCTGCTGTTATCGAGGCAAAGGATGACCTCACTATCAAGGGCGGCACGCTCGGCACAGGAGTTCTTGATCTTACAGCAAATACTCAGGACGGTATCGTATGCAACAACGATATCAAGATCAACGGCGGTATCATCAATGTAACAACACTGAACGCAACTGATGAGACCAACGGAATCAACGGCAAGACTTCTCTCACAGTCAAGGGCGGCATACTCACAGTCGAAGCTGAAGGTGACGGCATCAAGTCGTCAAAGGGTGCAGTGACAGTATCCGGCGGTACAACGACTATCAAGGCTGGAAATGACGCCGTACAGGCTGAGACCACGATCGACATCTCAGCAGGCACTCTCATTGCAGGCGGTGACAGAGGACTTACAGCGGTAACAGGTGTCAATATCACAGGCGGTACAGTTCTCGCAACAGCAACAGATAATCAGGCAGCAGGCGTTACATCTGCAAATCAGGCTGCTATGCTTCTCAACTGCATAGACGATGCTTCAAATACTGACGGCATGTGGAAGAAGGCAAATGCGATAAGCGTCGGCAGCCTCAGCTTTGAAAAGTGGACGAAGAAGTACAAGTACGTTCTCGTAAGCGATCCTTCTGTAAAGGCAGGACAGACATACACCCTCACAAATGCTTCAACAGGTGCAGTCGTTACATACAATAACGATGCAGCTGATTCATTCAAGGTAACAAATTCCGTTACAACATTCGAAAATGTAAATCCCGCAGGCAAGGACGGCAGCAGCACAGTTGTTACTCCTTCGACAGACGGATATACTATCACACTTTCCGGTTCTTCCATTTCAGTGAATGCGCCTGCTGATGTAGCTTCGGTAAACGGCGGAGTTCTTACAATATCCAAGGAAGGCACATTCGCAGTAACAGGTGAAGGCAGCGGCACACAGATAGTAGTTGACGTTGACAAGACAGCTTATCCCAACAGCGTGGTAGAGCTTGATCTCATGGGAATGAGCCTTACAAACACAAACACAGCACCGATCTATGTTGCTTCAATAGGCGATGAAGTGCAGATCGTTGCCAAGTCAGGCACGACAAATACTATCTCAGACGGTACTGCGCATACACAGACATATACCGATTCTGACGGAAATACGAACTATGTAGAGGGTGCGATATTTGCACGCGATGATATCAAATTCAAGGGCACAGGTACTCTCACAGTAAACGGCAATCAGGATGACGCTATCGTATGCAAGAACGATATCAAGATCTACAACGGCACACTCAATGTAAACGCAGTAGACGACGGTATCCGCGGCAAGGACAGCGTGACTATCGGTGATACAACAAAGTCTGACGGTTCAGCAGCAGACAATTCCAATCTCAAGCTCACAGTAAAGACAACAGGCAGCGGCGACGGCATCAAGGCTACAGCTACTGATACTGCAACTGACAAGGCATACGGCACAGTTACTATAAACGGCGGAACTATCGACATCACATCATATGCCGACGGTATACAGGCAGAGCAGGAGTTCATAATGAACGACGGTACACTGAATATCTACACATATCAGGGCAGCTCATACGGCGGAAGCGGTACTTCCACCGGTACGACCGATCCATGGTCCGGCAGCAGACCGGGCAGCGGCGGAGGAATGGGACAGGACGGCAATGCCAACAAGGTAGACATCTCCGCTAAGGGCATAAAGGCAGTAGGTCTTTATGATGAAGCCGGAACAACATGGCAGAGCAAAGGAAATCTCACTATAAACGGTGGTACGATCACTATAGATTCATCTGACGACGCTATCCATTGCGGAGGAGATATGTTCCTCTACGGCGGAAAAATGGTACTCGCAACTGCTGATGACGGTGCTCACAGCGATCATCAGCTCACTATAGGCAAGGGCAGCGCAGCAACTTATGACGATGTAACTATCCGCATAACAAAGGGCTACGAAGGTATAGAAGCTCAGCAGATCGTACAGAACAGCGGCGCAGTTATCTGCAACGTTACAGATGACGGCTACAATGCAGGCGGCGGTTCTGACGGTTCAGGAAACGGCAACCAGTTCGGTCCCGGACAGGGCTGGGGACAGGGCACTACAACAGGTTCTGGTTCATATTCACTCACATTCAACGGCGGATTCGCAAGAGTGAACGTAGCTTCCGGCGATCATGACGGTTTTGATTCCAACGGTACTATCACTATCAACGACGGTATACTCGTAACAAACGGCAATGAGCCTTTCGACAGCAACAACGGCGTTACAGTAAAGGGCGGTATCTATATCGAGGATTCAGCATCAGGCGGAAACTACATGGACGCTCAGCCCAGCTATTCTGTAACAGGCAGCACGACCAGTGCAGGTCAGCGTATCTCACTTGTAAACAACAGCGGAAAGGTGATCGTATCCTTTATCGCAGGAAAGAACGTCTCCACACTCAGAGCAGGAGGTAACGTATCCGGAGCAAGCTTCAAGATCGGCGGCAACCTCAGCGGATCTACATATTTCATTGACGGCGAGCAGGCAGCTTACGGCGGAACAGTTTCGTAATGATATAAGCTTTCCATGTTTGCACATACACTTCCACCTTATTAAAAGCACAGCTGCCGGTATTTCAGTACCGGCAGCTGTGTTTTGTGATCTAAAAAAATTCCTGTTTCCCCTTGCAATTTGCATCAGAGTGTGATATAATATTAACGATAGGGCTATCAGCCCTGTAAATGTAAATCTCAGGAGGAAAAATCTATGTTAGTTTCAGCTACAGAAATGCTCCAGAAAGCAAGAGCAGGAAAATACGCAGTTGGTCAGTTCAATATCAACAACCTTGAGTGGACAAAGGCTATACTCCTTACAGCTCAGGAGCTTAACTCTCCCGTTATCCTTGGCGTATCCGAGGGTGCAGGCAAGTACATGACAGGTTTTGAGACAGTAGCAGCTATGGTAGCAGCTATGGACAAGTCTCTCGGAATCACTGTTCCCGTTGCTCTTCACCTCGATCACGGCTCATATGAGGGCTGCTACAAGTGCATCAAGGCTGGTTTCACATCTATAATGTTCGACGGTTCACACTTCCCGATCGACGAGAACGTAGCAAAGACAACTGAGCTCGTAAACGTTGCTCACGGTCTCGGACTTTCTATCGAGGCTGAAGTAGGTGCTATCGGCGGCGAAGAAGACGGCGTTATCGGCAAGGGCGAGTGCGC
>DFJW01000077.1 GCA_002373775.1 Ruminococcus flavefaciens | reverse complement strand
ACCTGAATACGGCTCTTGTCGCCTTCCTTGATCTGTACGTGAACCTTTACAGTGTCACCTACATTGAACTGGGGAACATTTTCCTTCATGCTTGATTCGCTGATTAACTTGAGTGCATCCATTTTAATTTCCTCCTAAAATTTCCGAACATTCATAAACCGCCCAGTTCTTCCCGTTCAGCTTCCGGTAAGACTGGATAATGACGGCTCTTCATTTCAGCCTGTCACGGTCAGCGGACTATCCGATTTAATGTCTTTCGGCATTAACCCTCATTCGCTGTGATAAAATCATAACGAACGGATTTCAAATGCTTTTATATCATACCATACTTTTCAGGAAAATGCAAGTGTTTTTTTGAAAAAACGAAAAATATTTTTTATTTCTTTTTAAGTACCGCCATGTCAACATGATGGAGGATGCAAATTCTGACTTGATTATATATTCAAGCAATTATTTATGAGCATCCAAGTAAGAGACTACACGCCGTCTATTTCCTGTTTTTAATTTGTACATTGCAATAAACTATCATTTTTATGTATCACTTTTTTCAAGTTGCATAGACACAAGCTTTTCAGGTGCTTGATGGTCTTTTTCGAGCATATCAAACCATTTTTCTAATTCTCCTAATTGAATTTTAACCTCATCTTGCTTTTGAATTGTATTTAAAAGTGTTTCAACCTTATTGCATAATGACAAACGTTGCTCCTCATATACTGTTTCAGAACAGCTTTCATGCATTTTAGTCGATAACCATATTCCTTTAATTATACCTAAAAAATATGCTAATTGTAGCTCAGTTATTTTTTCTTTATCTACAAAAACCTTGTTAAAAGCATCGTCTATTTGAGATGAAAGCTCAACATTGTTTTTATTTACCATTGTATCAAGTGGTTTCTTTGATGTATTACATATTCTTTTGCTCTTCCTCTCTCTCTTCATCTCTTCCGTTTTATTTTCGATATAACTACTAAAATGATTGAACGCAAAACTTATCCCCTTTTCAAAAAGCCTTGTCATTAAATCAATTGCTATATTATCTAAAATCAATTCACTTTTTTTCACGCCTTTCCAATCTGCTGGTCTAACAAATTCATTACCATCATTGGTAAATGTCAACGAACTATACGCCCCTTTATTCTTTGTAGAATTACCTAAATGTGTGTTGTCATCTAAAATAGGGCGATAATATTTAGTTTTCACTATTTCATTCCTCCTTCTATAACCTAGTTTTTTCTCATTTGAAGGCAGTTCCGTCTGCACAGAGTATTGCTGTCCGGCGTATCTTCTCGGCAGAAAAAGGCACGGTCCCGGAATTCTTCAGTGCTTCGATGAAAAGCGCCGGATTGTAGTTGGTCTGTGTACCGGCAGGAAGACGCATAACCATGTCCACCGAGCCTGCCGTTTTTGTGCAGCTGACGACCTCCAGCTCCGGCTTGATATCCACCGTTTTTATGCCCTTCTTCGTCTTTTTCTCAATAAGTATGTTTTCGCCGGACATAAGCGCTTCAACGCCCTGCATCAGTGCTTCCGTATCTTCTGTCACAAGCGAGAAGCTGTATTCAGCCTGTGTTATGGCTGTTATCTTCTGCACCTGCTCTGCAACTGACAGTATACGCATGCCTTCCGGCATTACAGCGTTGAGCCTGTCGCGTATCTCGTCCATGGACATGCTGTCATCAGTGATGTTGAAGTCAAGTATCTCGCAGTCACTCTCAAATCCAAGTGACAGTGCAAGTGCAAAGGCATAATACGGGTGAGGATTGAAGCCCTCTGTGTACCATATCGGCAGCTTCGAACGTCTGAATATCCTCAGCATACAGCGGTTGAGATCAAGGTGTGATATATATTTCGCACGGCCTGTCTTTTCAAAAACTGCTCTTACTCTCAGCAAAAACATTCCCTCCCCACTTTTTTATTGACTCCGCATCCGGAGCATCTCTGACGGCAGTTGGGCGTTGTGCGCGATTCATGTGCCGTCTTGTTTTCGCGTATCAGGAACGATTTTGTCACGAAATAGTCCAGATGATCCCAAGGGAGTATCTCGTCATATTCAAATCGGCGGTTGGCGTAGAATGACGGATCTATGCCGCATTCCTCAAATGCCTCAAGCCACAGCGGGAATTTGAAATGCTCTTCCCAGCTGTCGAATTTACAGCCTTTTTTCCATGCAGTGTATATCGAACGGCATAGCCTTCTGTCACCTTTGGCAAGTATGACTTCGAGCATGCTGACATCCGGATCGTGATAGCTCACCTTCACCTTCCTGCTCTTTACCGAATCAAGAAGCAGTTTCTGCTTGTGCTCTATCATCTCACGGGTATCCTGAGGTTCAAATTCAAACGGTGTGAAGGGCTTTGGAACAAATGTGGCGCAGCTTATGGATACCTGCACGCCTTTTCCTTTAGGACGGTCCTCGATGCTGTAGAACAGGTCGATTATCCTCTGGGCAAGTTCTGCTATGCCGACTATGTCTTCGTCAGTCTCTGTGGGAAGTCCCATCATGAAGTAGAGTTTTACCGCTGCATATCCGCCCTGGAATGCGATCTTGCAGGTGTTCATTATCTCTTCTTCCGAGACATTCTTGTTTATAACATCCCTCAGACGCTGGGTTCCGCCTTCTGCCGCAAAGGTCAGTCCGCTCTTGCGCACTTTCTTGATCTTTTCAAGCAGCGATTCCGAGAAATTATCCACCCGGAGTGAAGGAAGTGACAGATTTATCTTTTCATCCGCAGTATAATTTATAAGCTCAGTCAGCATGGGATCAATCTCGGAATGGTCGCTCGTACTCAGGGAAGCAAGTGATACCTCGTCATATCCTGTATTCTCACAAAGGCACTTGGTCTCTCTGCATATCGTATCAGTATGTTTCTCTCGGAAAGGTCGGTAAATAAAGCCTGCCTGACAGAAGCGGCAGCCTCTTATACAGCCTCTCAGGACTTCCACTGACACTCGGTCATGCACTATCTCGGTGAAAGGTACCACGAAATTCTCCGGATAATACACCTTGTCAAAATCCTTTATTATACGCTTGTGTATTATCTCCGGTGCTCCGTCGGTGACTTCGAGTTTTTCGATAGTGCCGTCCGGCTTATAGCTGAATTTATAGAAACGCGGAACGTATATACCTTCGATATGTGCTGCTCTGCGCAGGAATTCAGTCTTTCCTGCTCCCTGCTGCTTCATCTCCCAGTAAAGATCCATGAGTTCAAGATTCACCTCTTCGCCTTCGCCAAGAATGAAAATGTCAAAAAAGTCAGCAAGAGGCTCAGGATTACAGACGCAAGGTCCGCCGGCTACTACTATCTGCGTCAGCTCATCACCGCGCTCGGATGCAAATACCGGTATCCCGGCAAGGTCAAGCATGTTCAGCACATTGGTGTATGACAGCTCATACTGCATAGTAAAGCCTATAAAATCAAATTCCTTTATGGGGTCAAGGCTCTCCAGTGCGTACAGGGGAATGTCGTTTTCACGCATTATGGCTTCAAAATCCTCACCCGGCGCAAAACATCTCTCACACCAGTAGTTTTCGCGCTCATTTGTCAGAGAATAGAGTATCTTCATGCCAAGGTGAGACATGCCTATGTCATAGGTGTCGGGAAAACAGAATGCAAATCTTACATCAACTTTTGATTTGTCCTTTATTATGCTGCCGACTTCTCCGCCTATGTACCTCGAAGGCTTCTGTACTTCAAGCAGATGCTTTTCTATCTTGTCTTTTAACATATTTCCTCCCGTTATCTCATGCTGCTATCGCTGAATCGCATAGGCAGAAGATCGTCAAGTCTGAAAAATCCGTTGGACAGCACGATTATAAGATCACCGCGGCAGTATTCGCTGAGTACTTGCAGACATGCGCCGCAGGGTACACATGGCTTTGAAAAATCACTGTCGGAACTGCCTGCGATCGCTATCGCCCTGAATTCGGATACGCCTTCGGACAGGGCTTTGAATATTGCAGTCCTCTCGGCGCAGACTGTGAGTGAATAGGAGGCGTTTTCTATGTTGCAGCCGGTGAAAATCCTGCCGTCAGCTGCAAGCAGAGCTGCTCCTACGCGAAAATGCGAATACTTGCTCCGGGAATACGCTGCCGCCCTGACTGCTGCGTCAAAAAGTTCGGTATTTGTCATGTCCTCATCTGCCCTTTCCGACCTTTCGCTTCTTTCCGTCCGGTGTCATGATATATGTATTCTCAAGCTGCTGCATCAGGTTTCCGGTAACAGCTGCCCTGTATTCATTGCGCAGCTCGGTCTGCTCTGCCCTCTCTGCCTCGGTGAGACCTTCGGCTTTTGACTTCCTTGCAAGTTCGTTTATCCTGTCTATCTTTTTCTGATCCATGGTACTCTCTCCTGTTGAACTGAAATGTATTACAATTATTATAACATATAGTGAAGAAAATGGCAAGAGACGCGCGAAAAAACTTGCCGATCATGAAACTATACCGCGTTCAAGGGTGCAGCGTCACGCTGCTTATAACATATAGTGAAGAAAATGGCAAGAGACGCGCGAAAAAACTTGCCGCTCATGAAACTATGCCGCGTTCAAGGGTGCAGCGTCACGCTGCTTATAACATATAGTGAAGAAAATAGCAAGAGATGTGCGGATAAACATGCCGCTCATGAAACTATGCCGCGATCAAGGCGGCGGCGTCACGCCGCTTATAATACATGTCCGCGCTCTTTTCAAGCCTTGCTCACGACATTTCATCCCTGCTGCTTGCTATTTTATTCAATTTATGCTATTATTATATCACAATATAAATAAGGAGGATGTTATGATAAGTAAGGCACTTGTTACAGGCGGCGCAGGCGGCATCGGCTCTGCAATATGCCGTAGTCTCGCTGAGAACGGGTACACAGTTTACGTCAGTTATTCCAGATCAAAGGACAAGGCTGAAGCCCTTGCAGCTGAGATAGGCGGATATGCTGTCTGCTTCGATGTATCCGATGCTTCGGAAGTCAGAAAGGCTGTTTCCGATATCGGCAGTATCAGTCTGCTGGTAAATAACGCCGGGATATCGGTCGTCGATACCTTCGACCGCGTGGATGACAGCACTGCTCAGCGTATCCTCAGCGTAAACCTCACCGGCACTATGAACTGCTCACGAGCTGTACTGCCGGGAATGATCTCTGCTAAAGCCGGCTGTATCATCAACGTCTCTTCAATGTGGGGACAGGTCGGGGCTTCCTGCGAAGTCGATTACTCAGCTTCAAAAGCCGGTATCATCGGCTTTACCAAGGCTCTCGCCAAGGAGACTGCTCCATCAGGCATACGAGTGAATTGTGTCGCACCCGGATTCATAATGACCGATATGAATGCCCATTTCTCTCCTGAAGATCTTGCTCTCATAAAAGAGGATATCCCTCTCGGGATCTTCGGCAGACCGGAACATGTTGCGGATGCTGTCGCTTTCCTCGCATCAGATAAAGCTGAATACATCACCGGTCAGATCCTCGCTGTAAACGGCGGAATGGTAATATAAGGAGGTAAATATGTTCGATGCAAGTGAACGTCTCGGCAGGCAGATAAGCTTCATGCTGGAGCTGGACAAAATGAAAAACCTTTACAGGCAGACATATGTGCTCCATGAGGACAGAAAAGAAAATGATGCTGAACACAGCTGGCATATCGCAATACTCGCTTTTATGCTCGCTGAGTATTCCAACGAACCAGTCGATGTACTTCGTGTAGTTAAAATGACACTTCTGCATGATGTGGTGGAGATAGACGCTGGCGATACATACTGCTATGACA
Organism: Ruminococcus flavefaciens; assembly: GCA_002373775.1. Taxonomy (GTDB): domain Bacteria; phylum Bacillota; class Clostridia; order Oscillospirales; family Ruminococcaceae; genus Ruminococcus; species Ruminococcus flavefaciens_M. The sequence continues at coordinate 66,514 of DFJW01000077.1, read as the reverse complement.
AAGAAGGATACAAGTCCAAAGCCGAACGCGAGGAAAATGCTGCAAGACGCATCTTCGGTCTGCTGCCCGAAGATCAGCAGCAGGAATACTATACGCTGTGGCGTGAATTTGAGGACGGTTCTTCTCCGGAAGCTCGATTCGCTGCCGTGCTCGACCGCATCCAGCCTCTGCTTCTGAACTATACAAAAGGCGGTATATCATGGAAAGAACACGGTATTTTCAAAGATCAGGTCATGGAAAGAAACAGGCAGTGCTCCGACGCTTCAAAAGTACTCGGCGATGTTATAATGAGCATTATTAATGATGCGGAAGAACAAGGTATGCTCAGATCACGCTGACAGCAATTTCAACAAAAATCAACAGCTTACGACGTGCATATTTACTCAAACGCCGAATTTGGTGACAGAAAAATGAATATTCCGCTCATTGCTTGAACTTTATATTAATATATGTTATATTAATATTGATTCGTTATACGTTTTCGAACATGATATAGAAGGATGGTAATTGATGACAGATAAATCTGTAGAGATGACAGAGCAGACAGAGAATAACAAGCCTGCCGCTATGGAGACCGTCGAGGAAGCTATCGAAAAGGCTGAGAAAGCCCGGGAAGAAGCTTCCATAGCTGGCAGTAAAGATAAAAAGCCCGGCATATTCAAACGCTGGCAGCTCCGCAGGAAGGAAAACATAGATCGTTTCAGAAAGCTGAACACGATAATGCTCGTCGCGTTCCCGCTGATAATTTGCAGCGTGGCTGAGATAATCCCTGCCAAGGGCATAGTACCATATCTGAAATTCTGGGGAGAACACCCCACGGTTATGATCTTCGACATCTTCTTAGCTTCTTTTATCCTGATCCTGCTTCTTTCAATTTTCAAGAGCGGCTGGATCGCTATGCTGATACAAGGTGCAACATACATCGGACTGAGTACCGCTGAGCTCTTCAAATACAATACCAACGGCAATCATCTGATCCTTTCGGATATGAGACTTATGCGCAACCTGAGGAGTCTTACGTCGTTTGCTTATATCAAAATAACGCCAAGGCTCGTTATTATGTACCTGCTGGTCATCGGGTTCGTTTTCCTTATCTCATATCTTAACCCGAGGCTCGAAATGAAAGCCATGAAGCGAGTCATCGCAGGCTTGCTTTGCGTCCTCCCCTTCGTCGCTATCATTATGGTGCCGGGATTCTATAATCCGGTATACAAGCTCTTCAAGATCGACACTACAGCAGCTACCAACGATATGCTGCTCAAAGAAAAATACAAGAACAACGGCTTCCTCGCCTTTCTTGTGCAGACTGCTACGGAAAGCTACGAAAATCGTCTCGTTGAACCGGAAAAGTATTCGAAGGATGAAGTGGATGAGATATTCCAGAACGTCAAGGCGGATACAAGCGGCGATTTCAACGGCGGCAATAAGCCCAATGTTATCTACATAATGAGTGAATCCTACGCGGATTTCCGTGTCTTCGACCAGCTTGACATTGACGACAAGTACTACGCCAATTTTGATAAGGCTTGCGCAGAAGGTCACTCCGGTACGCTTGTGACTCCGACTTATGCAAGCTGGACTGTGCGTTCAGAATTTGAGCTCATGTTCGGTCTGCCCGTAAAGGCACTGAACGACCCCAATATGCCGCAGCGTGAACTCGAAGACCGCGCTCAGCCTTCTTTCGCTCAGTATTACGACTCGTGGGGATATGAGACCGCTTATGTCCACCCGTTTACCAAAACATTCTACAGCCGCGATCTCGTCTACGGCAATTTCGGATTCAAGAAGCTCATGTTCCACGACAAGGATACCGGCGAGAGCGATTTCACAGTTCCGGTAAACTACTACAAGGACTATGACGGTAATGACATCTATGTTGATGATGCTACTATCTTCAATCAGCTCCTTGATCTTGTAAAGACGACTGATGATCCTATCTACATCCACACTACCACCATGCAGAACCACCAGCCGTATAATGACAGCGAAAAGCCAGAATTTGAAAACTACCTCACAAGGATACAGGAGACCAATACCGCTCTTATCGAATTCCTTCACGAACTCGATAAGCTCGATGAACCTACTCTCGTGTTCTTCGTCGGAGACCACTTCCCGTCTCTCAGAGGTGAGGACAGTGTTTACAATACCCTCGGACTCAACGGCAGCAATTGCAGCATCCTTTATGAACAGAAATACTTCTTCTGGAGCAACTATGATGCCGATTTCTCAAAAGTCCCTGATGAGGAGATATCTTTCTTCTATGTGCCGTATGTGATCGCTGATATCATCAATGCGCCGCATGACCAGTTCATTGAGAAGATGCTCCAGATAATGAAGGAAACTCCTGTGTATTCCACATCTTTTGAGGATACTATCCCGCACAACGAAGTACTTGACATACTCACCTATGACAGAGTTGTAGGTAATCTGTATTCACCTTCCCCCATTACTGACTGACAAGGAGATCAGAATGAAAAATATCGAAACCGGAGCTGTCGGTTCAGCTCAGCTCACTGTATCAGATAACGAACTTGCATCAAATGTCGGAAGCGGAAGCCTTGATGTTTTCGCTACGCCGGTCATGATAATGCTCATGGAAAAGGCTGCATGCAGCTGCCTTGCAGATCACCTTGAAGGCGATGAGACAACTGTAGGCACCGAGATGAATGTAAAGCACACTTCCGCTACTCCGCCTTACATGAAAGTCACGGCAGAGGCTGTACTCACAGCTGTAAACGGAAGAGAATTCACTTTCAGAGTCACTGCTTCTGATGAAAAAGGTCCGATCGGTGAAGGTGAGCACAAACGATTCCTCGTTTACGGTGAGAAGTTCACTGCTAAAACAAAAGCAAAACTTGACTGATATCATGGAGAAGTCCGGAAGGTTCCGGGCTTCTCCTCTTTTTTGCGTTTTTTCTATATGTTATCATAAAATTATCACAATTAGGCTTATAATATTAATTAGTTTATGCGGAACGAGTTCCGCTGTTGAAAGGATGGTTGCGATGTCAGATAATCTTTACGATAATAACAATTACAACAGTGACGTTTCAGACGACGTCCCTACAAGTACTTCCGGTCCGGAGCATGTCTCAGATAATTCTCAGTCATTCGACGCTCCAAAATACAATAACCCCTTCGGTAACTACAATAACAATACCGGTAATTCTTACGCCTATACTGCCGAAAACTCTACTGCTGCTCCTAAGCACAAAAAGAACGGATTCCTGAAGGCTGCCGCTTTTATCCTCTGTATCGCTATCGCCGGTGCTGCCGGTGCTTTCGGATATAAGATATATAAGGATCATCAGGACGATAATGAACTTTCGGAATTCACTTCCGCTTCCCAGATGGACAATAAGGCTGTCGATGACGAGGAGGAGGAAGAATCTGTCAGCGGCAGTTCGGATAACTACTCTCTGACTTTGTTCGACCTCGCTGCAAGAGATGATGCTAAGCCGATCCCCGATATCGTTGAAGATATCATGCCTTCTGTTGTAGGTGTATCTGCTACTTTCGAATTCACTCAGCAGTACTCTTTCTTCGGCTGGAGCAGTGATCCTACTACTGAGGAAATGATCGGTACAGGTACTGGTATCATCATGTCGGAAGACGGATATATCGTTACTAACGCTCACTGCATCTATGATGACAGCAGCACTTACCATGCCGGCGAGGCTATCGAAGTTTCTGTACTGTTCAGCGACGAAAGCGAACATGAAGCCAAGATCATCGCTTATGATGTTGAAACTGATATTGCTATTCTCAAAGTCGATGAGACCGGTCTTAAACCCGCAACTTTCGGTGACAGCGATGAACTCAGAAAGGGTGAACTCGTTATCGCGGTCGGTAATCCCCTCGGCTTCGACCTCTTCGGTACTGTTACAAGTGGCATCGTTTCAGATTGCGACCGTATGATAAATATCAACGATAAGAAAATGAACCTCATACAGACTGATGCGGCTATCAACTCCGGTAACTCCGGCGGTCCGCTCCTCAACAGCTGCGGTCAGGTAATAGGTATCAACTCAGCTAAGATGTCATCCAGCTACGGTTCTGCAAGCATCGAAGGTCTCGGTTTCGCTATCCCGATAACAGAAGCTAAACACATCGTTGATGAACTCCTCAACAACGGTTACGTCAGCGGCAGACCTCAGCTTGGTATCACTACAACTGAGATCACTGAGACTTATTCCAATTACTTCAACATCCCCATGGGCGTTTATATCCGTGAGGTAGTTGCAGGCGGTGCTGCTGATCTTGCAGGTATCCAGATCGGTGACGTTATCATCGCTGTTGAAGATGAACCCATCAAGACTACAGAAGAACTCAACGAAATAAAGAACAGATACAAGGCTGGCGATACTATCACACTCACTATTTCAAGAGCCGGTCAGGATATCGATGTCCGTGTTACTCTCCAGGATGCCAATGCTGACAAGGCTTCCAAGTCATCCGGTGAACACGAACGCAGATAACGAAATTTACCATTTCATACACATCTCCTTACACGATAAGCCCCGGCATTCAATGCCGGGGCTTATTGCATCTGTCAGTTCAGCTCTATGGGTATCTGCTTTTTCAGTTCAAATGAATAGAGATACGCTTCCTTGACCTTTTTTCCGATCGTCAGTTCTACTGCTGCGCGGTAGAGCCGGAGTTGTGCTGAATAACGCTCGGATAACTGCGCTGCTGTCGCACCTCTGTCTGATTTGTAATCAACTATCACTATGCCGTCAGGCTCTTCGAACATCATGTCGATTATGCCCTTTATCATGCCGTCCGCTTTCATGAGCGGTCCTGCAAGATCTTCGTCAAGCTTTAATTCTGATACGGCTACCATGAACTTTTTCTCTCGCCATATCTGCTTTGCTGCACACATACGTCTGTATATGCTGCTTTCAAAAAACGCCTGAACGTTCGGGATACTTATGGAATCTGCCTGCGCTGGTGTAAGGTATCCGAGATCTTCCATGCGGATAAGCTCGGAATCTGCGTCTTCCTTCGCTGCTTCAAGATCACAGTACTGGAAAAACGTATGGATCGCTGTTCCTCTCTCTGCTCCTGTCAGTGTTTTCTCAGCGGAGATGAATCTCGGGCGTTTCAGCTTGTAGTCTGCGCTCTCGCCTTCCGGAAGCAGCTTTTTTGTTATCTGCGTAACGCTCAGCTTTGCCGGCATTTCTGAGAAAGTCCGGTCGTAGTCCATTGCTATTATCCGTTTCAGCTCTGATATTATCGCTTCGTCCGGTCCTTCTGAAATAACTATCTCTTCATCAGGCGCTTCAGCGTTATCGCTTTCACCGGCTAATTCATAAGTGAAGATGTCGTCATCATATACTGCCTCAGGTATGCCGAACTCGCCGGTCTCGATGCCGAGCAGGTCCGCTATATCGCCGAATGCTCTGTGACGGATCAGTGATGCCCATATCCAGTCAGAATGGCTCTTTGCAGATGCCGCAATCGAGTTTATGTCACCGCTGACCACACAATCCTCTATCTGCGAACTTACCCGCTTGAGCGCTTTTTCTCCGCATTTCAGATTTATGAACAGCTGCTGCCTTGCTCTTGTCATTCCGACGTAAAACAGTCTCATTTCCTCGCCCATCGCTTTGTCTGCGGCTTCTCCGTGAAGCATCATCTGCTGGAACGTCTTGTATTTGCGGTATATCTCAGGATCATACAGCACATAGCCTATGCGTCCGTCATCCGAACACATGACCGTATCGGATTCGTCTCGGAAAAGACATGAGGTCTCGGCTATGAATACAAACGGATATTCAAGCCCCTTTGAAGCGTGGAATGTCTGGACTGTCACATAGTCTCCGGCTGCTGCTGACAGTTTTCCCTGCGCAAGATCTCCGGTCTCCATTATGCGGTCGATATGACGCAGGAAGCCTCCGAGCCCTCCTGAGCCTTCAAACGCAAGTGCTTCTTCGTAGCCCTTGGCGTACTGGATAAGTGCACGCAGATTCGCCCGCTTCTTCTCGCCGTCTGAACTCATCTGCATTACGGAAATAAAATCTGTGGTGTCGTATATGTATGCTATCAGTTCACCTATTGTCATTGTAACAGAACTGAGGCGGAAGCTGTCGATAGAATCAAGGAATTCCCTGCACCTCTCTATAAGGAAGAAGTCGCTGAATTCCGGGAATTCGCCGGATATCAGCCCTTTCAGCAGCGAATAGAGCGGTCTTCTGCTGCTCAGCGCCTTTATAGCCGCTACGTCACCTACACTGAACATGTACATCGGTGACATCATTACTGCTGTCATCGGGATATCCAGCAGCGGATTGTTTATCACTCTCAGCAGATCTGTCAGCACGGCTATTTCGCGTGATCTCAGGTATCCCTGCTCTTCGGCGCCTTTTGCCGGTACGCCCAGTTTCATGAGCTCATTGGCGTATATGTTGATGAATGAATTCCTCCTGACAAGTATGCAGAAATCCGACGGTCGGCACTTTCTCACCGTTCCGTCACGCTCGGCAACGGATACTCCGCTGTCAAGCATCTTCGCTATCTTTGAGGCTGTCCATATAGCTTCGGGATCAGTTTTTATACGGAGATGTGCCGGTGTGTCGTCATCAGTCTCGGCTGCTTCATCCTTTATAAAAGTGATCTGTGTCTTTCTTTCCTGTTCTGCTGCCTCATAGCCCACTGCTCCGAAATACAGTTTCTCTTCGTCTGTATATGTGATATCTCCGCATTTTTCAGACATCACTTGGCTGAAAACGTAATTCACCATGTCTATAACTTCCGGCGAACTGCGGAAATTCTTGTTCAGTATTATTGCCTGATTCGGTGATTTCTCTTCCGGTGAGTAGGGGACAGAATCCTTCAGCGTCTTTATAAAGTTCCGCGGATTCGCAAGGCGAAATCCATAAATGGACTGCTTCACATCTCCTACAAGGAATACATTGTCGCCGTACATCGGCTGTCCCTCTGCATCGGTCTTATAGTTACGGGATATCAGCTTGAATATCATGTCCTCCTTGTTGTTTGAATCCTGATACTCATCTATCATGATTATATCATAGTACTCCGCTGTCCTTTCGGCAGTCGCTGTCGGTCTGATTCTGCCGTTCTCATCAAAGTCTGCCAACAGTTCAAGCGCAAGGCGCTCGCCGTCATCAAAGCTTATGGCATTGCGTGAGCACTTTCTCTCCCAGAGCAGTTCGTGATACTTGCGTATCATCCCGGCAAGCAGTTCCGTAACTCTGGCGGACTCGGCAAAATCGTTCTCCACGGTGCTTATGCCGTCGATCACGCTTTTGACTATGTTCCTGCACTGTGTACGACGCTTCTTGTATATATCACGCAGCTGTGAATTGTGAGGCGTCTTGGCTGTAACTCGCACCAAGTCTCCGAACGCCTGTGCTTTCTCGGCTTCCTCAGCAGACGGGAGCATGCCTTTTCGGAATATGCCTATCAGGTCTTCTATGCGTTCGCAGTCCTCTATCGCCTGTTTGCGCGACTTGTCAGCAGGGCTGCCTTCTTTGAAATCGGGGAAGATGTCGTTCATCATCGCACATGATGCCTCCGAAAGCTTCAGAGCAGCTTCAAGACGTGAGACGGAATGCTCCGTAAGCGCCTTGTAATATATCGTTTCTTTCAGCGGCTTCTTATACTCAGCAACCGCGTTATCGAGCCACTTGTCACGGAATGCTGCTGACGCGAGGAAATTGTCTATACTATTCAGCACTTCAATGAGTCTTCTGTCGTTCCTGATGCAGAAACGGTCGTACAGATACGATATCTTCTCATATTCGTTTTCACTGTAATAGTTTATCAGTTCATCCATTGCCTGAGAACGCATTACGTTGTGGTCGGTCTCGTCAAGCACACTGAATCCGGATGTTATCCCCTGATCTGTTATATTGTCCCTGAGCAGTTCGAAACAGAAGGAGTTGATGGTGGATATCCTGGCATTCTGGAGCAGCACCTGCTGCCTGAGCAGATGTATATCACCGGGACGTTCGGCTATTATGTCACGGAGTTTGGAATCAAGGCGCTTTTTGAGTTCGGCTGCCGCATCATTGGTGAAGGTGACAACTATCATCCTGTCTGCTCTGACTCCGGACTTCGGATCGGATATCAGACGAACGAGCCTTTCGGTGAGCACGGCTGTCTTTCCGCTTCCAGCTGCCGCAGATACGATAACTGATGAACCGCGGGCTGTTATTGCGTTCTCCTGCTGTTGTGTCCATGCCATATCAGTTCTCCTCCTTTCTGTCATATTTCATGGCAAGTATAGCTTCCGCTTCTTCCATGCGCCCGGCTTCCGGAAGCCTGTAACGAGTGCGAAGTGAATTGTCGCATATGTTGATGTAGCTGCAATAGCTGCACGGATCGCTCTTTCCGATCATCATGGGTACTGCTTCGGCATCTCCGGAAAGAAGAGAGCCTGCCATATCTGTGAGAGTACGGTAGGTGTACTCCTTCAGCAGCTTCATTCCTTCAGATGTTATGCAGCTGGATCTCTTGTCCGGAACTCCGTCACTGCTCATTTTTACAGGTATGTACACGCCCTTGCCGTTCTTGTCCATAGCATTTATTACACTGTTCTCACCGAGTACGAGTCCGGACGTTTTCAGAGCACTGTTCACTGCGGTACTGTTCATGCTATCGACACGATGTGCTTCAAGGCTGACCTCCGAGACCTGTAGAGGTGAATACAGCACTCCTGCCGGCTGATAGCTTTCGTATATCCCGCCTTCATCTGTTGATGCAAACAGATATAGCAGCATCTGGAGATTTATACCGCCTGCAAGAGTCTCGGCTGTGATCTCTTTGCGGCTGCTCTTGTAGTCGATTATACGGACATAATCCTTGCCGTCTATACGGCAGACGTCTGCTCTGTCCACTATACCGCCGAAACTCAGATCATATCCGCCTCCGAATGGCAGGATAACCGAGTGTTCATCACGCAGGTTCAGTTCGTACTTGTCCGGTACGAAATCCGATGCCATGAGCGACTGCTGGGTGTGCAGGAATACTCCTGCCATGCGTGTTTTGAGTTTATCAAGTATAAGTCCGAATTTCGCTGTCTTTCCGAATTCTCCCGCAAGCTTATCGTCACAGTACTTCCTTGCACAGTTATTAATTTCCTGTCGGATATCGTCATAACTCATGGATATGAACTCTTTTTTGGTGTGTGAACCAAGTATTCCGCGGAAGCATTCGTGCGTCAGATCACCGGCTATCCTTGCGTCTATGTCGATACGTTCAAGTTCTTTAAGTTTCAGACAGCTCGAACAGAAGTATTTGAAATGACACAGATCATAGTTTTCCAGATCTGTGGATGACAACCTGAGCGGCGTAAAACTTTTCAGCTGCTGCATGATATCGCTGTCTATATGATAGTCCTGCTTGTTCCCGGTCCGCGTCAGAACATACGCGATGCGTCGCTTGTACTCGTTGTCTTCCATAAGCAGCTTCTTTATGGAAGCGACTGACGCACTCGGCGAACTGCGCTGCTGCATGTAGTGATAGTAGGCAGCGTGGAGCGTTACGGCATAGTAATGCGGCGGAAGATCATCTTCCGTAAGGCGGATATCTTCTCTTCCGAACATGCTTATAATGCTGTCGATGATCCGTGAAGGATATTTCGCCTGTCCGGAAAGGTCCGAAAGAGGATATGTGAGGTACAGCCTTTCAGATGCTGTTGACAGCGACTTATATACTATCAGCCTTTCAGCTGCGATAAGGTCGGATACAGGACGGGCTATCTCTATGCCCTCCTCAGCAAGCTTCTGCTTGTCCGCCTCTGAGAATAGTCCGTGCAGACTGACATTATTGGGAAAATCTCCTTCACATGAACCAACTGCGAATATCACCTTTGGCGCATTGAGACGTGCATTCCTTGAGGATGCTGCTATCACAGAATCAAGTGTCTGGGGCGGTACGGAATAGGTTATCCTGCCTATCATGGAACGCATTATCCTTGATACTTCGGCAAAGTCAGCATCGCTGCCGGTCAGTGTCTCACTTATGCTGTCAAGGATATCTATGAGACAGCTCCAGAGACGTTTCAGCTCTGAGGCATCGTAATCCCTGTCAGTACGGATCAGCTTGTCCATGAGGACCGATACGCAGCGTTCTGCCTTGCTCTTTACGAGATGTTCGTAAAGAAATGCACATATCTTCTGCGCGTCCGTTCCTTTGCGTGATACCCTCTTTTTCAGTTCGTACAGCGGCATTGCTACTGTTGAACGCAGCTGCTCGATCTTTTTCAGCTGTGGATCCTCTGCTGTGAAGGGACTGAGCCACATGTCGCCGTCTATCCCCCATTTATAGCAGTAATTCTCCAGAAGTGAGATGTCGGATATGTCGGCTTCCGTCAGTCCGCATTTTAGAAGCCGGAATATATGCTCTGAACGGAACCTGCGCGAGTTGAGAATGTCGAGAAGAGCGTTTATGTATACCATTATGGGCGTGTGCGCTACCGAACGCTCTGTACTGAGAAAGTACGGAATGTCATATCTGTCAAATGCAGCTCTGAATACTTCTGCATAGGCGTTTATGTCATTTGAGATCACTGCGATATCCTTGTATTTCAGTCCGCTCTCATTGCAGACAAGACGCTTTATCGTTGCGCAGACATACTCAGCTTCCGCGTACATATCACGGGCTTCGAAAATGCGGATGTGCTCCGGTGAAGGTGCAGATGCAGGCTCAGGTCTGAGATTACGCAGTATCCTGCCGCTGAGATATCCCAGTTCGGGATAGCGAAAACGTTTACCGCTGCCGCAGTCGGTGATCCTGTATTCCTTCCCGGATTCACGGCAGATATCTGTTATCCGTCTGTATGTGTCATTCACCGTCTCGAACAGTGTGAATTCACCGGCGGTAACATCATCCGTCCTGAGCGTTATGGTGATATTGTCTGCTGATGATATCATGATGCGAAGCATGTCAAGCTGATCGCCGTTGAAGCTTTCAAACTCGTCTATATATATTTCCGTGCCTTCAAAACAGCGGTGAAGTGCCGCAAGTTTCGCGGCTTCACGAACGTTGTCAAGTTCGTCTTTATAGCCGTGTTCCTTCATCAGACGCTCGTACTCTGCATAGATCAGCGCTGTATCTGCTGCCTTGTCTGCAAGGCGCTTTTCAAGCAGCTGCGCTCTTGCCAGCAGTTCCTCAGGATCCGTTCCGGAACGTCTGAGGTCGGATATGAGTTCCAACATTTCTTCGGCAAATCCGCTGTGAGAACTGCGGCGGCTGAAACATTTCAGAGAATCAGGACTGCTGCGTGCCTTGTCTATAGCCATGTATATCAGTATCATCCTCGACATTTCATCAGCATATTCGCCTTTTCTGCCGGGATCGCCGTATATCTGGAAAAGCTGTCTCGCCAGACTTGTAAAACTCAGCGAAAACAGCTTGTTGAAACGCTCTGCTCCAAGATATTCGTAAAGCGTCTTATCAAATTCGTAGGAGTACTGCTCCGGTACGATTATGTACTGCTCTGCTTTGCCGGAGGCTATCCTTTCAAACATGAGTGTGGTCTTGCCGCTTCCAGCCTGACCGATAATTATTTCTACCATATTACCTTCCTAACACAAAAACAAGGCTGCTGCAAAATGCAGCAGCCGATGATGACGGATATCAATATCCATTCAGATGGAACTGATTCATGAGTGACGGGAAATCAAGATAGCTGTAATCAAGATCTACTGATCCGTTGATACCCTTGACCTTTCCGTCATTGGCATACTGCCACATACCGTAGTTTCTGGAGAATGCCGGATTGCTTACACCATAACTCGCTACCCATACATCATACTTATCGAATACCTCTGCGTTGAGCTTAGTATTCAGGAAATTCGAATAACTTGCGATGCCGACATAGTAGCCCTTGCTCTCAAGATATGAACAGAACGCTTCTGCTATCGCTGTAAGCTCGCTGTTGCTCTTTCCGGTGATAGAAGGATCTTCAAGGTCAAAGTATACGGGATATTCAAGCTTCTGTCCTGCTATTACAGAATAGCATGCTTCAGCTTCCTTAACTGCATCAGCCGGTGACTCCGCATAACTGTACCAGTATACGCCTACGTCAAGTCCTGCCGCTTTGGCACCCTTGATATTTGCGTCGAAATACTTGTCCTTCTGTGATGCGTATCTGCCGTATCCTGCACGGATTATCGCATAATCTGTGCCTGTGGAGGCTACCTGCTTCCAGTCCACTTCGCCCTGCCATACCGAAACGTCGATTCCGTTAGCTACAACGCTGGATTTCGGTGCAGGCTGTGTTACTACAGGAGGTGTATATGCCGGCTCATCTCCGGGTAATACATAAGTATCAGGTGAGATGATATAGGGATAATTGATGTATGAATAATCAAGATCAACTTCTCCGCTTATGCCGCTTACTGTACCGGTACTGCTGTACTGCCACATCTCATATTCTTTTCCGTAATCGGGTTTGCTTACACCAAAATGTGCTACCCAAACATCGTACTTATCCAGAACTGAATCAAGCACCCTTGTATTCAGGAAGCTCGCATAGCTGTAAAGTCCGACATAATATCCCTTTGCCTGAAGTGTGGAGCAGAATGCTTCGATTATAGCCGATACCTGCGCTGTTGAAAGATACTTCTGGGAAGAATCTTCGATATCAAAATATACCGGATATGTAAAATCGTAATCCTTTATTATCTGATAGCATGCTTCCGCTTCCTGATAGGCATCTTCCACAGTCAGTGCGTAACTGTACCAGTATGTGCCGCAGTTGAGTCCTGCTGCCTGAGCGCCTTTCATATGCTCATCGAACTTCGGATCTTCCTGTGAAACATATTTGCCGTATCCGGAACGGATTATCGCAAACTCTATACCGCTTGCCTTTACTGCATTCCAGTCAACTGTAGGCTGCCACTGGGAAACGTCGATGCCCTTTGCCTGTCTGTAAACCGGTATCTCAGGCATCTGCGCTGCCATATGTGCGTTATAGATATCAAATACATTGAACGGTACTTCAGTAGTGAGTTCTTCTGACTCTTCTGTAGACTGTGCTGTGGTCTCAGTCTCATCAGAAACCTCTTTACTTTCTGCTGAAATTGTGTTATCATAAATATTAGCAGTTTCAACGTCGTCAGCAAACGCAGTCACGAATGATGCGGAAGAAACGACTGAAACGGCAAAGGTGCAGGAAAGTACTGCTGAGAGTACCTTTGCTGAATGCTTCATTTCTCATCAAACTCCTTTTTAATAATCGTTTTTTGCAATGATTACAAAACGGTTAATATCCCCCATGTCTATTTTACCAAATTATAACATGCTTTTGAACAAATTGCAACAGTTGAAATAAAAAAAACAAACAATCCTTGTAAATTTGTACAAAACATCAAAAATGCATAATTGGTTTTAGGCATTTTACATATTCAAAAAATGATCTCTTAAAGGTTACTGAATTATGAAAGAATTTTTAATAAGTAAAAATGACAGCGGTCAGCGTGCCGATAAATTCATCGCAAAAGCTCTGCCGGATCTCCCGAAAAGCATGATGTACCGCCTTTTCAGAAAAAAAGATGTCAAGCTGAACGGGAAAAGATGCGACATAGCCGCTATGCTCTCTGAAGGCGACAGGCTGTGCGTTTATGTAAAGGATGAACTCGCTTCAGGCAAGGCTGCTGATATGAGTTTCCTTGATGTCCCGGCTGAGTTATCCGTCATCTATGAAGATGATGACATTATTATTGTCAACAAACCGCTCGGGATAGATTCTCATCCCGGCAGCGGCAGCAAAGATACTCTTATCGACCGCATCAAGCATTACCTTTATGACAAGAAGGAATATGTCCCCTCCTCGGAAAACTCCTTTGCTCCGGCTCTTTGCAGCCGTCTTGACCGCAATACCTGCGGACTGGTCACAGCTGCCAAAAATGCCGCTGCCCTCCGTGAGCTGAATTCTGCTATCCGCGACGGAAATATACATAAAATATACCACTGTATCACGGTGTCTTCGCCAAAAAAAGACAAGATGATCCTTGAAGCATATCACCGGAAGGATGAGGGCAGAAATATCGTCCGCATTTCAGATGAGCCGCTTGAAGGTTTCAAGCCTATCAGGACTGGCATCCGGGTGCTTGAAAAAAATGGGACGCTCGCTCTGACGGAAGTCACTCTTTTCACAGGCAGGACTCACCAGATACGCGCTCATCTCGCACATATAGGTTGTCCTGTACTGGGCGACGGCAAGTACGGGAACATATCAGCCAACAAACGAGCCGGTGTTTTCTATCAGACCTTATGCGCTTATTCTCTCAGATTTGAGCTTCCGGCGGATTCTCCGCTGAGCAGACTGAATTCTCTTAAAGTGAACGCACCGATCCCGGATTTTGAAAAAAGATTCTTTCCGGACAGGATCAGTTAGGCTGCCCGACACGGTGACGGAGATTGTCCTCCTTCAGTTCGCGGCCCTCTGCTATGAGCGCACGCATTTTCTCAGCATCTGAATCACGGAGAGCATCTGCGTATTTATTCAGATTTGCAATGAGCAGTTCAAGTTCGTACTGGAGGTGCTCACGGTTCTGCATGAACAGATCAGTCCACATCTTCTCGTTCATTGTCGCGATCCTCGTCATATCCTGAAAGCTTCCTCCGCTGAATCCGCATTCAAGTCCAAGTTCGGGGCTCTTGACATATGCGCTGGATACTATGTGTGCAAGCTGAGAGGTGTAGGCTATCATTTTATCATGATTCTCAGGCGATGTTATCACTATCTTGCCAGCACCTATCTCTGTAGAGAGCCTTTTCAGCGTCTCTATATCTTCCTGAGTGCTGTCTTCGAAAGGGGCAACTATGAAGTTCGCCTTCTGGAAAAGATCAGCTGAACTGTTATAGTAGCCGCCGAATTCCTTTCCTGCCATAGGATGTATGCCAAGATACCTCATTCCGTGGTCTTCGGATATCTTTTTCATGCGTTTGCTGAATTCGCCCTTTATTCCGCAGACATCAGTTATGAGCGTCCCCTCTCCAATTTTTTCTGCATTTTCACGCAGAAAACGCTCTGCTGCTTCCGGGAAAAGTGCGATGATAACGAGTTCTATGCCTTCAAAGCTTCCGCTGAATGTCTCGTCGATAGCTACATCTCTGAGTGCAGCATATTCAATGTCACGGTTGAGATCACTGCCAACTATCGTATGGTAAGTATATTTCTTCATCGCCTTGCACATTGATCCGCCGATGAGTCCAAGTCCGACTACAAGTATTTTCATGTTCATACTCCTTTATTTCTGTATTATGTTTATATTGTAGCACTTTAAATGGCAAAAATCAATAGATTTTACATATATTTCAATCTTTTTCTATATTAAGGTGATATTATGAATGACAAGATCAATTCAATTATGGATGCCGCTTCCTCACGCGGTGAAAGTATAGGCGCTTTATGTCTTGTCCTGAAAGGCGATGATGAGCTGTTCTTCGGCGCAAATGGTCACGCTGACAGAGCCGGCGGCGTCGCTATGAAGAGAGACAGCATTTTCCGCCTTTTCTCACTTTCAAAACCGATCACTGCGGCTGCCGTTATGCTGCTGACGGATATGGGGAAACTCTCGCCCTCTGATCCGGTATCAAAGTATTTTCCGGAATACTCAGACATGTATCAGCTCAGCGATGACGGGAAGATAGTCCCTTGCGCTGATAAAGTCACTATCCTTCATCTGCTGACCATGACTTCCGGTATCCCCTACGCCAATGTCGGCGATCCCTCAGTTGAAGCTGCCGGCAAGCTCTTCGATCAGATAATAGAGGGACAGCAGAACGGGATGCCGCTGAGTACGGAAGGATTCTGCCGGCGTGCAGCAGGTATCCCTCTCAGATTCGCCCCCGGCAGCAAATGGGATTACGGCATTTCCGCTGACATTCTCGGCGGTATCTGCGAACAGGCATCAGGTATGAGATTCAGTCAGTTTCTCCGGAAATACCTCTTTGATCCGCTGGGAATGAATGATACGGGATTCTACGTTCCGCAAGAAAAGATTTCAAGGTTCACGAAACTCTATTCATGGCAGAAAAATGGTCTGGGCGAAGATCACGGTAATTATCTCGGACTTACCGATTACTCTGCGCCGCCTGCTTTTGAATCCGGCGGTGCCGGTCTCGTTTCCACTATCGACGACTATGCAAGATTCGTCCGCATGCTGACCGGCGGCGGAGTATTCGAGGGAAAACACATACTCAGCTCAGACGCTGTCCGTTTCATGACAGAGCCTAAACTCGGGGAAACTCAGCAGGCGTGTCTCTGGGACAGGCTCTCCGGATATAACTACGGATGCCTTATGAGAGTGATGACCAGACCTGAAAAATCTGATATCCGCACTTGCAAGGGAGAATTTGGCTGGGACGGCTGGACAGGCACTTATTTCTGTGCCGATATTTCCAACAGGATCGCTGTACTCTATTTCACTCAGATTTGCGGCGCAGGTACAACTTCGCAGGCAGCTGAGATCAGTTCCGTCGTTTATGATGAGCTGATACGCGGTATCTGACACGCACAGCTCATGCACCTGCGGCATAATATATCTTTAGGGCTATGCTCTATTCTCCATGAAAGGAAGGTAATTATGCCAAAGGTATTTTTAAGTCCCTCTACTCAGGAATGGAATCAGTATGCCACTGAAGGCAATGAAGAACAATACATGAATCTGCTCGCAGACCGGCTTGAACCGTATCTGCGTTCTTCTGGTATAGAATACGTCAGAAACGATCCGGCGAGAAATGTGAACGGCGCTATCGCGGATTCAAACAGCGGAGAATACGATGTCCACCTCGCGCTCCATTCAAATGCGGCTCCGGAAAACCTTGCCGGAAGACTAAGAGGTGTTGACATATACTTCGCCCCCAGAAGCAGATACAGTGAGAAACTGGCTGATATCATCGCCAATAACATGAGGTCCATATACCCTCTTCCGGACAAGGTGAGGGCTGTCCCCACTTCTACGCTCGGAGAAGTACTGCGTACCAAGGCTGTTGCTGTGCTCTGTGAAATAGGATACCATGATAATTTCGCTGACGAGGCATGGCTGAAAAACAATCTCGGCACTATCGCAAAGAATCTCGCTGTGTCGCTCTGCGATTACTTCGGGATACCTTTCATCCCTGCCGGCGCTGTACGTTGGGGAACTGTCATCACCGACGGCAGCGGTCTGAATATCCGCAGCTTTCCTTCGATGTCCGGCACCATTATCGGCTCAATACCAAATGGCGAAACAGTCATTATAAACGGTTCTACAGACGGTTGGTTCGTTGTCTCTTATAACGGAGTCACAGGATATTCCAGCAGTGACTATATCGTGCTGTGATACGTTATCGAACGCTCACCTAAACAGCAAGCC
This sequence comes from Ruminococcus flavefaciens, assembly GCA_002373775.1. Classification (GTDB taxonomy): domain Bacteria; phylum Bacillota; class Clostridia; order Oscillospirales; family Ruminococcaceae; genus Ruminococcus; species Ruminococcus flavefaciens_M. The sequence continues at coordinate 49,181 of DFJW01000077.1, read as the reverse complement.
CGACGGCAGTTTGTGTGCCGTCGGGCTTTTTAATTGATATCAGCCTATCACTTTTTGTTTGACGTTTTCTTACGCTTTTTCTTATCGACCTTAGGTACTGCATAGAGCGGTTTCAGCGGCTTTGATTTGCTCTTGAAAAGCACGAGTGCATATATACATATCAGGATGTACAGCGCACTGAGCACGATCGCTACCTTCAGCGCGGTCTTGAACCATTCTGAACCCTTGAACCGCTTTGCTACTTCAAAATTGTACATCCACTTGGATCGCTCCACAGATGATACTGCTACAAGTTCCACCGTTCCAAGTGATTCACCTTCGTATTCCAGTGTTACTTCACCAAGTACTTCGCCTTTTTCAACGGGAGCTTGCAGTTCAGTCTTGTACCATGTGATATTGTCCTTCTTTATGAATGATGTGTCCACATCGTCATACCATATCAGGGAAATCTCCTCTTTCGGCCTTGCAAGCACATAATCATTGCCGTCGGCAAGCTTTACCGGAAGTTCTCCGACTTCTGCCGTGTCCGCAAGCACTACTTTATATGAAAAATGCTCGAACGCCCAGTCGAAAAGATCGGCAGCATCATTAATGTGGTAGAATTTCGGATTTCCTTCCGCGTCATTGAACGGCGCACGGAGAAGTATCACAAGATAACGGTTGCCGTCTTTATTGGCAGTCGTGATTATATTTCTGCCGGCTGCTGAAAGAAAGGCTGTCTTAATGCCCTGTGCTCCCATGTAATAACAGTCCTCATTCTCGGGATCCATCATGATATTCGAATGAGTCCATGCCCAGTTGGCGAAGTTCACATGTGTTTCAGGATTAGGAACTGAAGGATTGTAGGACTGCGTATTTGCTATCTCGGCAAACTTCGAATTCTTCATCGCGTATAATGTCAGCTTTGAGAGATCACGTGCTGTTGTATACTGCTGTGTATCATACATTCCGTGAGCATTGGTGAAATTAGTGTCGTTCATCCCGAGTGACGCTGCCTTCTCGTTCATCATCTCTACAAATGCTGCTGCTCCACGCTCGGGTGAGATATTTTCCTTTTCTGCCGTTCCTTCATTTACAAGCTTCTGACTTCCCACATGATAAGCTATAGTTTCAGATGCTTCCACAGATGATGTCAGCATCATGCAGTAGAGCAGGTCTGTTACTGTGAGCTTGTCTCCGTCATTGAGATCCATCATCGGCAGATCATCAGAATAATCATTCTCGCTGATCTCATTGTAAACACCCTGATATACATCAGGATCAAGTGTCAGCACCTCATTGAGATCGGTACAGTTCTCCAGACAAACGATCGCTGTCATTATGTTTACAAGCGGTCCCGGCATCTGCTTGGCATCAGCATTCTGCTCGAATATCTCTGTATACTTGTCGTTCTGATAATTCTCAACGTGGAACATTATGGCGGATTCGCTGTGTATCGTGAATCTGGGACGGAAATTCACTGCGCCTGCTTCCTTTGCCGGAACACAGACCAGCGGAAGTACCGTCGCCAGCGCTGCTATCAATGATATTATTCTCTTCATAGTATCTCCTCGGTATAAAGATTCAGATATAGTTATTATAACACATCTTGTCTGAAATAGCAAGATTAAAAGTGAAAATTTCCGGTGTTTATCCCGCGGAAACAAAAAATATCAAAACAGCTTTACAAATCAGAGGTTTTCTGTTATAATTATTATGTATAAATATGTATATATATGAAATGAGGTATTACCTTGGCAAATCAGAATATAAGGAATTTTTGTATCATCGCTCACATAGATCACGGCAAATCTACTCTTGCCGACCGTATCCTTGAAAAGACCGAGACTGTCGCCATAAGAGATATGGAGGATCAGCTCCTTGATAATATGGATATCGAACGCGAACGAGGAATCACTATCAAGGCAAGAGCTGTCAGACTGAAGTACACAGCTAAGGACGGAAATGAGTACATCTTCAATCTCATAGATACTCCCGGTCATGTTGACTTTAATTATGAGGTATCACGCTCTCTGGCTGCATGTGAAGGCGCTATCCTCGTTGTCGATGCTTCTCAGGGCATCGAAGCTCAGACACTGGCTAACACTTATCTCGCTATAGAACATGATCTGGAAGTCGTTCCTGTTGTCAATAAGATAGACCTTCCGTCTGCTGATCCGGACAGAGTGTGCAATGAAGTTGAGAACGTTATCGGCATACCTGCTATGGATGCTCCGCGCATATCGGCTAAAATGGGACTCAATATCGAAGACGTGCTCGAAAGGATCGTTACAGATATCCCGGCACCTAAGGGTGACACAGACAAGCCGCTGAAAGCACTGATATTCGACAGCTATTATGATTCCTACAAGGGCGTTATCATATATGTGCGCGTCAAGGAAGGTACCGTGCGCGTCGGTGATAACATCAGGCTCATTGCTACCGGTTCGGTCTTCAATGTTGTTGAAGCCGGTTATATGGGCGCTGATTCGCTCATAAACAAAGGCGTGCTCGAAGCCGGAGAAGTCGGCTATATCGCCGCTTCTATAAAATCTATCGGGGATACTCAGGTGGGCGATACGGTCACTAATGACGAAATGCCGTGCGATGAACCTCTTCCGGGATACAGAAAAGTCAATCCCATGGTTTTCTCCGGTATATATCCCGCCGACGGCGCTAAATACGGCGACCTCCGTGAAGCTCTCGAAAAATTGCAGCTCAACGATGCTTCCCTTTCATTTGAGCCGGAAACTTCCATTGCGCTGGGATTCGGCTTCAGATGCGGCTTTCTCGGTCTGCTCCATATGGAGATCATCCAGGAGAGACTGGAAAGAGAGTATAATCTCGATCTGGTCACTACTGCTCCTTCCGTTATCTACAAAGTAACTTTGACAAACGGTGAAGTCCAGTATATCGACAACCCCACAAATTATCCTGATCCTGCTGTTATCCAGATCGCAGAAGAGCCTATGGTAAAGGCAAGCATACTCTCGCCTTCTGAATTCGTGGGCAATATCATGGAACTCTGTCAGGACAGACGCGGTGTTTTCAAGGATATGCAGTATCTGGATGATACCCGCGTTGAACTCCACTACGAACTTCCGCTCAATGAGATTGTCTACGATTTCTTCGATGTGCTCAAATCACGCACAAAGGGATACGCCTCTTTCGATTACGAACTTATGGGCTACACGCCTTCTAAACTCGTTAAGCTGGACATCCTCCTGAACGGCGAAGTGGTGGATGCACTCTCATTCATCATCCATGCCGATAAGGCTTACGCCAGAGCAAGAAAGATCGCTGAAAAGCTGAAGGATAACATTCCGCGCCAGCTCTTTGAAGTTCCTATACAGGCTGCTATCGGCGGAAAGATCATAGCCCGCGAAACTGTCAGGGCTATGCGCAAGGACGTTCTCGCCAAGTGCTACGGCGGCGATATCACCCGTAAGAAAAAGCTGCTCGAAAAGCAGAAGGAAGGTAAAAAGCGTATGCGTCAGCTCGGAACTGTAGAAGTTCCGCAGGAAGCATTCATGAGTGTGCTCAAGCTCGACAGCTGAGGTGATTTTATGATAAACTATATTATTATTTACGCTCTTATAGCTGCACTGATCGTCAGCATGATAACTGTGCTCGCCGAACTGGTCACTAAACGCAATTCCGCCGCCGGAAAGTTCTTCCGTGCCATAAGGATAAGGCTGAGAGAGATCTCACGCACAAGTTTCTGCGCTACTGCTCTCATACTGCTCTTCTGGTCCCTTGTATCAGGCGACGTGGAAAAAGGAACTGTTCTTGCTGCGATACTCATTATATTCGCGACACTGTTCGTTCTTCATCCCACCGATATCCTCGTCCTCATAAAGCGCAGGAAAAAGGCTCAGAAGAAAAAGCTTCTCCCGCTAACACCGGTACTCTCAACTAATGTCGGAGAAGTCCCGGAGGCTAAACTGCTGCCCGAACTCACTCCGGCAGCCGCAGATGCCGAAGATAAAGAAACAGAACAATAAGAAAGGATAATCATATGCGTAGTATTTACACTTGCCCCCACTGCGGAAAAAAAGCCTTCGGTCCTTGGACTAAAGCCTTTGCAGGTCAGATGAATTCAAAAGGAAAGCCTTGTATGCAGTGCGGAAAGCTCTGTGTCAACGGTGTCGGCGCTACATGGTTCAACGCGATCTATTCGCTGCTCTGCTTCATCGCTGTTATCGTGATATACCTCAATGCTCCGAAATATGAGTGGCTGAATTCCTATGAGGCTGTTATAGTAGTCGGGATCATCGCTTCTTACTTTGTTATCCCCAAGCTCGTAAATTCGGTGCTTTTCAAGCTTCATGAGTCTATCAGGCTCAATTACTGATGAAGGACCTCGGAATATATATACATGTCCCTTTCTGCGGAAAAAAATGCGATTACTGCGATTTCTATTCTCTCAGATATTCAAGCCTCGCTGCCGAAAGATATGTGGAGGCTGTTGTACGGAACATAAGACATTACTCGGATAACGATACCTGTGCAGAGACCATTTATTTCGGCGGCGGAACTCCTTCGCTGCTTTCTCCTGAACAGCTCGGAAAAATCATCGGCACTGTTAAACAGTCGTTCAGCATCTCTGAGGACGCGGAGATAACTCTTGAAGCAAATCCGTGTACTCTTTCGCCGGAAAGGCTTAGTGCTTTCCGCAACATCGGTATCAACAGACTGTCCGTCGGCGTTCAGTCAATGAATGATGATGAACTGCGGTTCCTCGGACGTGTCCACAGCGCTGAACGTGCTGCAAAAGCTGTCCGTGATGCCGCTGATGCCGGTTTCGAGAATATCTCCTGTGATCTGATGACAGGTCTGCCGGGACAGTCGGAAGAAAGCCTCAGATACTCGCTTTACGAGATGTGCAGTCTGCCGGTAAAACATATCTCAGCTTACATACTCAAAACCGAGAGCGGCACTCCTTTTGACTGCGAAAGGATTCAGGAAATGCTTCCGGATGATGAGGAGGTCTCAAGAGCTTATATGCTCACTTGTGAGTTGCTCGAAAAAAACGGGTTCATGCAATACGAGATCTCCAATTTTGCTGTTCCGGGATATGAGAGCAGACATAACTGCCGGTACTGGAAATGTCAGGACTACCTCGGCATCGGTCCTGCGGCTCATTCCTGCTTCAATGGAAAGAGGTTCGCCGTTCCGCGTGATCTCGATTCCTTCATCGCAGCTGACAGCCAGCCCGTTACTATTACCGATGATTCTCCGTGCGGATATGAAGAGTTCGTCATGCTCCGCCTCAGACTGAAAGAAGGTCTGGACATCTCAGACGTTGAGGATAAACGCGGAGAACTCGAAAAAAAGATCCCTGCACTGGTAAATGCAGGGTATGCAGAATATGATAACAATGTCCTCCGGCTTACACGGAAGGGCTTCCTGATGTCTAATCAGGTGATAGGATTTCTCGTTTTCTGACTACTCAAGCAGCTCCCTGCGCATTTGTGCAAGGAGCTTTTTTTCACGCCTCGACACCTGTACCTGCGTCATGCCAAGTATGCCGGCTGTTCTGGATTGGGTAAGATTCCTGAAATAACGGAGTTCAAGCAGCGCGCGGTCAGCCGGTTCAAGCTCCTGCATTATCTGCTTCAGAGCAAGTGTATCCACTATCCTTTCATCCGGTGATTCTGACGGGATGTCGATCTGTGATCCGTCATCGTCAGCTGATGTCAGCGACAATAACGGCTGCGCCGCACACAAGGCTTCGGATATATCCGCTTCATTCTCACCGGTGACGGCTGCAAGATATGAGACGGACGGTTCACAGCTTTCTCTGTGCCGGTATTCTTCGCATATGCGCTGTAGCCGCATGGACAGTTCCTTCAGGCTGCGGCTCACATGTATGCTGCCTCCGTCACGGAACACGCGCTTTATCTCGCCAAGTATCACCGGAACTGCATATGTGGAAAAGCGTACTCCACGTCCGGGATCAAACGCCTTTATTGCTTTCAGCAGTCCTATGCACCCTGCGGAATACAGTTCTTCATACTCTATCCCTTTTCCGCGGAATCTGTTGGCACACAGATGCACAAGTCCAAGATTATCCTCCGCTTTCGGCTGTAAGATCTCAGTCTCCATGCTCGCTGAGCCTCTTGCGCATTATTACAGTTGTGCCTTTTCCCGGAATGCTCTTGACCGAAAGCTTGTCCGTAAATGATTCCATTACCGAAAATCCTATGCCAGAACGTTCCTCTTCCGGTGCTGTGGTAAATAGCGGCTCCATTGCCTGCTTGACGTCAGCTATACCGCATCCCCTGTCTCTGACTTTTATGTATATCTCCCTGCCGCGCAGCAGTTTAACTGTGAGTTCTATCGTTCCTGTCGTACCTCTGTAGGCATGTACTACAGAATTTGTGACCGCTTCTGATACGGCTGTCCTTATGTCTGAAAGCTCTTCAACTGTAGGATCTGCCTGTATCAGAAATGACGACACTACCGCTCTTGCCGCACTTTCATTTACCGAATGTGACGGCATGCTGAATCTTATCTCATTTATTACTTCCATTTTTTCACCCCTTATACTATCCTTACAAGCCGCTCTATACCCGATAATTTCAGCACACGGCGTATGTACGGCTGCGGATGCCAGACTTCAAGTCTGCCTCCGCATTCTTTCATCAGTTTGCTTCTGCCCATTATAAGCCCTATCCCGGAACTGTCCATGAATGAGATACTGTTGAGATCCATAGCCAATGTCCTCGGCTGTGCGGATATGATGTACCTGTCAAGTTCTTTTCTGAGTCCTGCTGCACAGTGATGATCTATTTCACCGTACAGCTTTGCTACGGATATGCCGTTCTCGGTTTTTATGTCCATTTTCATTTTTTCGCCTCCTGACCTTTCTGTATTCAGATTATACCACCTGATGTCTGCGATTCTTGTCATATCCGGTATGCACATGAAAGTATTTTCTCCGAAAAAAATAAAAACTCCTGAAAGCGTTTGCTCTCAGAAGTTTTCAGCCATAAAAAAGGAGCCTTAAAGGCTCCTTTTAGTTCGTATCTTTGTTATATCACTCGCTTACCTTGAAGCCGCACTGCTCACAGAATGCTGCTCCAGCCTCAAGCTCTGCACCGCAATTTGTGCAGTGACGCTTTACAGGTGCTGCCTCTTCAACTACAGGCTGTACGACCTCCGGCTCAGGAGCGTCATTGTAGCCCTCAATGATCGGTACCGGGATAGGCTCGATCTTTTCGCCGCACTTGTCGCAGAACTTCTGCTCCTTCGATACCTCAGCGCCGCATTTTGTGCATATCTGCTTTGTATCAAGTGCTGCTAAAAGCTGCTTGAACTGCTCTGCTCTTGCTGACTTTTTCTTGATCTCGCTTATGCTTTCTGCATATTCGCCTTCTGTTTCATTCTGGTGGCTCTCAAAATAGCTCTTTCCGATGTTTAAATAGAGCGCAGAGATATCCTTCTCCAGCTGACCGATCTCACCTTTGATCTTTGACTTTTCTGCAAGTCCCTTTGCAGATTCACCGATGCCCTTTGCAGATTCACTTACCTTGTCTGTAAAAGCCTTGAATTTATCCTTAAATGCCATTTCCTATTTCCTCCCATTTTCTTAGTTGCAGATCTGCTGCAACTATAGTTTACCACATTTTTTATTATTAGTCAAGTGATTTTTTGATAATTTCACTAATATTTACTGAAATAAATGCAGCAAGTCCACGTCTTTCCGAACTTACAGCTCAAAAACCCCATCAATATACTGAACTGTTATTTATCGTTCTTGGGCTGTGTGTGCCTGATATAGCTGACTGCATTCAGCGCTCTTATGGCTGCCTCGGAAAAATCACTGCACACCGTTGAACAGAGTGTCATTATCGGATCACCTGCACAAAGGCTCTCGCCTATCCTGCATTGCATGATTATTCCGGCTGTAGCATCTATCCTGCCATTCAGACTCGTCCTGCCTGCTCCCAGCATCAGTGCTGTCTGTCCTATCTCTTCACAGTTGAAACCAGTTATTTCCATATCACATACTGCTTTGATCGTGTACCTGAACTTGGGCATGGGAAGCAGTGAAAGGTCGTCACAAACATCGGGATTTCCGCCTTGCAGCTTTATCATCTCACGCATAACTTCAAGCGCTTTTCCCGAGCTGATCGCTTCCGCTGCAAGTTCTGCACATTCCGACACCGTTCCCTTGCCGGCAAGTGCCAGAAGTTCGGATGCAAGCATTATGCAGACATTGTAGAGTTCGCCTCTCGTTTCACCGCGCAGTACTTCAAGTGCCTCGCGGACTTCAAGTGAATTGCCGACATTGCAGCCAAGCGGCTCATTCATATCCGTCACTACTGCTCGGCACTGCTTTCCTGCCGATCTGCCTATGCGTTCCATTATGGCTGCAAGCTTTTCAGCTTCTTCCTTTGTCTTCATGAATGCTCCGGTTCCGTATTTTACATCCAGGAGCAGACAGTCCGCATTGGTGGCAAGCTTCTTGCTCATTATGCTTGCACAGATAAGCGGGATGCTGTCAACAGTTCCTGTCGCATTGCGCAGGGCATAGATCTTCTTGTCAGCCGGGCATATCTCTCCGCTCTGAGACATTATGGCAAATCCGTTTTTGTGCAGTATCTCGGTGAATTCTTCCACGCTGAGATCTGTCCTCAGTCCGGGGATACTCTCCAGTTTATCTATGGTACCGCCTGTATGACCAAGTCCCCTGCCGGACATTTTTGACATGCAGACTCCGCATGCTGCTACAATAGGTCCGATTATCAGGCTCGTCTTGTCTCCCACTCCTCCGGTACTGTGCTTGTCAACTGTATAAGGTATATCAAGCTGCATTATGCCGCCGCTGTCGCGCATCGCGTATGTCAGCGCCAGTGTCTCTTCATCTGTGATCCCGTTAAGACGCACCGCCATAAGCCATGCTGACATCTGGTGATCCGGTATCTCTCCATTGGTATAGCCTTCAACAAGCCAGACTATCTCTTCGTGTGAAAGCGGTATGGATAGTTTAGTCTTATTAATAATGTCGATAGCGTTCATATTGCACCTCCTGTATTATATATTTACATTTTACCACAAACTATATAAAATTTCAATAGTATATCAAAAATATTTTTCAAAATTTCACAATTATAATGTTTGTCAGCACATTCTTATCACAACGAGACATATCAGGAACGGTATGCCAAGTATTATGCTCCCCGTAAGATTGAACGGATTTATAGGGATGTCAAGTCCGAAACGTCCTTGAATATGATGCAGCAGAAACAGCGATACAGCGCCAAGAAGTGCCGTTCTGAATGCGGAGGCTGCTCCGTTTTTCCGTATTGTGCGGACCATCACTAAAAGCGCAGCTGCGGATAGTGCCGCAGCGATCATTATCTTTTGCTCCATTTTTGTCCCGATCCTTATAGTAATATGTATCCGAGTGCGAGTATCAGCTTGATATCCGCACCCTCGCGTATCAGAAGCAGCAGCAGTGCAGCTATCAGAAGTTTATCCGGATCATTGAGTCCGGGGATATCGCCGGCAAACAGATCAAGTATACCTGCCGGCGAATGTCCCGAGATCTGACCGGACCTGACCGCATCAGCCCTGATTTCCTGCTTTGCACTATCATCGCGCAGTGCGCGGCTGTGCATCTCTTTTGAGCGCCTTATAGCGTCCTGACGCATTTTGTTGATCTGACTGCTGTCAGGCATCGACATATTATCACCTCTACAGTAGCTCGTTGAGAAGTCCGTTTTCCTTTGCAAGGTTCCATACTGCAAGCAGTTTCAGCAGCTTTATAGCCTTATCAACTTTTCGCTGACGCTCTTCTCTGAGATGCGGTTTAAGAGCTATGAGCAGTTCGGTATTAGCATCGCTCTTACTCAATGCACCGGCAAGCTCTGACAGCTTCATAACTGCACTGAGATCCGGAACGCCTTCAGATGCGGCATTCTCTTCTGTGCCTTCGCCTTCAGCTGTGCCATTCATCATCATCTGTGCAAGTTCAGAGATCTGCTTTACGCTTTCTTTATCCGAGAGCAGCTCTCCCAGCTTTCCCATTATATCGTCCAAATCTGTAACCTCACCGTTCTCCCGAGAGCTTTTTATAAAGCGCCTGAGCCTGAGGAGTGCTCATCAGCTTCTCCACAAGCCGGGGATTGTTTACCGCCTGACGGAACCGGGCAGCGTCGTTCCCGTTCATCGCCGAAAGTGCGCTGTCGAACTTTCCCTCTTCAAGTTCACTTTTCAGCTTTTCAGGAGGCACACCAAGCTTTTTGCTTACGGCGTCAAGAAGTCCCCCGAGTTTTTTTGGATCTATGCTATTCTTATTCATAATCGTCTCCTTTTATTACTGGTTTTATATGATTATTATCGCATTTTCATATATATTGTGATATAAACACCTTTAAGCCGCATACTTGACCGCGGCTGGATTTAAAATTTGGAAGTTTTTTCGCGCGTCTCTTGCTATTTTTATAATAATGTGGTATAATATTAATAACGTTGCTGCTTTTAAGTATCCTTCAAGGATCACGCCCCTCTGCGTTTCATGAGCATGCACTGTTTAGGAGGCTTATATGCGTATTGTCGTTCTGTCTGATACTCACGGAGATTACTCGGCTCTCGAAAGCGTTATCATGAGGAACACTGATGCAGATTGGTTCATTCACCTTGGTGACGGTGAACGCGAACTCGACCGATTTGTTTTATCCCATTCCTCTCTCTCTCAGAAGATCATACATGTTGCAGGTAACTGCGACTATAACAGTCTGAGTAATGACTTTTTTATACTGCCCGCTCTGGATCATAAGATCCTCGCTACCCATGGCCATAGGTACGGCGTCAAGAGTTCCCTTGAACGCCTCAAGATACTTGCAAGGCAGAATGAGTGCGATATCATCCTTTTCGGGCACACTCACAGCCGTTTTGAACACTATTCCGACGGCTTATACATCCTGAATCCCGGAAGCGCTTCATGTCCCCGTGACGGCAATAAGCCTTCTTTCGGCACTCTTGACATATCTATCTACGGTGTTATAATGAATATCACCGACGTCTGAATGTGTCCTTATTTATTATATTCACCCTGCAATGAAATGTTACTTACATAATAAAAACCCGGAAGCTTTTGATATGCTTCCGGGTTTTTATTTATTATCATATGTGTCAGTCGCTTACGCTTGCGGCATAATCCTTTATCTTCTGCGCAAGATCACTGACGTAATCGGCATTCAGCACATCCCTGAATCCGCATTCCTGCGTTGCTTCACAGAACTGGTACTGTGAATCTGAACACGATACCTTTGCTATCTTTTCGTACTTTTCAAGCGCTTTTTCATTGGAAGTCTGCATGTCTTCCCATATGTCAAATGCGGCAAGTGCTGAGACTCCGTAGCTTATATAGTAGCCCGGGCTCTCAAAAAGATGATTGACTATGTAGAACTCTACTTCATCGTTGTATTCATCGAACATCTCGTGCCAGAGATCAACTACGCCTTCCGGAGTGATATCATCTATCCTGTCAAGGACTGTGTATTCGAACTCTCCGATCATGAATCCCGTGACAACGGAATCTACCAGCTCTATGGTCTTATAAAGCTGCATGGCTTTTGCCTGATCGCCGTATATGTCATCGTAGAACTGCATGAAAAGGAATTCAAGTCCCTGAGACTGTATCTCTGCTATGTCCAGATTTGTGACCGCTTTATATGTTGTTATATCATCATAGAACGATGCGTGGAAATGACCGAATTCGTGTACGCATGTTGGCAGCAGATCAAGTGTTTCTTCTACGTTTATGAATACCAGTGCGCTGTTATTAAGAGGAAGATCTGTGGTGAATGAACCGGGATATGCACTCTCTTTCTCTGCCATATAATACAGGGATCCATCGTTTATCATGTCTGCTGACTTTTTCAGATCCGGGGAGAGCTGTGAAACGTATTTACGGATCACTTCAAACGGCTCTTCGATCTCCAGAGGCTTATACAGCACACTTATGGCGCCGTCACACTTCTGGAATGCTTCTACCAGATCTCCGCTCAGCGAGCCCATTTCTTCACGGACTACGGCTGAAAGCTCGATTATCTCTTCCGGTGTGTAATCTCGGTTGTACTGGGCATAGAAGCTCTCTGTGTCATAGGCCTTCAGAAGCTCAAGATATATCTCTGCACACGCAAGTGCTTTCTCTTTTTCTGACATTTCCTCATCAAAGTATATGTCATAATACTCGTCAAGCATCTGGTCGTGCAGTTCGACTTCTTCTCTCGCCTCTTTCTCTACCGCGTCAAGGTCATAGGTGTCATCAGAATAGTATTCTATAACGTCTTCTGTGACATAATCAATGAAAAGCTTCTTGTAGTCGCTTAAATATCCCTGACAGAAAGCGTATGATATCAACTCATTGGCTATCGTCATCGTTTCCATATAGTCATCCGAGAGTTTCTCGTTTTCTTCATTGTCCATATCAAGATAGTAATCTATCGTGATATACGAATACGCCTGATTGCAGGCATCAAGATCGTAAAGCAGGAGTTCTATGTCCTCACTTACACTTTTCTTGTTATTCTTTTCTTCAATATCGTCAAGAAGGAGCTGTGCATGGGAGCGGATGTCGTCAAGTTCAACTTCGGTATAAGCCTTTCCCGGATCATCGGCGCTTTCAGTTGTCGCCTCATCAGTCGTTTCCTCTTCGGTAGTCGCTTCTGATGTTTCTTCCTCGGTCGTCTGTTCTTCTGTTGAAGCCGTCTCTTTCTCCTTGGTCGTGTCAGGAGCAGAGTGAGACGTTCCGGACTCCGGCTTGCTGGTATTGTTGCCAAAATCACGAAGACTGCATGATGCAGAGGTAAGCAGCATTGCTGTAATAACAGCCATGATTCTTAGTTTTTTCATCTGAGCATCCTTTCTGTAATATACCGGACAGCATCTGGTATCTCTCTTATGTCATTTACTATCATATCTGCCGCTGACAGTTCTTCCGGCGTTCCGTAGCCGTATCCGCAGCCTATGGACGGAAGTCCGTTCTTTACGGCTGTCTCTATGTCATGGAATCTGTCACCGATCACGATATGATCCCCTTCGTTTTCAGCTGATATGCTTCGGAATATCTCATACTTAGGTATGAATCCATAGGCTTCACAGCAGTAGAATGCGTCAAAGAACCGGTCAAGCGCAAACACTCTCCTGTGACGTTCAAGATAATGAAAACGGCAATTGCTAAGGAATATCAGCCGGTATCCGCTTTCATGCAGTTCTGAAAGCACATCTTCTGCGCCGTCATAAAGGCTCCCTTCGCCTCTTTCAACACGCTCAGCCATGTTGTCTCCAAGCATGCGGCGTGCTTTCTCACGGACGCTTATGTCAAGTTCAGGATGAAACTGCCCCCACATGTCTGTGGAATTGAAACCGAGCCAGTAGCTTATCTCCTTGTCGTCATAAGTCTTCGGCTCGATGTATCCGCTGTCTGAAAGCCATTTCATAGTGTCCCTGAATGCCGGCGCATACGTCAGCATGGAATTATGGATAGTACCGTCGTAATCGAATATGAGATTTGTCATCAGTCTTCTATCTCGCGGATGAGGTTTATCATCTCGATAGCGCCTTCTGCGCATTCGCTTCCCTTGTTGCCCGCCTTTGATCCGGCTCTCTCTATTGCCTGCTCGATATTCTCGGTGGTTATTACTCCGAACATCACGGGGATATCGCTCTGGAGAGATACCTGTGCTATGCCCTTGGCTGCTTCATTGCAGACAAGGTCGTAGTGTGAGGTGCTGCCTCTGATTATTGCGCCAAGGCAGATAACTGCGTCGTATTTACCGGACTTCGCCATTTTGGATGCTATAAGCGGTATCTCAAATGCTCCGGGCACCCATGCTACGTCGATAGAATCCTCTTCTACGTCATGACGCTTTAATGTGTCTATCGCACCTCCGAGAAGCTTGCTGGTGATGAACTCGTTGAAACGAGCTACAACTATTCCTATGCGTATGTCCTTGGCAATGAATTTTCCTTCGTATGTCTTCATAATTCTTTCTCCTTATCAGATCATTTTATCAGTGGGTTTTCGTAATCGTGCTTGGGATACCAGTCCGCAAGCATTTTTATGGTCTTTGTATCTTTTATGCAGAGCTGGTATTTTGCAGGTCTGCTTTTTCCCTTTTGGTATATCTCAAGATCGCGTCCGGCATACTGGTAACTGAGTTCCGACAGAGGTATGTACCTCTTTTTTATGAACAGTACTGTGCATATCCCTTTGGTTGTGAGTATCGCTCCACACATCGTTGGTATTGAGATGATCTCGGATATGGATATCAGAAGATAGAACAGTCTGTAACTATCACCGGTGACCGCGAAGAGAATAAACATGATAATAAGTACGCCGTCTATAACGAGATTGCTCAGAGAGAATACAAATGCGTTTTCTTTATCTGATCTCAGCGCGATGAGCCACGATACTGTGCATACCGCTGATGCGGCAAGTATTACGGCTGCTATCACTGTCAGTATTATCTCGGGGATACTCATAGCTGCACCTCAGTAATTCAGGATGTGGCCCATTTTCTCCTGCTTCGTCTTCAGGTAGAACAGGTCGTATGCAGTAGCATCCATCTGTATCGGAACCCGCTCTTTGATCTCTATGCCGAAACCGCTGAGTCCGTAGACTTTATCAGGATTGTTGGTCAGCAGTCTCAGTGTTTTGCAGCCAAGTTCACGGAGTATCTGTGCGCCGATATAGTATTCACGCATGTCGCCGGGGAATCCCAGCGCAAGATTCGCTTCAAGAGTGTCCATTCCCTGATCCTGAAGTTCATATGCACGGAGCTTGTTGATAAGTCCTATCCCTCTGCCTTCCTGACGCATGTAAAGCAGTATCCCTCTGCCTTCCTTCTCGATCTGGTTCATTGCCGCCGCAAACTGCTGGCCGCAGTCGCATTTGAGCGAACCGAAAGCATCTCCTGTAAGGCACTCTGAATGCACACGGCAGAGTATGTTCTCCCCGTCTCCGATATCGCCCTTTACAAGTGCTACATGATGCTCCCCGTTGAGCTTGTTCACAAATCCTACTGCCCGGAATTCACCGTATTTCGTCGGCAGCTTGGTGTTCGCAACTTTCTCGACCAGCTTGTCATGACACTTTCGGTAATCTTTCAGAGCCTGTATGGTGATGTATTTCATTCCCCATTCTTTTGCCTTTTCCTGCAACTCTGCACTGCGCATCATAGTGCCGTCATCACGCATGACCTCACAGCATAGTCCGCATTCCTTCAGTCCTGCAAGACGCATGAGATCAACTGTCGCTTCAGTATGTCCTTCACGTTCAAGCACTCCGTTGTCCTTTGCCATCAGCGGGAACATATGACCTGGGCGACGGAAATCAGAAGGCTTTGCTGCTTCGTCTACACAGGCTCTTGCTGTAAATCCACGCTCGGCTGCTGAGATGCCGGTGGTAGTGTCAACATGGTCTATGGACACTGTAAACGCTGTACAGTGATTGTCTGTGTTCTCGTCGAGCCTTATCATCTGCGGAAGTCCGAGCCTCTTGCACATGTCACGGCTCATGGGCATACATATGAGTCCCTTGGCGTGCATTGCCATGAAATTCACGTTTTCAGTAGTCGCAAACTCCGCAGCACATATCATATCGCCTTCGTTCTCGCGGTCTTCATCGTCAGACACGAGAATGATCTCGCCGTTTCTGAGAGCTTCAAGTGCCTCTTCTATCGTGTTGTATTTAAACATTGTTTACCTCCTGTTTTATTTTAAAAGCCGTTTTCTGCAAGGAACGCATAGGTTATCCCCTGCTTTCCGGCTGGTGTTTCTTCCGGTCTGGTGAACTTCTCTATGTACTTGCCCACAATGTCGTTTTCCAGATTCACAATGTCACCCTTTTTTCTGTAACCAAGAACTGTCTGTGCAGCAGTATGCGGGATTATTGACACGCTGAAACCGGTATCGGATACCTTCGCCACTGTAAGGCTTATGCCGTCGATCGTGATCGAGCCTTTTTCCACTATGTAGTGCATTATACTGCTGCCGGCAGTGATCGTGTACCAGCAGGCTATGCCGTCTTTGCGGATATCTGTGATCGTACCGGTACCGTCGATATGTCCGGAGACGATGTGTCCTCCGAATCTGCCGTTGGCTGCCATGGCACGTTCAAGATCGACGGGACTTCCGATGCTCAGTTCACCAAGAGATGAACGGCTGAGCGTCTCGTTCATCACGTCCGCCTTGAATCCGGATCCGCTCATGTCGGTAACTGTGAGACAAACGCCGTTTACTGCGATACTGTCGCCGATCTTTGTGCCTTCAAGCACCTTGCTGCATTCTATGTGTATGTACGAGGACGTGCCTCCGCGGCGTATCTCACGCACTTTGCCGACTTCTTCAACTATCCCTGTGAACATATCTCACCATGCTTTCTATCATATGATCTTCGCCCAATCTCACTATATCGACCGTCTCCAGTATATATGCTTCCGACGGCGTCAGAACGCCTTCTCCGGATACAGGGGTTTTCGCATTTCCGCCGAATATCTTGGGCGCTATATATGCCTGCACTTTATTCACGATGCCGGCTTTCAGTGCTGACCAGTTAAGTTCTCCGCCGCCTTCAAGGAGGATGCTGTCTATTCCCCGCTCTTCACCAAGTATGCGCATGAGTTCCCGCAGATCAACTCTTCCGTCAATGCCTGCGGCTGTAATGACTTCGCATCCCCTGTCTGTATACGGTTTTATCCTTTCCGGATCGGCGCATGCGGATGCGATGACCGTCGGGACTTCAGCGGCTGTCTTCACTATGCTGCTTTCAAGCGGTGTCCGAAGTGTGCTGTCACATATTATCCGTATGGGATCGCGTCCGCCTTCAAGGCGGCAGGTCAGCAGCGGATCGTCTGCGATAACTGTACCTACTCCTGCCATTATGGCAGTGTGCCTCAGCCTTTCAAAATGCACATGTCTGCGCGCCTCCTCTCCGGTTATCCACTTGGATTCGCCGGTCGTACAGGCTATCTTGCCGTCCATTGTCATCGCGTACTTCATGGTCACGAACGGGCGCTTGTGTGTTATATAGTGGAAGAATATCTCATTTACCTTGTCACATTCACTGCGGAGTATCCCTTCGTGTACCTCGATGCCACTGCGGCGCAGCTGTTCTGATCCTTTTCCTGATACGAGCGGGTTCGGATCGGACGAACCTACAAAAACCCGCTTTATGCCGTGGGCGATGACTGCTTCCGTGCAGGGAGGCTGCTTGCCGTGATGACAGCACGGTTCAAGCGTGACATACATATCAGCACCGGTACAGTCTATGCCCTTTGCGTCACATTCTGCAAAGGCGTTCCTCTCAGCATGGAGATCACCATATCTTTTATGGTAGCCCTGCCCTATTATCTCTCCGTCACGGACTATCACAGCTCCGACTATGGGATTAGGTGAAGTGAAGCCTGTCGCCTTCTTCGCAAGTTCAAGAGCGAGCCGCATATATTCTTCGTGAGACATTTCTTCCTCCTTGTCAGCAAAAATAAAAGCCCCGTACAAAACGGGGCTATGAAACATTTCACGGCTGTAATGCCGAAAGATCTTCTTTCATCCGGACTTTACCGTCGGCTCCGGGATCTGACCGGATCAACCGCTTCATGCGGCTCGCAGGCTATACTGCCGGTAGGGAATCTAACCCTGCCCCGAAGATATTGATTACTATTGTTATTGTATCACATTGTAGATTATTTGTCAATACATTCCTGCTGAATATATCTCATATCATATGAAAGGAAGTATTATGGCACTGAGTATCATGATGATCGCCATTACGAGGATCACTATACGCATCCATGTTTTCTTGTCCGGAGTTTTCTTATTTGCCATTCTCTTTCACCTCTTAATGTTTATTCTTGGCACGTTTCCTGCGGTTAGGGATGTAATCGGAATGTATGTCCGACTGCTTGCGGTTCTTGAATGCAGAACGGCGTCTGTCAAATGACGGCTTGTCATCAGCTCTGCGGCTTCTGTACTTGTCCTTCTTATCTGTGCCTTCCCATAGCTTTACGGTGACTTTGTTGCCGTTTATCTTCATGGGATTGGTGCATTCAAGGACGTAATCCAGTTCGGATG
The DNA here is from genome assembly GCA_002373775.1 of Ruminococcus flavefaciens. Taxonomy (GTDB): domain Bacteria; phylum Bacillota; class Clostridia; order Oscillospirales; family Ruminococcaceae; genus Ruminococcus; species Ruminococcus flavefaciens_M. Next base: position 31,112 of record DFJW01000077.1, on the reverse strand, counting down.
CAGGTACTTCTACTGTGGTGTGCTCATCATATATGTCGATCTTTCCGAAGTCCCTGCCGGTCAGTCCGGTGGCGTCCGCCATTGCTCCGAGTATGAAATTCGGCGCTATGCGCTTGCGTCGTCCGATGTTTATATCCACCTTTACCGTCTTCGAGCCTTCGCGTTTTCCCTTCCTGAGCGGACGGGCTGCTTCAAGTTCGGGAAGGTCCTCTATGTTTTTATGCAGTCTGCTGCTTATAAGTCTTACTGCTGCTTCCTTGGGATCTATGCCCTTTGATGCAAGCTTATCTATGATATCATATGCCTGATGATCTGTCTGCATCTCCATGATCTCGTCGGTAAGCTGATCTGTCCTTCTGGCTACTATATCTCCGCGTGACGGAAGAGGCATCTCGTTTATCTCTGCGCGTATATACCTTTCGATCGCCCGGAGGTCGTTCAGCTGCCTTCTGCCGCTTATCAACGTGTACGCTGTGCCCTTCCTGCCGGCACGGCCTGTTCTGCCTATCCTGTGGATATAGTATTCATTATCCTGCGGAAGATCATAATTGAAGACGGCATCTACTCCGCTTACATCTATACCGCGGGCTGCCACGTCTGTTGCCACAAGTACGGCTGACGCATGGTTCTTGAAGCTGTTCATGACCTGTGTACGCTGTGCCTGCTTCATATCGCCGTGAAGTCCGACCGCTTTCACATCGTGTTTCACCAGTTCCTCTGTCAGCTGGTCCACCATTGTCTTGGTGTTGCAGAACACCATGGCAGATGCCGGTGTGTATGCAGCAAGCAGCAGACGAAGTGCATCTGTCTTCCTTCCCATAGGCACTTCCGAGTAATACTGATCTATCAGGTCTACCGTCCTGCCGGGGGAGCTTATCTTCACATGTACAGGATCGGTCTGGTACTTTTCAGTTATCGCCATTATCTCCGACGGCATGGTGGCTGAGAACAGCACTGTCTGACGCTCTTCCGGAACGTCTGCAAGTATGGATTCGATATCTTCTCTGAATCCCATATTCAGCATCTCGTCAGCTTCGTCAAGGATGACACACCTCAGGCGGTCCAGTTTCAGAGTTCTTCTGCGCATATGATCCATGACTCTGCCCGGCGTTCCGATCACGATGTTCGCACCGCGCTTCAGTTCGTGTATCTGCTTCTCCATGCTTGCTCCGCCATATACTGCGCTTACCTTTACGCCTTCCTTGTATCTTGCAAATTTACGGACTTCTTCTGCCGCCTGCATCGCAAGTTCTCGTGTGGGACACAATACCAGCACCACTACGGTGTTCTTGTCCGCATGTGTGATGCTCTCAACTGCCGGAATGCCGAATGCGGCTGTCTTGCCGGTTCCTGTATTCGATCTTCCGACTACATCCCGTCCTTCAAGCAGAAGCGGTATGCTCTGCTGCTGTATCTCAGTCATCTCGGCATAACCGAGTTCATCTACTGCTCTGAGCAGTTCCTGAGAAAGATTTAATTCACTGAATCTCATATTCTATCCTTTCACCTCTTCATTATACATATCAATATTATCACATTTTCTGCGCAAGGTCAAGTGATTTGTAAATTTTAAGGTCTTTACCGATTGCGACATATTCCGCAGAGGCTCAGCATTATAATATTATTGCAGGCGAAAGGAGGATGGCTTTGATAACTATTTATATCGATGTGCTGCTGGTTCTCAATATCTATGTGAATTATTTTCTGCTCTGCATGACTGCACGGCTCACGCATTCCCCTCTGAAAACGTTCAGGTGTGCTGCCGCTGCTGTTTACGGGAGCTTGTTTTCTCTGCTCATACTCCTTCCTCCGCTCGGTACACTGCTTAATACTGTCATCAAGCTGCTGTCTGCGGTCTCTATCACTGCGGCAGCATTCGGTTTCTACGGTTGGTACAGACTTATGATGAACTCCGCTGCTTTCTTCGTTTCAAATCTTATGCTCGCAGGCGCAGTATATGCTCTGGATGCACATTTTCCTTCAGATATGATGCTCGTCGAGAATTCCTCTGTCTACATAGATTTTTCGCTTGCCGCACTCGTCGTATCAACTGCTGCGGTTTATGCTGCTGTAAGGATAATGCGGACGATCGCTGACAAGGCGGCTGACGGATGCGGTCTCTACAGTATAACTGTCAGGTGGAACGACCGTATATTCATGCTGAATGGGATCGCTGACACCGGAAACACTCTGGTCGATCTCTTTACCGGAGTACCGGTCATCGTCTGTGATGATTCGGTATTCGGGAAGGTCGATATATCGGCTCTGCCTAAAGGCGTCAGGCTCATTCCCTGCTCAACTATCTCAAAAAACGGAGTGATACCTGTGTTCCGTCCGGATGAGATCATTATTGATGATATCTCAAAAGGCAGGAAAGTCCCTGTAAATGCTATGATAGGACTTGCCGGCAGTTCCGGAAAAGCTATCTTCAATCCGCGGCTGCTGTCCTGAAATGCTGCATAGAGAATAATAATGTAAAGGAGATCAATATGAAACTTATTTCAGTGCTGTTCAAAAGTATAAAAGGGATCATGAGATCAAGAGTGGACTTCATAAACGGTCCGGACACGCTCCCGCCTCCGCTCTCCAAAGCAGAAGAGGAAAAGGTGTTCCAGAAACTCATAGATAACGATCAGGAGGCAAGAGATACCCTTATCGTTCATAACCTCAGACTCGTTGTCTATATCGCAAAAAAATTCGAGTCTACCGGTATCGGTCTCGAAGACCTTATATCTATCGGGACTATAGGTCTCATCAAGGCGGTGAACACCTTCTGCCCCACCAAAAAGATCAAGCTCGCCACCTACGCTTCACGCTGCATTGAGAATGAGATACTCATGTTCCTGAGAAAGTCTTCACAATACCGCAACGACCTCTCTATTGACGAACCCCTCAATATCGACTACGACGGGAATGAGCTCCTGCTGTCGGATGTGCTCGGTACCGAGGACGATGTAGTGAACCGCGGTATCGAAAATGAGGCGGAACGCGAAATGCTCCGCAGTGCTGTCGCCGGTCTCTGCGACAGAGAACGTGAGATAATGGAGATGAGATTCGGTCTCATCGACGGTAAAGAAAAAACTCAGAAGGAAGTCGCCGAACTCATTGGCATCTCTCAGTCCTATATATCCCGACTTGAAAAAAAGATCCTGAAGAAACTGCGCATCAGGATCGAAAATATCTACAAGTGAGCTGTCATTTGACGTGGAATGTACATATTCCGGGAAAAACTCCTTGAAAAAATAATGCGTGGAAAGGTTCTTTCTGACGAAAGTGCCTTTCCACGATAACTGCAAATCTATCCTCATGAGAAAATTCGATGCTCAATGAGTGTCTTTTCATATCATGACGGAAAATAATAGTCAAGGAGAAGATTCACCATGTGTGAATAGCTTTCTATGCCTTCTTCTCTGCCGTTCATCCTGATATTTGTATCAAGCGCCGTTTCGGACACTGCGCTGACAGTCTCGGTGGAGATTATCTCCTTCTTTTTATTCTCCTCCCAGTAATTGTCGGGAAGGAATCTGAACCAGTCGCGTCTTACCTGGTCTGATATCTCGTCGGTCAGTCCGTAGGCAGACTCTATCCCGCGCTCGTATATCTGATTATGTACATATTCCAGCCCTTCAAGGATGCCTGAGTAGCGGAACTCTATATTGTCGCTGTTGGTCGTTGCTACGAATGCTATAAAGTTTGCTTCATCTTCCTGTATTATGCCTTTAAGATGTGAATACTCGTGGCATATAGTATCAGGAAGATTCGTCTTCACCATATCGTCATTGTAATTGGCTTCAAACGAGAACGGGAAGTATATGCCAAGCAGATCGGTCTGGCTCATGAAGTACGAAAACATTATCGGTTTTGCGTCGGGATAATAGCCTTTCAGCTGCGGATAATCCTCCGCGGCTTTTTTCATCGCCGCCTTTGCTTCTTTGTCCACGTCACAAGTGATACAGAACCGGTCATCTTCATCCCTCGGGACCTGTGGCGCTAACTCATTCGCCTCGGCTATCAGCATTGAATACAGTTCAACCAGCTCGTCCCTTGTATGCTCACCGGATGAAAAATACCTCTCTGAAAAAGGTGTGCAGTGATACATCACAAAGCAGTTCATCGTCTCTGTTACAGCCACATATGCAAATATCCAGAGGAAGACCGAACAGCTGATGCTGCATATCAGCCGCCGTGAGTCTTTTTTTATTATGAGCAGTATCAGCGTCAGCGGTATGCCGATAACGATAAGCAGAAGCAGCGCGATTATCATTATTTCTCCCACTGAAAACGGGAATATGCCGCTGACAAATGAGAACACATTTGTGATGTGGGGGAATATCTTCGTCACATAAAAGTCAGAAAAGCCTCGGCTTGACCATGATATCGCATTTACGATCACCATTGCTATAACTATGATAACAGGTACAGAATGTCTCTTTCTGAGCGCAGGGAGTTTCATGATTCTCACTTCCTAATATCTGTTTTTTTTATTATAGCATTTTTATAACCGTTTGGCAATGATGAATGCGTATCTGATCCATCATTTTTTATTTCCTCTTTCTGGCAGCATAGTATCCGTCCATGGCAAATATCTCATAATCGCTGCTCTTTTCCGGAACGTCTTCCTTTCTGAAGAATACGAACAACTCATCGCCTGCTGTGCCGTTATAGAGTTCACTGAGTTTATCGTCTGCGTAATCTCTCAGTGTCTCGTAATCTGTACGCGCCATTGAGAAACTGCTGATCGGAAGATCATATTTCAGTGCGGCTTCCGCAAATACAAAGTACAGCTTTCTGTATACAACAAAATCACGCGGCAAAGGTGCAAATACGATCTCGTCTGCTTCGCTGAAAAGTGTGTCCCAGCGTTTGTCCCTAAGCTGTTCTACACATACCGAGCCTCTTTCAAGGCGCTTTTTCTTATGCTTTATCCATAAATGCAGGTCGTATGACTGAACGATCAGACACAGAGCTATCAGTATTGATGCTATCCGCTTTGCATCCTGCTTTGACAGCAGATAGAATGCTGCCGTCATGAAGAGTTCGCCGGCTACCCAGATGAAACGTCCGCTGCATCTGTATATCGAGAGCAGCTCCCATATCACCTGCGGATACTCTATGCTGTATATGGTGTGATGTCCGAATGTGCATACCGGACTTGCCGCTGCAAACAGGCTGAGAAGAAAAACTATGCTGTATGCTGCTATCTCATTCCTGTAACGGGCACATGTACTTTTCAGACTTTTAAGCGGTGAAGGTGATGCAAACAGCTTCAATGAAGCTGATATAAATGCCGTGAATGCAAGAAGCAGCATGCCTGCTCCCAGATATCCAAGACCTTCGCTCTGTCCCTGATTAACCGGCAGAGGCTTCAGTATTGGAGAATGGTTGAATGAATTGAACAGCGAATTAAGATTTGCCGAGTATGTTCCAAGTCCGCCGTCACTGACACTGCCTTTTCCGTAAAATCCGCCTATCACCCACATTGTGATGACTGAGAACACTGTCGAAGAAATAAACACAGCTGCCGCGCGGAGTTTATTCTTGTATTTGAATACGTCTATGAAAATGTATGCGAGCATTATCATATACACCATAGGGATGTAATAGGCATGTATCAGTACCGCTGAGACCGTGTTTAGTGTCCAGAGTATGACCGGTGCTGATCTGTGCTTCCATTTCTTGTCCTGCTTTACACAGAGCAGAATGCCCCAGAGTATGAGCCACTGTGCCATTAATGCGTCGTGATGATAAAAGCGGTCTATCATTCCGGGAAAAGTGATGTAGAATATGCTGCCGAGCGCTGAAAATATCACACTTCTGCGGAATGAATACAGTATCAGCATGCTGAATCCGCCCTGAAGTGCGTAACAGCTTATTCCCCATAATCCCATATACTGGAAATGTTCAGGGAGTATCGGGGAGAGCAGCTTGAAAAAGATCGCAAATAACGGTATAGAATCAGTATACATGCACGAAACAGGTCCGTCTGAACTTATGCCCTCTATCAGACCTATCGGGAACCTCCACGGCGTCTTCCTGTAAAACAGCCAGCCCAGCTGGTGCTGAGTCATGTCGCCGTCTGTACTTACCACCCATGCGTCGTGCGTCGGGACCAGTATCCAGCCTCCGTAAAAAATAAGGAAAACCACTGATCCCAGCAGCATGCCCATGAGAAAAAGTATTAAAGTTCTGTGCTCCTGAAAAATAACCGCCGGTTTTGTCATCTTTGAATGTCTCATCAATGTTATGTCCTTCCATATCTCTTTGCAATATCGTTATAATTACTCTATTATATTATATATTCCGGACAATAACAAGGATTGTGACGCATATTATAAAAAATCGTGATTATACACAAATGTTTACTTTACAAGCAGCATTTAATTGACGAAGATATAAACTGCGCCGGAGTTCGTGCTGTATCAACAAATAACTATTTTACAACTGCGTATACTTTATGCAAATATACAAAATCACGAAACTACAAAACTAATCATTGACTAAATTATAATCATATTGTATAATTAAATTAATACAGTAAGCTTAATTTATTCCATTAATTAAGCTGGAAGGAGTTGCTTATGTCTAATATCAAGCTTATAGGTCCCTCTATGCCGGATATGCCATGGCAGGATAAACCGGCAGGATATCAGCTTCCGGTGTGGAGATATTCCGAAAACCCGATAATCAAAAGGAATCCTCTGCCGAATGTTGCGCGTATCTTCAACAGCGCTGTCATGCAGTACGGTGACGGTTACATCGGCGTATTCCGCGGCGAACAGCGCGACGGTATGCCGCATATATACCTCGGAAGAAGCAAGGATGCCATAAACTGGGAGTTCGAACCCGAAAAAATAAACTTCACCGATGAGAACGGCGAACCATTCATGCCTGTTTACGCTTATGATCCGAGACTCGTCAAAGTTGATGACACCTATTACATCATCTGGTGTCAGGACGGATACGGCGCTTCTATAGGCATGGCAAAAACTACCGATTTCAAGACTTTCACCCGAATCGAAAGTCCTTTCCTCCCCTACAACCGCAACGCTGTTCTTTTCCCTCGCAGAATTAACGGTAACTATGTCATGCTGTCAAGACCTTGTGATAACGGTCACACAGCATTCGGTGATATATTCCTTTCAGAGAGCCCGGATATGGAGTTCTGGGGAAGACACCGCCATGTAATGGGAAAATCCGATAACTGGTGGGAAAGTCTGAAAATCGGCGGCGGCGCTGCTCCTATCGAAACAAGCGAAGGCTGGCTGATCTTCTATCACGGTGTTGTAAACACCTGCAACGGCTATGTCTACAGCATCGGTGCTGCTGTGCTCGATATAAACGAACCTTCAAGGGTTCTTCACAGATGTTCAAATTACATCCTCACCCCCGAGGAATGGTACGAGGAAAGAGGATTCGTTCCGAACGTCTGCTTCCCCTGCGCTACTCTCTCTGATTCAGACACCGGACGCATTGCTATTTACTATGGCTGTGCAGACAGCTATGTGGGCGTGGCGTTCACTACTGTGCAGGATGTATGGGATTACATACTCAAGTATGACAGTGTAAGCCTTACGGACGCTGAGCTCGGAAAGAGATGATCTACTAACAGAACTCGTCAGTTCAGCTTAATACAAAGATCACCGCGCCCGGATAAAGGGTGACGCTGATACAGAGGTTTTTCGCCATAGTATTTCTGATACTTAGCCAGAAGTACTATGGCTTTTTATTGACAATACAGCTATGTCGTGCTATAATTGTTACTAAAATAAATCGGAATTAATGTATAAAAGAGGATGATTATAAAATGATAAGAATTGCTCATCTTTATAAGAATTATTATTTTGGTATATCATTGATCGGCATTATTGCATTTGTAATACAAGAAATCCCGTATATAATAATGCCATTAGTTAAACCAGAACCAAATCCAATAATGAATATGCAAAATGAATTGAAGTGGATCCAGACTATACAAGGTATATTTGGTATGCTGTCAATGCTTTTATTGATGCTGCTTGTCAGAGATGATGTGAGCTTTTTCTCAATAGAAAAAACAAGAGATAAAGCATTTTTTATGTTGACACTTGTTATGATATTGATCAATTTTATTGGCTGGGCATTTTATTATTTGGGACATCAATTTGGCTGGTTGATAGTAGTTAGTCAATTTGCAGTTGTTCCGCTATACTATTTATGTTTCGGATTGTGGAAGTACAATTACCCATTGGTTATAACAGCGGCGGTATTTTTTGCAATTCATACAATTAATGGATATATGAATTTTATTGTGAAGAAGTAATATAAATTCTGATTTATCATAGCAGCAATAAGTACAATGCCCCGAAGCGCTTTGAAACGCTTCGGGGCAAAACTTCTATATGGGTATCTTTATTAACGTGTCCGGTGTTTTTGTTTCTTCGCTCTGTTTCTTTTTGATATTCTCTTGACAATCGCCTGTGTATGTGTTATAGTAATTATGTTCAAATATGTACGGTCAGAGACCGGATATTGAACAGCAACTTATCACAGGAGGAATAGAAATGAACAGTGATCTTAGCAAAAAACAGTTTACTGTACTTGAAACGCTGGCTGAGAATGTTCAGGGACTAACTCAGCGTCAACTCGAAGAAAAAACCGGCTTTTCACTGGGTACCGTCAACAAGATCGTGAAGGATATGACTGAGTCAGGTCTTATCTCTGACGGCAGGATAACTGAACAGGGAATCGCTGCACTTGAACCTTTCAGAGTTAAAAGAGCTGTATTTATCGCAGCCGGATTCGGCAGCAGGCTCGTCCCGGTCACTCTGAACACACCCAAACCGCTCGTTCGTGTCAACGGCAAGAGACTTATCGACGGTCTCATTGATGCTGTACTCGCGGCAGGCATAAACGAAATATATATCGTAAGAGGTTATCTTTCAGAGCAGTTCGATCAGCTGCTCTACAAGTATCCGATGATAAGATTTATAGAGAATCCGGCGTACAACGAAGCAAATAATATATCTTCGGCTATGTGCGCAAGATACCTTCTCAGCAATGCTTACGTTCTTGAAGCTGATCTGCTCATACACAATCCGGCTATTATAAAGAAGTACAATTACAACTCAAACTTCCTCGGCATCATGAAAGACCGTTCAGATGACTGGTGCTTCACTGTTAAGGACGATATCATCACTGAACAGAAAGTCGGAGGTCTCAACTGTCACCAGATGGTGGGCATATCTTACTGGGATGAGGCTGACGGAAAGAAGCTCGCTGAACATCTCCAGCAGGCTTATGACCTTCCCGGTGGGAAAGAATACTACTGGGAACAGGTACCGCTGGTGGTCTTCAAGGATCAGTATAAAGTCGGCATCCGTGAATGTACGGAAGATGACATTATCGAAATAGATACTTTCAGAGAACTCAAAGCTATAGACAAATCTTACGACGTACAATGACAGGAGGATAATCAGATGGATATCAAAAGAAATGTATTGCTCAACCCCGGACCTTCAACTACTACGGATACGGTAAAACTCGCTCAGGTAGTGCCGGATATTTGCCCGCGCGAAAAGGAATTCGGCTCGCTTATGAAAGGTCTGCGCGAGGATCTCGTGAAGATCGTCCACGGCGATACTCAGAAGTATACGTCTGTGCTCTTCTGCGGCTCAGGTACTATAAATATTGATGTATGCCTCAATTCTCTGCTCCCGGAAGGTAAGAAAGTCCTCATCTCGGACAACGGCGCTTACAGTACCCGTGCAGCTGAGGTATGCCAGTTCTACGATCTTCCTTACATTGATATGAAGTACCCTGTTGACCAGCTCCCTGATCTCAATGAGATCGAGGAAAAGCTGAAAAGTGATCCGGATATCGCTGTGGTATACACAACTCACAACGAGACAGGCACAGGCATTCTCAACCCTATCCGTGAAATAGGCGCTCTCGCTCATAAATACGGCGCTATTATGATCGTAGATACGACTTCTACTTACGCTATGCGCCCTATCGACATCGAAAAGGATAATATAGACTTCTGCATGGCTTCAGCTCAGAAAGGTCTCATGGCTTTCACCGGTCTTTCGTTCGTTGTAGGAAACAGGGAGATCATCGAAAAGTCAAAGGACTATCCAAAGCGCTCTTACTACTGCAATCTCTGGCTCCAGTATGACTTCTTCGAGAAGACAGGCGAAATGCACTTCACCCCCCCTGTTCAGACTATCTACTCCACTATTCAGGCTCTGAAAGAATACTGGGCTGAAGGTGAAGAGGCTAAGTGGGCACGCCACACAAGAGTTTTCAATGCTATAAACAACGGTCTCGAAGAACTCGGCTTCCGTCAGGTCATAAAACCGGAATGGCGCGCAGGTCTCGTTTCTTCCGCAATTTATCCGGATGATCCCAACTGGAGCTTCGAAGCTGTACATGATTATTGCTATGAACGCGGATTCACTATCTATCCCGGCAAGATATCTACTACAAATACATTCCGTCTCTGCTCTCTCGGTGCTATCGACGAGAATGATATAGCCGACTTCTTCAAGGTGTTCCGTGAGGCTCTTGAAAAGAACAACATCACAGTTCCGGTAAAGTACAACGACTGAGGAGGACATAAATGAAAACAGTATACACTTGTTTCTGCACCGACATAATCCATGAGGGACACCTCAATATAATAGAACATGCCCACAAGCTCGGCAAAGTGATAATAGGTGCGCTCAGCGACAAGGCGCTTATCAGATACAATAAATTCCCGACTATAGATCAGGATGAACGTATCAGGCTCTATGAAAAACTGGACGGCGTTGATAAGGTAGTCCTTCAGGATGATATGACCTACGATGACGTTATCAGACAGCTGCGCCCGGATTATGTGCTTCACGGCGATAACTGGAAAAATGGTCCGGAAGCTGCTATCCGCGAAAATGTCATCCGCCTCCTTGAAGAGTACGGCGGCGAACTCATAGAAGTGCCTTACACCTACAATGACAAGGTAAAAAAGATAGACAATCAGCTCCGCGAAAAGCTGGCTATGCCGGAATACCGCAGAAAGCGTCTCAGACAGCTCATCGAGATGTGCCCCGTTGTCAAGACTATCGAGGCTCACAGCGGTCTCACCGGTCTTATCGCAGAAAAGACTGTCGTTGAGAATAACGGAAAGCTCGATCAGTTCGATGCTATGTGGGTAAGTTCACTCTGCGATTCTACTGCAAAGGGCAAACCGGATATCGAACTCGTTGACATGTCCTCTCGTCTCCGCACTATCGACGATATCATGGAAGTCACCACAAAGCCTATAATCCTCGACGGTGATACCGGCGGACTTACAGAGCATTTTATCTATAACATCCGTACACTCGAAAGAATGGGCGTTTCTGCTGTCATCATCGAGGACAAGACCGGTCTGAAGAAAAATTCTCTCTTCGGAAATGAAGTCAAACAGACTCAGGATACCATTGAGAATTTCTGCGAGAAGATAAGAGCCGGCAAAAGCGTTCAGCTCACTGACGATTTCATGATAATCGCCCGTATCGAAAGCCTCATTCTCGAGCAGGGCATGGAGGACGCGCTCACCCGTGCTTTCGCTTATGTTGACGCAGGTGCTGACGGAATAATGATCCACAGCCGCAAAAAGGATCCGGCTGAGATCTTCGAATTCTGCGATAAGTTCCGCGAGCAGAACAAGACTGCACCTATCGTTGTCGTCCCCACTTCTTTCAACACCGTTACCGAAGAAGAACTTGCTTCTCACGGTGTGAATATCGTTATTTATGCCAATCAGCTCACTCGCAGCGCATTTCCGGCAATGCAGAAGACTGCTGAGGATATCCTGCGTTACCACCGCGCTAAGGAAGTTGATGACAGACTGATGCCTATAAAGGAGATCATCACCCTTATCGACGAACTCTGATAAAACGCCGGCACTGAACTGCCCCGCTGAGGGCAGTCTTCTCCGGCTGATATGGAATAAACAATACTTTCTCGCATTATATATCTGATAAAACAGGAGGTTTTACATTTATGAAAATGCTTATTTCCATGCTTGCTGCATGCGCTATGCTTGTCACAGTGATGGGCTGTGAAGACAAATACAATAACTCCGGCTATGTTTCTGTTCCGGAAACTACTACAACAGAGAGTACCACCACAGAAGAGTTCACGACCACCACTCTCACCACAACTTCAGCCACAACTACTACCGTCACTACTACTGCTCCTTCTCATGCCCCCGGCGGTCTCAATAACGTAAGTCTCCGTACCGGCGGCGATACGTTCACCGTCGCCGGATGGGACGCAAATGATGTGCCTGTTCTGCTCGAAGCCTGGGAGGATAACTACGGTTTCCGCAAAAATAATGTGGATTTCATCAACTTTGACTGCGGAGGCAGTGATGCTTCAGATCATTACGACTCTCTCTTCAACTCCGGAGATGATCTGGATGTCTACTTCTGTGAAGCTGACTGGGCACTGAAATATATCAATGATGACCGCAGGACTGCTCCTCTCGAACAGCTGGGCTTCCGTGATTCGGACTTCGCTGATATGTATGCCTACACTATTGATATAGGAAGAGCGACTTCCGGTGCTAATGCCGGTAAGATAGTCGGTGCTTCATGGCAGGCATGCCCCGGCGGTTTCGCTTACCGCACTGACCTTGCTGACAAATACCTCGGTGCAAAAACACCTGAAGAGATGCAGTCTCTTATCAGTGACTGGGATAAATTCTCTGCTGCTGCTGCAAATGTTGCGGCTGCTTCTGACGGAAAAGTCGCATTTGCTGACAGTCTCGGAGGTATGTGGCAGGCATTCTCTTCAAACAGGATACAGCCTTGGGTCGTAGACGGCAAAGTAACTCTGGACGATTCATGCCGCGCTTTCGCCGATTGTGCTAAAACTCTCTGGAACAACGGCGGCGTTTCACACAATCAGCAATGGTCAGCAGAATGGATCGACGGCGGTAAAAACGATGCCTGCATGGGCTATTTCGTTCCTACATGGGGATTCACCAATTTCTTTGACACTGTTTCAGCAGATTCATATGGTAAATGGAATGTAGTTGTCGGTCCTGCTCCTTATTTCTGGGGAGGTACATGGATAGTTGTTAACCCCAAAACTGATAATGCTGAGGAGGCTCAGTCATTCATCTACAATTCTGCTGTCGATCCTGACGCTATGCATGATTATGCTCTCACAAAGCCGGATTATGTGAACAATATGAAGGTAATGGATGAGATAGTCAAGAGAAATGAGTGCCCGGACGAATATGTGACCGGTAATCTCGACGGTCAGAACTATTTCTCTGTTCTGCATGAAACTGCTAAGTCGATAAACCTGATGGGACTTATCACCCCTTATGATGCGTCAATAAAGTTGAGTTTTCTCAATGCAGTCTCAACTGATTACTGCAAAGACGGAAAATCATGGGAATCAACTGCCGGTTCTTTCTTTGAAGACGTACATAGCAAAAACCCTGATCTGGATTAAAGGAGATACATAATGAAAGTTGAAGAATTAGTTAAACTCATCGGTGCCGATTTCTACACAGGCGTTCCCGATTCACAGCTCAAGGCACTCTGCAACTACCTTATAAATACTTACGGCATAGATAAGGATCATCATATCATTGCCGCTAATGAAGGCAACTGCACTGCTCTTGCAGCCGGTTATCATCTCGCTACCGGCAAAGTCCCGGTAGTTTATATGCAGAATTCCGGTGAGGGAAATATTATAAATCCCCTTGCTTCACTGCTCAATGACAAAGTCTATGCTATTCCTATGCTCTTTATCATAGGCTGGCGTGGTGAACCGGGTATACACGATGAACCGCAGCATATCTATCAGGGCGAAGTCACTGTCAAGCTTATGGAAGATATGGACGTTGAGACTTTCATCATCAGCAAGGATACTACTGCCGATGAGATCGAAGCTGCTATGTCCCACTTCCGTGAAGTGTTCGCAAAGGGACGTCAGGCTGCATTCATTGTCCGCAAAGGCGCTGTCTCTTACGATGAAAAGGTAGTTTACTCAAATTCAAACACTATGGTGCGAGAGGATATTATCAGACATATCGCTGCTGCTGCCGGAAGCGATCCTGTCGTTTCTACTACCGGAAAGGCAAGCCGCGAACTTTTCGAGATAAGAGAGGCTAACGGTCAGCCCCATAAGTATGACTTCCTTACCGTAGGCTCAATGGGACACAGTTCATCTATCGCTCTCGGTATCGCTATCAATAAGCCGGAAAGCCGCATCTGGTGCATCGACGGTGACGGTGCTGCTCTCATGCACATGGGAAGCATGGCTGTTCTCGGCTCTTACAAGCCAGCTAATCTCATACACGTCGTTATCAATAACGGTGCTCACGAAACTGTCGGCGGTATGCCTACCGTTGCAGGAAACATCGACCTCGTTGCCATTGCAAAGGGCTGCGGTTATCCTTACGCTGTAAGCACCGATTCCTTCGAAGCTCTTGACAGAGAGCTTGAGGCTGCTAAGTCTCGCGGTGCTTTATCCCTCATCGAAGTCAAGTGCTCTATAGGTGCAAGAGATGACCTCGGTCGTCCTACCACTACTGCTCTTGAAAACAAGCAGAACTTTATGGCATACCTCAAAGAAATCGACTGATCTGAATCACTGAAAGGAGAAGAGTATGAAAATCGCTGTATTCTCGGATATCCACGGCAACCTCAGCGCTCTGAAAGCTGTCCTTGAACAGATAAAGGACAAACGCCCCGATCTCACTGTGTTTCTGGGAGATATCTTTCAGCGCGGCAATGAAGAGATCGAATGTCTTGAAATGCTGAAAGAAAGCGGTATCATATGCCTCAAAGGCAATTGTGAACTCTACATCGCGGACGGTGTTGACATTGATCCTGATGTGGAATACCTGAGAGGATATTATGATGAGGCAAGGAAAAAGCTTACAGATGAGCAGATGCAGTTCATCAGACAGATGCCTTTGTTCTATGAGAATGAATGCTGCGGACATAAGCTGCGTTTTTCGCATTTCCTGTTCTCTGACATTGATTCTCCTTACCCTTTCCTACAGCTTTCAAGTCTGAAAGACGGAGTTTTCGATGCTGCTTGCAAAAGCGAAGAAGTAACAAAATACGATCTTGTTGTTGTCGGTCATTCTCATCAGAATTTCGTTAAAGGCAATGTGGTTTCGGTCTCTGCTTCCGGTCTGGACGGTGCTTCGTACCTTATTATCGAAAGCAATGAAGGTGCTCTCAGCTATGAGCATTTCAATGTGATCTGATATCAGCCGCTCATATATCAATGTTTTAAGCATCAATAAAACTCCCCGTGATATTTGTATTCATCACGGGGAGTTTTCAAGTTTTCACCATTGACAGTTTCACAGTTTCGCTGCACGCGGAATATAATGGCATATCAACTGATTTCAGGAGGTCTGATATGGATATACCTGTTATTATTGCGGCTGCTGTACTTTGCGTGATCGCCGCTATTGAGATCATATGCCTGCTCTGGTGTTCGGATGCTTCGAGAGATATTACTGTCACCGCTGCCTTCCCCTGCTTTCACGGGAAGGATGAGCTGGAAAAACTGCTGAAATATATCGAACTGCTCATCACTGACGGCACAGAACGTTTCGACATGATACTGCTCATCGACTACGGTCTTGATGATGAGGAAAAGGAGATGTGCTTCTCATTCTGCAGCGAGTATCAGTCTGCGGAGATCATCGGTTCAGAGGATATGCCATTCCTTACTGCTGATATGCTGCATGGCAAATAAATGAAAAGTATGCTGTATTCACACGGCAGTTTTTCCGCATCTCACAATTTTTTCGCGTTTCTCTTTACCTTTTGCTCAGAATGTGGTAAAATAGTGTTATATATATTTTCCAGAGGTGACACTATGATCTATGTAACAGGCGATACTCACGGCGATATCAGCCGTTTTAAAGCTATGCGAAAACTAAGGCGCGGCGATACTCTGATAATTTGCGGTGATTTCGGCTTCTTCTGGGATGACTCCCGCAAGGAACGCGCTGTACTGCGTAAACTTGCACGAAAAAAGTATACCGTCGCTTTTATCGACGGCTGCCACGAGAATTTCGATATCCTCGAACGCTTCCCCGTAACAGAATGGAACGGCGGAAAAGCAAGGATAATCAACGGAAATATCGTCCACCTGATGCGAGGTCAGGTCTACACTATCGAAGGAAAAAAAATCTTCACTTTCGGCGGCGGTCACAGTCAGGACTTCGAATTCCGCAATGAAGGCACTAAATGGTGGAAACGCGAACAGCCTACTCATGAAGAGATCCGTGAAGCTATCCGGAACCTCGAAGAACATGAGAACTGCGTTGATTACATCATCACTCATGAACCGCCGGTATCACTGAAGGAATGCCTCAATGTCGATGTGCTTCAGCGGCTTGAAGTCCATGCTTTCTTTGAGGACATTATCAAAGCATGTACTTTCAGAAAATGGTTCTTCGGAAAATGCCATATAGACAAGCATATCCCTATAAAATTCTACGCCGTTTTCAATAACGTCACTCCGCTTAAATGACATATTTCCTGCGGTAACGCCATATAATGTCTCATAATTACTTTTGCTGAGGTGTTATATGAAAAAATTCAGTCTTACGGAACTGCTGATCTTCATCGTTTCCGCCGAACTCACAGGTGCGCTCTCTGCCCTTTTGTCGGGAAGCTTCTCTTCTCTGTATCAGGAACTCTCTGCGCCTCCTTTCTCTCCGCCTGCATGGCTGTTCCCAGTGGTGTGGACTATTCTGTATGCGGTCATGGGAACGTCGGCGTATATCGTTTATCGCTTTGAGGATGCCGGTGATCTGCGCATTCCGGCTCTCGGGATATACATCGCCCAGCTCGCTGTGAACTTCTCATGGAGCATCATTTTCTTCCGGTTCCGTGCTCTCACTCTTTCCGCATTAACTGCGGTACTCCTTGTAATTCTTGTTGGTGCTATGATAGTTTCTTTCAGGCGCGTCAGCAAGCTTGCAGCTTATATGAATATCCCCTACCTCATGTGGAGCATATTCGCTTCTTATCTGGCAATAGGCTTCAGGATGCTCAATTAATGGCAATATATTTTCCATTAATTATTCATTGATTTTACTTTATTTCCGTGTTATAATAAAATCATCCCAAAGGGATAAATACATACAGGAGGTAAAGGATAATGTGCTGCAATAATCTCTGGAAACTCATCTGTCAGATGCTCGGCCTCGGATGCTGAGTGTGACAAAGAGCCCCGGTCAGTGACCGGGGCTCTTTTCTTTTCGTTATCTTGTTATTCTGCCTTTGACGGCTCGCAACTGTGTATCACCTTCGTAGGACATGCTGCCATACATGCGCCGCAGTTCGTACACTTTTCGTAATCTATGGATGCGTGGAAGTTCTCGACCTTTATTGCGCCGTTCGGACACTTCTTCTCGCATATCTTACAGCCGATACAGCCGTTCTTGCAGGCGAGTTTTGTAGCTTTGCCGTTGTCCTGAGATGAGCACAGAACGTCGATATGCTTTGCAAGAGGCTTTATCTCTATGAGCTGATTAGGACAGACTGCTGCACACTGACCGCATGCACCGCAGAGTGCAGGTATTACCTTGGCAACTCCATTGACTACTCTGATCGCGTCATGCTCACACACAGTCACGCAGTCGCCAAGTCCGATACAGCCGTATTTACACATGCCGTTTCCGGCATAGAAGCGTTTTACTGCCTTACAGGACTGTACGCCTGTAAATTCAAATGCTGTGCTGGTAGCGTTGCAGTCGCCGCTGCAATGCACTACCGCTGTCATCTTTACCACGTCAGCAGCTGATGTGCCAAGTATCTCGGCTATTTTCCCTGCTGCGTCAGCTCCGCCCGGTCGGCATAGATTCGTGGGAGCACCTTTTTCGATTATTGCCGCTGCATAATCAGCACAGCCGGCAAATCCACATGCACCGCAGTTTGCCTGCGGCAGTGCTTCGCCTATCTTTTCGATCCGCTCGTCTACTTCTACATGAAAAACTTTTGCCGCTACAGTCAGGAGTATTCCTGCCATACATCCGCATACTCCTACTATAAGTGCAGGTATCAGATATGTCATGAACGCACCTCCTTAACTGAACAGACCAGAGAAGCCCATAAAGCTTACTGATACTATCGAAGCTGCTATGAGTGTAGCAGGCACGCCTTTGAACGTCTCGGGAATATCGGCATATTCCAGCTTTTTGCGTACTCCGGAGAATATCACCAGTGAAAGCATGAAGCCAAGTCCGCCGCCCAGTGCATTTACGATTGAGTCAACAAAATTGTAATTGTTGTCTATGTTGAGTACGGTAACTCCAAGTACAGCGCAGTTGGTCGTTATGAGCGGCAGATATACGCCCAGCGATTTGTAGAGAGACGGTATGCACTTCTTCAGCATGGTCTCTACAAGCTGTACGAACAGGGCTATGACCATGATGAATACCACTGTGTCAAAGTATTCGAGTTCGTTTGGAACAAGTATGCCGTGATGTATGGGATATGTTACGAGTGTCGCGCATATCATTACAAATGTTACCGCGAGTCCCATTCCGGTGGCGCTGTCAAGCTTCTTGGATACGCCGAGGAAAGGACAGATGCCCATGAATTTGGAAAGTACGAAGTTGTCAGTGAGCATCGCAGAGAGAAGTATCACCATCATTGTTTTCACTGACACTCACCTGCCTTCCCACATGCTTCCGCGTGAGGACAGCCGTGGCAGCCAAGTTCCTGCGGAGGTTTCTTATTTGTGATCTTGTTTACCATTGCTATTATAACGCCAAGTGTAAAGAATCCGCCTGCCGGCATTATGAACAGCAGCATCGGATCATCGTGTATCACGGGAATGTTCATTCCCATCCACTGTCCTGCTCCGATTATCTCTCTTATGGATCCCATGAGGAACAGCGCAAGCGTGAAGCCTATGCCCATGCCTATGGCGTCACAGGCTGAAGCTACTATGCCGTTTTTGCTGGCAAACATCTCCGCACGTCCGAAGATTATACAGTTTACTGTGATGAGCGTGAGATAGATGCCGAGACTGTCGTAAAGATCGGGGACGAATCCCTCCAGAAGAAAGCCTATAAGCGTTACAAAGCTGGCGATTATCACTATGAACGCCGGTATCCTGACCTTGTCAGGTATCACCTTTCTGAGCGCGGATATAACTATATTCGAACCGAGAAGTACGAATGTTGTGGCAAGTCCCATTCCTATACCGTTTGCAGCCTGTGTAGTTACTGCAAGAGTAGGACACATTCCAAGGAGCATTACCAGTGTCGGGTTTTCTTTGATTATTCCTTTGGTCAGTTCATGACCAAGTGTATTCTTCTTATCAGCCACCGAGTATCGCCTCCTTGTTCTCATTATATACTTCAAGTGCTGTATCTACAGCGTGTTTCATGCCTTTGGAAGAGAATGTTGCTCCGCTTATCGCATCGAATTCTTCTGCCGGTTCTGTTTCACCGTAGAACTGCTTGCGGAAATCTTCCTGATCCCTTACTTTTGAACCAAGTCCGGGAGTTTCACCGAGTGAGACGAATTCTATGCCGGACACTGCTCCGTTCTCGTCGATGCCTACAAGTATGTTTATGCCTTCTTTTGAATATCCGTCTGCTATCACCTGTATCGCTGTCCTGCCGTCGGATGTCACTGCGATAGCTTCTATCTCGTCATTGCCAAAATTACTGTCAAGCAGCTTGCTGTCAACTTTTCCGAAGAGAGACTCTACGCTGCTGCTGAATTTCTTCTCCTTCTGCTCGGCTATGCTGTCCTTGGTGAGTTCATGTGCAAACACAAGAAGAAGCGATGCTACTACACATATTATCGTGAGTACCAGAGTCGGAAAAACTTTGTCTTTCATCATTCCGCCTCCTTTGCGCCGAATACCTTTGTGCGCGTAAGCTGTTCGATGTATGGTGTGAGGACGTTCATGAGCAGTATCGAGAAGGATACGCCCTCAGGATATGAGCCGAAATGGCGTATCACAAAAGTTATGATGCCGCATCCGAGTCCGAACACGATCTTTCCCTTTGTTGATATCGGTGTTGTTGCGTAATCTGTCGCCATAAAGAATGCACCGAGGAATACGCCGCCTGCAAGTATGTGATATAAGGGATCTCCGCCGGTTACTGCTGTCAGCAGTGCAAGGCTTCCGATAAATGAAACAGGTGCTGCGAGGGATATTATCTTCCTTGCTGCAAGATACAGACCGCCGATGAGCAGTGCGAGGGCACATGTCTCGCCGAGACATCCTCCAACTTTACCGAGCAGGAGTTCCATGTAAGAGGGAACATCCTGTCCAATAGTATCGAGTTCTTTTGTGCTCATGCCTTCAAGTCTGAGAGGGGTTGCGGATGATATTGCGTCATATTCATAGCTTACCGGTTTTATCCAGTGTGTCATAGCTCCCGGGAATGATACCATGAGCACTATTCTTGCCGTTATTGCAGGATTTGCAAAGTTCTGACCAAGTCCGCCGAAAAGCTGCTTTACCACTACTATCGCTACAAACGCACCGATCACTGCCATCCAGTACGGAAGTGTGACCGGAAGGTTCATTGAGAGGATAACGCCGGTTACTACTGCGGAAAGATCTCCTATCGTATTAGGACGTTTCATCATCCTGCGGCATATATATTCAAATGCTACGCAGCTCACTACGCAGACCGCTGTGAGCGTCAGCACTCTCCAGCCGAACATATAACATCCGACTGCCATAGCAGGGATAAGCGCTATTATTACGTTCAGCATTATTGCTGAAGTCTTCATATAATTCTCGTCGTGGGGCGACGGGGATACTATAAGCTTGTTCATGCTCTGCCTCCTCACTTTCTTGGTATAAGCATCTTTGCAAGCTGATTCGTCTCGGCAAGCCTGCGGTTTGCCGGACATACATAGGTACAGCTGCCGCAGTTCATGCAGAGCGTTACCTTCAGCTGCTTCAATTCTTCGACGTTCTTTATCTTATACGCTCTGTCGATCTCAGCCGGCATCAGTCCCAGCGGACAGACTCTCACGCATCGTCCGCATCGGATACAGGCTGAAGGCTCTCTCTCATCGAATGTCTTGCATGCCAGAAGTGCATTGGATGTCTTTACTACCGGCATATCTATATCAGGCACACTCATTCCCATCATAGGACCGCCTGCGATGAGTTTCTTCACAGAGTCGATATCTGTCTTGCAGAATTCAAGTATCTCGCGGAAGGATGTTCCGATAACTGCTGCGACATTCTTGGGTTCGCCTACTGCGTTGCCGTCTACTGTCAGTCTGCGCTCTACCAGCGGCATGCCGGTATGTACATATCTGTAAAGGAAAGCTGCTGTGGAGACATTCATTACGATAACGCCCTCATCAGAAGGAAGCTCGCCTTCCTTGACGATCCTGCCGGTGGAATTATAGATTATTACCTTTTCTGCGCCCTGCGGATAGCTGGAAGGCAGGGTGATTATGTCGATAGTGTCATCATTATCAGCCATTGCTGTGAAATTCCTGATAGCTTCCGGCTTGTTGGCTTCTATCGCAAGCTTGCACATCCTGATATTCAACATTTCCTTGACAAGCTTTATGCCGCCGATTATGTCGTCAGGATGTTCCATCATTTCACGGTAATCTGCTGTTATGTAAGGCTCGCACTCAGCCGCGTTTATTATAAGCGTATCTATCGGAGTTTTGGGATTGAGCTTGATATGAGTCGGAAAACCGGCGCCGCCAAGTCCGCATGCTCCGCTCTCGCGCACTGCTTTGATAAAGCTTTCCCTGTCTGTCACTTCCGGCGGCTTCACTTCTTCTGATACTGTCTGCAAACCGTCTGTATCTATCTCTATCATCTTGCTGACAGTTCCCATTGCGTTGCGGTAATCGGTTATCGCTCTGACCTTTCCGGAAACGCCTGAGTGTACCGGGGCACTGAACGCTGCTTCCGAATCTCCGATCTTCTGACCGACTTTTACTTCGTCGCCGACTTTTACAAGCGGCTGACACGGTGCTCCCATGGTCATGGACATCGGGATCCGCACTGTGGCAGGTACCGGGAATCTGACTGTCTGACAGTTTTCAGTATTCTTGTGGTGATCCAGCCTGATGCCATTCAATTTCTTCATACTATTCTCCTTTACATGCGGCTTCTCCTGCCGCAGAATATATTTTTTCTCAGTCAGGGATATGTCAGCTTTCTTCAATGAACAG
This sequence comes from Ruminococcus flavefaciens, assembly GCA_002373775.1. GTDB lineage: Bacteria > Bacillota > Clostridia > Oscillospirales > Ruminococcaceae > Ruminococcus > Ruminococcus flavefaciens_M. Next base: position 8,934 of record DFJW01000077.1, on the reverse strand, counting down.
CACAGTTTTTCATTCCAAGCTGCCCATTTTCTTTCCCCCTGAGGTGTTATCATCTGTATATAATATTCATTTTTCAAAAATACGCCATACAAATTAATTATACTATATTTCGCACGATTAATCAAGTACTAAAATAAAAAAAGATAAGTAACGCGCGAGAATATAAAAAAACAGCTTCACTATTTCAGTGAAGCTGTTTTGGCGTGCCTGGAGGGATTCGAACCCCCGACCTACTGGTTCGTAGCCAGTCACTCTATCCAGCTGAGCTACAAGCACATGTCCTGACGACTTTAATATTATATCATATAAGATCTTGATTGTCAAGGGAACTTGTGATTTTCGTGACATTCAACAATTTGATCTGATTATTTCGCAATTATATTCGCAATTCGTAAAAACATCCGTTTTCACTTGACATTGCTTTGACTTTATGGTATAATTATTTCGTTGTGAGACATTAGCTCAGTCGGTAGAGCATACGCCTTTTAAGCGTAGGGTCGAGGGTTCAAATCCCTCATGTCTCACCACTGGCGAGCTGCCGGGCACTTTTATGAAGTTGCTCGCAAGCTCGCTTTCTTTTTACAAAAGGCTTACGTTGCTTGCGCTCACTGAACTATCATTTATTTTGCACAGCAAACACGGTGGGTATCCCCCACAGGATGTTTCACATCCTGCTCCGGTAGAACGCAATTATTTCTGCATAAACACATTTTATAAGGCGGACGATATGTCCGCCTTTTCATTTCCAGTCTATGCCAAGATATTTCTTCAGTTCATCCATATTCGCCTTTGCGTCATTGTATCCAAGCCAGTATATGCCGCCGAGTTTTTCCATGTCTCCTTCAAGTCGGCTGATCTCAATGTTCTCGGACGGACTTATGACAAATATCCTGCCTTCTTCTTTCAGTTTTTCAATTTCATCGCACTGACGGTTATAGTTCACAGGACTGTTTTTCAGCGCTTTTGCAAACTGCGGATACCTGTAGTATACGATATTTTCAGGCAGTATCGCTTTATTCCTGCTGACCTTTTTACGGAACGAACTGCTGCGTGTGCGTATGATGACTATCTTTTCAAAACCCTTTTCAAGAGCCCATGCATATGGTATCTTGCAGGCACATCCGCCGTCAAGATATGGTCTGTCATTGATCCTTACCGGTCTGGATACAAACGGCATGGACGCTGACGCCTGCACTCCTTTGAAGAAATTGCGCTGGTCGTCCTTGCTGATATACTCCGCTCTGCCCGTATTCAGATTAGTTACCGTAACGTAGAATTCCCTGTCCCGGCGTGCAAGACGCTCTTTGTCAAGGTCAGGCACTCCCTTCATTTTTCCGAATACAAAGTCAAATCCGATTATGCCTTTGTTGCTCTTTATCGCATCCACACCGACATATCTCTTGTCATGACGGTATCTCAGGTTTATCTGACCGGAACGTCCGATCTGTCCGGAAAGATAGTTTACACCGTTAAGGGCACCTGCCGAAACTCCTACTGTACAGCGCAGGTTTATCCCCTCTTCCATGAGTGCATCAAGCACTCCCGAGCTGTATACACCTCTGAATGCTCCGCCTTCAAGAACCATGCATCCTTCAACTATATTGTCGGATGCCGTCCCAGACGGCAGGGTGTCTATTCCGGAATATACTTTTGTATTATTTGTGCGTTCCATTTCTGCATCTCCTTGGTATTGGTCCTTAGTATGACTACTATATTATAATTGTATCATAAAAAAATGGAAATAGCAATAGACTCTGCAAAAATGAGCAGTGTGCCGGGATCATCTGCCCTCATTATCGTAATTTACGGTATGTTCATATAATCCACTTGCTATTTCTTCATTAACATGATATAATTATTATATATAATTGTTCCTATGGGAGGTGTTGACCTTGCTCGGAGGACGCAGAATAGTTTCACTTTGTATCTCAAGACTTCACAATTCTGAAAACTGTCGTTTTATCGCTTTGCTCAATAAGCTTCTTAATGATAATAATTGCTCTTTGCTCATCTATAATATTACTTCTGACATCTACTGGGACGAATCTGTTGTCAGCGCTGAGACCGCTGTTTTCGATCTTATCAATTATGAAATTTCTGATGTGGTCATAATTATGGACGAAAAGATCAAAAGTCACAGGATCTCAAATAATATCATAAAACTTGCTCACAATACGGATGTGCCTGTCATCACTGTAGACGGCACCTATGAAGGCTGCATCAGCGTAGATTTCGACTATGCCGCCGGATTCGAAAAGATCGTGAGACATGTGATAGAACATCACAAACCTAAACATCCGCATTTCATCGCCGGTATCAAAGGCAATCCCTTCTCCGATGAACGTGAAGAGATCTTCATGAAGGTCGCCTCCGAAAACGGGATAAAGGTTACTAGCGATATGATAAGCTACGGCAACTTCTGGGCTAAACCTGCTATCACTGCTGCTGAAAAGCTGGTATCTTCCGGCAGCATACCGGATGCCGTGATATGCGCAAATGATATCACAGCTATCAATGTCTGCAACGTGTTCAAACAGCACGGCATACGCATACCGGAGGACACTATCGTTACCGGCTTCGACGGTCTTGATGAGATCTATTACTCAAAACCGCAGATCACTTCCGGCAAGTGCTCCAGTTCAGAACTCGCAAAGACAGTCTTCAGTGCGGTCATGGATGTTTTCAGCGGTACAGTTTCAGAAAACGGATACAGAATAGAGCCTGAGCTCATCATCAATCAGTCCTGCGGATGCCCCACCGATCCCAGAAACTATACAAGTTTTCAGGATTTCAACGACCGCTTTTTCAATTATCAGGATGTCTACCGCGTGCTTTCACATATCGTTGACCGTATCCAGTCATCAGAACATATCGCCTATGCTGCATGTACACTGTACAGCGATGTCAGCAAGGATATATGCTGCGTAATTGATAAGAAATGCATTGATAATACCAGAGACCATTTCAGTGAACGCGATATTCCTTCAGACAGCAACGACATGTTCATGTTCTTTGATGCCGACCGCTACCCGCTCTGGCAGGAGAATTTCAACAGAAGGGAGATCATCCCCGACCTTGAAAAACATATCTGCTCAGGCTATCCGCTTATTTTCAACACTATAGACTATCTGAACATCCCTCTCGGTTACGTCTGTTTCAAGTACAAGAGATGCGACCTCACTACTTACAGCATGATTCCTCAGATAGTCTCGGCTATCGGAAGAGGTATAGGCGGTTTCATGAATATGCAGTACCAGAAGCATCTTGTGTCACGCATTGAGAACATGTACCGCTTTGACCAGCTGACTGGTCTTTATACACGTCTCAGTTTCAACAAGGAGTACGAAAATCTGCTCGCTGCTGCCGATCCCAGACCTCTCACTGTCATCCTCGCCGACCTCGACGGTCTGAAATCTATCAACGATACTTACGGTCATTCTGCCGGTGACAACGCCATACGCACTGTTGCACAGGCTCTTCACGATAACTGTCCGCCTGAAGCTCTGTGCGTCAGATTCGGAGGCGACGAGATGCTCGCTGTTATTCCCGGTGACCATGATGCCGGAAAAATACGCGATTCTATCCACGCGACGCTCGAAGAGTACAATAAGACGTCCGGCAATAAATATACCGTGGACGCGAGTGTCGGCACGTTCGTAACAAATACCTCGGCAGATACGGATTTCGAAACTCTTGTCAAAAATGCGGACAAGTCTATGTATGTTGAAAAAACCACAAAAAAAGCTTCTCACTGATATCCAGATTTCCAAATATACAATCAATGCCGGCGCTAATAAAGCACCGGCATTGTCTTTTATTCGTCTTCTTCGTGCAGTTTCTTCCATGTACTGTAGTCAGGACAGACATATCTGTTCCTGTCTGCCGTCTTTCCGCCGTAGTTTATAGCCTTCATCGGGCAGCTGTTGATGCAGGCAAGGCAGTTCACGCATTTTTCGCGGAATACCGGTCTGTTGTCCATTATGATTATATTGTTTACCGGACAGACTGATGCACATCTGCCGCATGCGATGCAGTCATCTGACACTGTAAATTTCTTGGAGCAGTTCATCTTGTCCATGACCACATTGAAAAGTCCGTTCACTGTATGTGACATCAGCTTTGCACCTATGCCTATCTTATCCTTGCCGATGTGTTCACCGGCTGATATCTTATCTGATACGCTCTCAAGCACAGGCACCGCTTCTTCTATTATCCTCTCGGCTTCTGAACTGTCAGGAACATTTCCGCCGACTATGTAGTTGTTCGGGAGTCTGATACCGCAGAATCCCTTGTATTCCATGCCTTTCTCTTTTGCAAGCTCGGCAAGTTCTACTTCGCATTTTCCAGGTGCTGCGCCCATTGTGGCTATGAAATACACTTCGTTACTGCCGGAGAATGCCGCCCGGCGGATGAGTTTTACAACTATCCTCGGAAAACTCGACGCATAGACAGGCGCTGCTATGACAAAGGGTTTCTCGGAACTGAATTCCAGTGCGCGTTTGTTTTTCAGTATCTCGTTAAGCGATATACACTTGTCTCCTGTTCGGTCCGCAATGAATTCAGCTGCGAACCTGGAATTTCCTGTTCCCGTAAAATAAAGTATCATGATTATTCCTCCTTTATGTAAATATAATATCATCAATCAAATTATACCATATTTCCGCGGAAAGTTCAATACTTTTCTTGCACCTTTTCCTGTTGTTCCGGGTTGAAATAAGCATTCTCCCGTGTTATAATTATTGATAGACTGATTCCAGCAAAGGTCTCAGCCCTAATATCTCAAAGGAAGGATTTTAATGGACAGAATAGCTTTTTTCCGCGATCTCGCTATTATTATCGTATCTGCAAAGATATGCGGTCTGATCGCACAGAAACTGAAGGCTCCTCAGGTGGTGGGAGAGATCATCGCCGGCCTCCTCATCGGTCCTTGTGTTTTCGGTTTTGTAGGTCACTCGGATTACCTCGACCTAATCGCTGAGATCGGTGTTGTCATGCTCATGTTCGGCGCCGGTCTCGAAACCAATATGAAAGACCTTCTGAAAACAGGTCCGAAAGCTCTGCTGATCGCCTGCGTCGGCGTCTTCGTACCGCTTGCCGGAGGTACTTTGTTCTACAGCTGTTTCTACGGATTTGAATCAGTCGGGAGCGACGGATTCTACCACGCAGTCTTCATCGGAACTATAATGACTGCCACTTCTGTGGGCATCACCGTGCAGACGCTGAAAGAACTGGGGCATCTTAAAGAGAGTGTAGGCACGCTGATAATGAGTGCGGCTATCATTGATGATGTCATCGGTATCATCGTGCTCACATTCGTTATCGGCTTCAAGAATCCGGATTCCAAGCCGACCACCGTTCTTATCAACACCGGTCTGTTCATAGTTTCTGCATTTGCTGTCGGTTTCATTTCATATTATATATTCAAATTCATTGATAAACGATACCCGCACATGAGACGTGTCCCTATACTCGGACTCGCTCTTTGCATGTTCATGGCTTTTGCTGCTGAGGAATTCTTCGGTATCGCTGACATTACCGGCGCTTATGTTGCCGGTCTTATCCTTTGCAGCCTGAAAGATTCCGACTATATCGCCCGCAAAGTCGATATCAACTCGTATATGCTCTTCGGTCCGGTATTCTTCGCAAGTATCGGTCTTAAAACTGAGCTGGACGGTTTCACTTCTGAATTGCTCCTGTTTTCAATCGGATTCGTTCTCGTCGCTCTCATTACAAAAGTTATCGGATGCGGTATCACTGCAAAACTGCTCGGATACAACTTTAATGAGAGCCTCAAAGTGGGCGTGGGTATGATGACAAGAGGTGAAGTCGCTCTTATCGTTTCTCAGAAGGGACTTTCTGTAGGCATGCTCGATGCGAAATACTTCGCGTCTGTTATCCTGCTTATCATCGTGTCTTCCATTACCACTCCGATAGTGCTCAAATTACTGTACGCCAAAAGTCATCCTGCCAAGGCTGAAAACTGAATAGCATAAAATAAGCAGTTCATCTGAATGATGAACTGCTTCCTTTTTTATAACAGCAGTGATACTACCACTATCATGAGATAACAGAATGCTATGAATCCTACTAACGCAAGAATAGCCAGAGTCTGCTGCTTTCCTGTCCTTATGTCATCTTCAAAGCTGTTATTCTTTACGTTGTATGCGTATATCATGAAGGCTATCAGCAGTAAACAGATAATGCCGCATGCTACAAGCATATAGTATGCCTTGCCGCTCATAAGATCAATGTAGTACACATTGTCCACATCGACTCCACCCATAAGCTGACTGTCACGAAGCCATTCGTTTATCTTTTCCTTCGCCTTATAATCAAACTCGCGGACAACACCCTTGACCTTGAAGTTGTCCTTGTTCTCATACTCTGCATCGAAATGGTCACCGAAGTCCTTGCTCGCACGCACGAACACCAGATCTCCATCTTCTGAGCCTATCAGATAATAGTACTCCTTCGCATACGGTATGAAATTCATGGTGTGTGTATATTTCAGTGCGTAACTGCGCATGCCGATCTCGGGAAGATATTCAACGCACTCCCCTTTTTTCAGTTTCTGAAGATCGGTCCCAAAATCTTCCGGGCTCTTTGCAAGTCCTCGGACGCCGAGTACAAGTGTTACAAATGCAAGGATACCAAGAATAACAATTGATAGTATCAGGCTTTTAGGAGTTATCGTTGCATAGATACTCTTACTCTTAGGCTTATCGTCACCGCCAAATCCGCCGCTTCCGAATCCGCCGCCTCCGCCGCTCTCTGTACTCTGTGGCAGAGTCAGCGGCTTATACTCCTGCTCGTTCGGATCGTTTATGCCGTTATCTCTTATGTAATCATCCATTTTTCCACCCTCCGTGTCAGACTTATTATTAAGGATAACACAATTATAACATTTTCTTAACAATCTGTCAATATCCGACACGCAATTCAGCAATAAATGAAAAAGAGCGCCGGAGCGCTCTTCAGATAATTGTTATCACTCAAAAGAATCAAGGTCGATAGAGCTTATTATCTCTTTCAGATTTGCAAGCTCGTCAGCAGTAAGCGTTACGCCCTTTCCCATTCTTGAATGATCCGGTGACCATTCTCTGATGTCGTACTTAGGCTCATGCTCGTTCCAGCTGACAAGATTCAGCTCCTTTGTCCATCCTTTTGCATTCTCGGAAAGTGTTCCGAGATTCTCAGTGATCTCAAATTTTAATTCTGCCATTTTTCTTCTCCTCTCTGTTTTTCTTGCAGAACTTGTCCGCTTTTATATTCTAACATATATTTTTGATTTTGTCCATACCTGAAATGATATTTATTCTGAAGATCTTACTGTTTCCGGATGTCTATGGCATAAGCAGCGTGACGCTGCACCCTTGATCGCGGCTATATCTTGTGAATCGTTAAGTTTTTTCGCGCGTCTCTTGCTATTTCCATAATTATGTGCTATAATGTATTATATAAATCTAAATTGGAGGTACTACTACAATGGGAATGTTTGACAAGCTTATTGCAAACTTAAAATCAAGTACAAAAACCATAGTCTTCACTGAGGGAAGCGATGCTCGTATACTCTCAGCTGCTGACAGACTTCTCAGCGAAAAACTCATGGGCGTTATCCTCTGCGGCAACCCCGATGAAGTAAGATCCGCAGCTGCTGCCGGCGGTTTCAACATTGACGGCGCTGAGATCATTGATCCCGCTTCTTATCCCGAGATGGACGCTCTCGTTGCTCAGATGTTCGAGCTCAGAAAGGGCAAGATGACTGAGGAAGAGTGCCGCGCTGCTCTCGCTAAGTCCAACTACTTCGGCACTATGCTCGTTAAGGCTGGCAAGGCTGACGCTCTCCTCGGCGGTGCTACATATTCAACTGCTGATACTGTAAGACCTGCTCTTCAGATCATCAAGACAAAGAAGGGCTCTAACCTCGTAAGCTCTTCATTTATCCTCTTCCGCGAGAAGGACGGTCAGGAAGAAAAGATAGCTATGGGCGACTGCGCTATTAACCTCGGTTATACTGACAGACTCGACAAGGACGGAAATGTTGTCCTCAGCGCTGCAAGACAGCTCGGTGAAGTTGCTGTTGAAACTGCAAGAACTGCTGCTTTCTTCGGTATTGATCCTAAGGTAGCTGTCCTCAGCTTCTCTACTTACGGCTCAGGTAAGGGCGGTACTGTTCAGCTCAGCCATGATGCTGTTCTCGAAGCAAGAGACATTGATCCTGAACTCGTTATCGACGGCGAATTCCAGTTCGACGCTGCTGTTTCTGCTGAAGTTGCTAAGACTAAGTGCCCCGATTCAAAGGTTGCAGGACAGGCTAACACCTTCATCTTCCCGCTCATTGAAGCTGGTAATATCGGTTATAAGATCGCTCAGCGTCTCGGCGGATTTGAAGCTTACGGCCCGATCCTCCAGGGACTCAACGCTCCTATCAACGACCTCTCAAGAGGCTGCACCGCTGATGAAGTTTATAAAATGGCTATCATCACTGCTGGTATGGCTTGATTTGATAAAGTGTAAAAATGTAAGGACTCCTGCAAAGGAGTCCTTTTTATACGCACACATTTGTTGTTAAAAAAACAAAATTACTTATAAGGCTTGCTTTTTATCCCGGAATATGATATAATTATTATGTTTGATAGACGTGTCCCAATAGCTCAGTAGGATAGAGCGACTGCCTCCTAAGCAGTAGGCCGGAGGTTCGACTCCTCTTTGGGACGCCAACGCCGTTCAGGCGCATAGATTCGCGGTCCAGATATTCTGGACCGCGTTTTTTTATTGTACTCATAATATGAAAAACTGCCGCACCGAAGTGCGGCAGTCTTCATTTCAACGCATATCAGTCATCTTCTTTTTTCCTGGAACGCGATGCCATTGCAGATATTGCTGCGAGAGCCATGAGTGCTAACGCTGCGCCTGCTGTTTCGACACCGGTCT
>DFJW01000036.1:1221-21828 GCA_002373775.1 Ruminococcus flavefaciens | reverse complement strand
TAGAAATAACGTCCGCCCATATCGAGAGGCACGTTGTTATAGCGATAACGTGTGATGCGGCGGAGGCGGGCATCCTTATAGAAGCAGTAGCCGCCTGCTGTGTTTGAAATGAGTGAGAAGAAGCCCTGGTTGCCGAGATAGTTTATCCACGGATAAGGGGTTCTGGGGGAATTGATGACATATTCCTTGTTAGCGTCGTCAAAATATCCGAACTTCATGATCCTGTACTCCTTTTATTTTTACGTTAAAAGCGGGTAGGTACACCGCATTTGTTACATTATACCATATTTTTTATCATAATACAATAGATTCCAAGAAATTAAGGTGTATTATTTTTTTCCGCGTTTTTGTGCATTTTTACCTGTAGCCCCGCGGAAAAGGAACGGGCAGTCCCAGAGACTGCCCGTTCATGGTATTATATTGCCTTTACCTCCGGTGGGATGTTGCTTGTAGTGATAACATCCTCCGCTTCAAATTCGATTATCTCCATTTCAGGAGCTGTATATTTTTCCATCTTGTTTTACCTCCGATATACACACGATCATTCAGTATAGAATTTAAGCAGGTCATCTATTTCATCTTCAGCCTTAACAGCACGTGAACCATTAGCATCCTCACAGTACAGGTAGGCTGAACTGATAATAACAAGACCGCTGCTGGCGATATCAACGCGATTATTCTCTCTTGCCAGTTCGTTCCATGTCATTCCGGGATAATATATAAACTCGTCCAGCAGTTCAGGATCCGCACCGTTGGAGCTGTATATCTTGACAGACTTGGCTGTCAGTGAAGAAACGAACTTCTTCACATACTTGCAGTACTCGAAAACTGCCTGACCGACATCCTTGGTCTTCTTGTCATTGCTCAGATAAGCACGGAAGCTGTATGACAGGGCGCTGAAAGTATAATCCTTGCCATTAAAGCTTATGGTTCTCTCATCGCCCAGTTTATCGGGAAGGATATTCTTCAGTTCAAAGCATGCCTTGCCGCCGTCGCCTGCAACAGCAGTGTATTCCCCGTCATCTGATACATCTCCGGCCACAAGTCCTTTTATGTAAAGTCTTGCAGCGAGCATTGAATCGAGAACGAGGGAAAGCTTTGCGTCCTCCGGAGCAAATTCGGATGCGTAACCAGCTATTTCGTCTTCGTATAAGTAATCCGGATCCTTGTCATCGCTGATAAAGTCTATCTCTGCATTCTTGCCCTCAAAATAATTATCAGCCGCAAGTCCGAGATTTTTGAGTGCTCTTACAGCGTTCACATCCATTGAATAGAATCCGTTATCAGGATCCAGCACATGATCGCAGTAATCATTCACCGTATATGTGAAAGCGGAATAGGAATTGCCGCCTGCTGATATATCAACAGGCTCATCACCACTGCTGAACGAGATAGTTACCTCTTCGTCGAGCTGAGTAGCATACAGCGGATAGCTGAATACCATAAATCCGTTTTCGTCACCCGGGAAAGGATATGTATACTCCATAGTGCCGTTAGGACCTTCAAGAGTCGCCGATGTCAGCTCTGCGTCAATGCTTTCGGCGTAGAATCTGAGCGTGATAGAGCGGTCAAGGGCTACGCTCGCATTGGCAATCAGCACCTCCTGAGTCTTTAAAGCGATGTCAAAAACATAGGGATCATAAAATGTGCCGCTGCCTCCGGTACAAACAAATCCGCCTATATCTTCCTTGCCTTTAAAGCCCTTGCCCCATCCGAGCCACAGATCATCACCTGCAAAAACATCTTCGAATACATACTGAGAATACTCACTGGAGAACTTCGGAGTACCCACCTTGTATTTCCCGGCAGCTATCTGAGTTACATCATATTCATCGCTGTCGTCGATAAGTACATACGCATTCTCTGCGGCATAAAGTGTTTCGCCGATATTGTACTTTACCCCGGGTTCGAGTGGTTTCAAAACTTCGGCATTCGCCGTAACAGCCGGCGCAGTCAGATCATATCCGCCGTCTGCGAACGGAACAGCTCCCACAGTCAGCGTCAGAGCGGCGGCTGCTGATATCGTCCTTTTTAAGATCTTGTTCATCCGATAACCTCCTTGTAATAAAAAAGCGTTCCTCAGGGCAAAGTCATCCTCCGGGATACGCTGTTCTGATATATGAGGCAGGTGTACCGGTGCAGTTATCCTCCGTATAAGACACAAGCAGCACGATCGGACATCCGGCTCTCCCCATATCATCCACCCCATATCACAGACCTGTGATATGGGTATTTTACCATATTTTACAGGATTTGTCAATCATGATACCGCCGTTTTCCCACACTCCGTTTCGTGCATATCGCACAATTCTGATACGCCGTATATCAGTATCTTGACATAAAATAAGACCGCCTGTATGCGGCGGCCTTATCATTCTTCAATAGTAACAGAGACCTTGAGGTCCTTCTTTGCAGCGCCGGCACGCATGATAGTGCGGAGAGCCTTTGCTATTCTTCCCTGCTTGCCGATCACACGTCCCATATCATCGGGAGCTACTGAGAGGTGGAACACGATAACGCCTTCAGCGTCCGGCTCGTCCTCTGTGATCTTTATAGCAGACTTATCTTCAACAAGTCCTGCTGCTATAGCATATAACAGATCTTTCATTGATTAACCTCCGTTGCTTCGGGCAGAGGCGGGGACTTATGTCCTCCCTCTTCCGAAAACTGTCATCAAAGGATGCCTTCCTTCTTGAGAAGTCCCTTTACAGTATCAGTAGGCTGAGCGCCCTTTGCGATCCAGTCCTTAGCCTTGTCAGCGTCGATGTTTACAACTGACGGCTCCTTTGTAGGATCATAGTAGCCGATCTCCTCAACGAATCTTCCGTCTCTGGGGTATCTTGAATCAGCAACAACTACACGATAGAAAGGAGCCTTCTTAGCGCCCATTCTTCTGAGTCTGATCTTTACTGCCATTTTATTTTCACCTCCGTTTAGTGATTATATATTCAAGCGGCGGGAGACGTCGCATTGAAAGCCTTTGCATCACAGCATATTGCAGATATGCCCGCTGCTGTAAGTATGTCTTGCACCAATTACAGTGTAGGCAGATTTCCGCCGCCCTTGCCTGTCATCTTATCGAAGTTCATGCCGGCGAGCTGTTTCCTTGCCTTTCTGAGTGACATCTTATTGTTCTTGCCCGTGAACTGCTTCATCATCTTCTGCATCTGGTCGAACTGCTTCAGCAGACGGTTCACGTCCTCGACTCTTGTTCCCGAACCGTTAGCGATACGCTTTTTGCGGGAAGGATTGATTATAGCCGGCTTTGCACGCTCAGCCTTTGTCATTGAAGTGATGATAGCCTCTATCCTGTTGAGCTGGCTGTCGTCGATATCCACATCCTTGAGCTTGTCGCTCACACCGGGCAGCATTCCGAGTATGGACTTCATAGAGCCAAGTTTCTTGATCTGCTTCATCTGGTTGAGGAGATCGTCCATATCGAACTTGTTCTCCTTGAACTTCTTGGTGAGCTTTTCAGCCTCTTTCTGGGACATTACGTTCTCAGCCTTCTCGATGAGGGTGAGGACATCGCCCATGCCGAGGATACGGGAAGCCATTCTCTCGGGGTGGAACTGCTCGAAATCGTCCAGCTTTTCACCCATGCCGACGAACTTTATGGGCTTACCGGTAACAGCAAGTACTGAAAGTGCAGCACCGCCTCTGGTATCCGAATCCAGCTTTGACATGAGAACGCTGGTGATGCCGACTGCATCATCGAACGCCTTCGCAACATTTACAGCGTCCTGACCGGTCATAGCATCGACTACGAGCATGATCTCGTCCGGCTGAGTCTCTTCCTTGATATTTACCAGCTCATCCATGAGAGCCTCGTCAATGTGGAGACGTCCGGCTGTATCTATGATAAGAACGTCATGACCGTAATCCTTAGCGTATTTCAGCGCTTCCTTTGCGATCCTGACGGGATCTATCTGTCCCATTTCGAAGACCTTTACATCCGCCTTCTGACCTACTACCTGCAACTGATTTATAGCGGCAGGACGGTAGATATCACAGGCTGCCAGCAGAGGACGGTGTCCTTCCTTCTTCAGCAGCTTTGCCAGCTTGGCAGCATGTGTGGTCTTACCTGAACCCTGAAGTCCGCACATCATGATCACCGTAGGCGGCTTGGATGCGAAATTGATGCGGGCGTTGCTGTTGCCCATGAGTTCACAGAGTTCCTCATTTACTATCTTGATGACCTGCTGTGCAGGAGTAAGGCTGGCAAGCACTTCCTCACCTACAGCACGTTCAGTAACGTTCTTTACAAAATCCTTTACTACCTTATAGCTTACGTCAGCTTCAAGAAGTGCAAGACGCACTTCGCGCATGGCTTCCTTTACATCGCTTTCTGTAAGCTTTCCTCTTGATTTCAGCTTCTTGAAGACATTATTCAGTTTCTCTGAAAGTCCCTCAAATGCCATGCGATCTCCTCCTTACAATAGTTCTCTGATATTCCCGATCTCCCGGGATATCCCGTTTTTAATATCGCTGCCGGCTATGTTCCCGGCGAGTTCTTCCATCCGCACGAGGCATTCCTCGATGCCTGCCAGCTTTTCCGCAAAGCCGAGTTTCTCTTCATAGTTCAGAAGTATCCCCTCAGTCCGCTTTATTATGCTCATAACAGCCTGCCTTGTGATACCAAGTGGAGTGCCGATCTCCGCAAGGGACAAATCCTCGCAGTAATACAGCTCCGCTATGCTGCGCTGATGCTCTGTGAGCAGATCACCGTAACAGTCAAGGAGCATTACAAATTTCAGATCTTTAGCCATTTCCGGTACTCCTGTCGGGTGTAATACGATTTCACTTTACACATTGTACCACATTATCGCCCCGTTGTCAAGTATTTTCGCTTAACACCCTGCAACGAATTTTCATCTCTCTCCTGCATGCTCTATGTGCAGATTTCATAAAAGAGGAACTCGGGACCGCAGACGTAAAAAAGCCCATATGCGTCTTACCGCACATGGGCTCGTTTTTATGAATTCTCAAACTTGGACTTCAACTTCTCGAAGAAGCTCTGACGCTTGGCGTAATTCTTCTCGCTGAGGGAGTTTTCGAACTGTTTGAGGAGGTCCTTCTGTTTTTTGGAAAGGTTCTTCGGCACTTCAACGTAAACTCTCACATACTGATTTCCGCGTTCAGTGCGGTTGAGTTTCTTTACGCCCTTGCCTTTAAGGCGGAATACGGTACCGTTCTGAGTGCCTTCGCTGATGTTGTATTTAACATCGCCGTCGATAGTTGGGACAGTGATCTCTGCGCCGAGCACAGCTTCCATGTAAGTTATCGGGATATCGCAGTTTATGTCATAGCCTTCGCGCTTGAAGAGCGGATGCTGCTTTACTCTTATGCCGAGGAGCAGATCGCCGGAAGGTCCGCCGTTTACGCCGCAGTCACCGCGTTCGCTGACACGGATAGTCTGACCTTCTGTGATACCGGCAGGTATCTCCACTGTTATGCTCTTCTGCATCCTTACTCTGCCTAAACCACGGCACTTCGGGCACGGATTCTTGATTATCTTGCCCTTTCCTGCACAGTGCGGACAAGGTCTGCTTGAAGAAATAGCACCGAAAGGCGTTCTCTGTGTGGATTTGACAGAGCCTCTGCCCTGACAGTCCGGACATATCTCAGCTTCTGTGCCGGCGTCAGCACCGCTTCCCTTACATGATTCACAGGTACACATGCGGTTGACTTTGAGCTCAACAGTTGTGCCCTTGCAGGCTTCCATGAAGCCGATAGTCACAGTCTCCTGGATATCCGAACCTCTTCTCGGAGCATTTGCGGAATTTGAGCGTGAAGAGCCTCCGCCGAAGCCGAATCCGCCGAAAATATTCTCCAGGATATCGCCCATATCGAAACCGCCCATGCCGCCCATGCCTCCCATGCCGTCTCCGCCGTAATTGGGATCGACACCGGCATGTCCGAACTGATCGTAACGTGCACGCTTTTCCGGATCAGAGAGCACCTCATGTGCCTCGTTCACTTCCTGAAACTTTTCAACGTATGAAGGATCGTCAGGATGAAGATCCGGGTGACATTCTCTTGCTTTTTTGCGGTATGCTTTTTTTATCTCTTCCTCAGAAGCCCCTTTCTCGATGCCGAGGACTTCGTAGTAATCTCTTTTTTCAGCCATATCTATTCTCCTTATTAGTGAGTAGTGAGTAGAAAGCAGAGAGTAGTATGTGCCGCCCGGAAAGAACGCTGCTTTCTACTTTCTAATTTCTGCTTACTAATATGCCTTTAGGGCGAAACGGAATTTCGCCCTAAAAAGTATCATCAATTCTGTATCTGCTGCTCGTATCTGCTCACGCCGTCATAGGTACTGCCGGCATTGTCGTCTGCGACTCCTCCGAACCATTTAAGTCCGTACCAGACCAGCAAGCCTATCCCGATCAGCAGAACTATGGTAACAAGTTTCTTTCTGAAATCCTTACCCATGGATCAGACCTCAGTGAAGTCTGCATCCACAACGCCGTCATCGTTTCCGCTGTTGTTATCAGCAGCCTCAGCGCCGCCCATGTTTGCAAACTGTGAAGGATCTATGCCGCCGCCGTTGGGGTTAGCCTGCTGGTAGATCTTTGCAGAGAGGTCGTAGAATGCCTTCTGGAGCTCATCCTTGAGGGACTTGATCTCGTCGTTGTTTTCAGCTGCACAAGCAGACTTGAGGGCTGTGCACTTAGCTTCGATATTGGCCTTCTCGTCAGCAGATACCTTGTCGCCGAAATCAGCAAGTGCCTTCTCGCACTGGAATACCAGATTCTCAGCCTCGTTCTTGTTGTCAACAGCCTCACGGCGCTTCTTGTCCTCAGCAGCATACTGCTCAGCTTCCTTGACAGCCTTGTCGATATCTTCCTTGGACATGTTTGTGGAAGAAGTGATAGTGATGTTCTGCTCCTTGCCTGTGCCGAGATCCTTAGCGGATACATGAACGATACCGTTCTGGTCGATATCGAATGTTACTTCGATCTGAGGGATTCCTCTGGGTGCAGGAGCGATACCGTCGAGACGGAAGGTTCCTAACTGCTTGTTGTCGCGTGCGAACTCACGCTCACCCTGAAGTACATTGATATCAACTGCCGGCTGGTTGTCAGCGTAGGTAGAGAATACCTGTGACTTCTTTGTGGGGATAGTTGTATTTCTCTCGATCATTCTTGTGCATACGCCGCCTGCTGTCTCGATACCGAGTGAAAGGGGAGTAACATCAAGAAGGAGAAGACCGTTCTTTACTTCGCCGCCGAGAACGCCGCCCTGGTATGCAGCACCGAGAGCTACGCACTCATCAGGGTTGATGCCCTTGAAAGGATCCTTGCCGATGAGCTTCTTTACAGCGTCCTGAACAGCAGGTATTCTTGAAGAACCGCCGACCATGAGGACCTTGTTGATCTCGGAGATCTGGAGTCCGCTGTCGCTGAGAGCCTGTCTTACAGGTCCCATTGTTGCCTCTACGAGGTCAGCTGTCAGTTCATTGAACTTAGCCTGTGTAAGTGTGAGGTCAAGGTGCTTGGGAGTACCTGTAGCATCAACAGTGATGAACGGGATATTGATATTTGAAGTTGTTGTGGATGAAAGCTCTATCTTGGACTTTTCAGCAGCATCCTTGAGTCTCTGTGCAGCCATCTTGTCCTGTGAGAGGTCGATGCCCTCTGTCTTCTTGAATTCCTCAATGATCCAGTTGATGATGCGCTGATCGAAATCATCGCCGCCGAGACGGTTGTTACCTGCTGTAGCGAGCACCTGCTGAACATCTTCGCCCATTTCGATGATAGATACATCGAATGTACCGCCGCCGAGGTCATAGACCATTACTGTCTGCTCCTCTTCCTTGTCGATACCGTATGAAAGAGCAGCTGCTGTAGGCTCGTTTATGATACGTCTTACGTTAAGACCTGCGATCTGACCGGCATCCTTGGTAGCCTGTCTCTGAGCATCTGTGAAGTAAGCGGGAACTGTGATAACAGCCTCAGAAACTGACTCGCCGAGATAAGCCTCAGCATCAGCCTTCAGCTTCTGGAGGATCATTGCGCTGATCTCCTGAGGTGTGTAGTTCTTGCCGTCAATAGCAACTTTATAATCAGAACCCATGTGTCTCTTGATAGATGAGATAGTTCTGTCGTGGTTTGTGATAGCCTGTCTCTTAGCCACCTGACCAACGAGACGCTCGCCGTTATTTGTGAAAGCAACTACTGAAGGAGTAGTTCTTGCACCTTCGCTGTTCGGGATAACTACTGCGTTTCCGCCTTCCATAACAGCTACACATGAATTAGTTGTACCAAGATCAATACCTATTACCTTGCTCATAATATATACCTCCTATATACCGCCAGCCCTGAGCCTCAGCTTTCAGCCGGCGTATCCCTCATCGGGGATAGTTTATTTGTTTTTACTGATGTGATGACTTATATCGCTTACGGCTCAACCGCAACTGCCACCATAGCTTCTCTTATCAGCTTATCGCCCATCATGTATCCCTTCTGGAATACTGCACACACCTGACCGGAAGCGTAATCCGCGCTTTCGAGCTGCTGTATGGCGTTGTGTATATTGGGATCGAATTCTGCGCCCAGTGCTTCAATGGCGGTGACGTTCATCTTTGTCAGATAGTCCTGGAGCTGTCCCCAGATCATCTGCATGCCGTTCTTGAAATTCTCATCTGCACATTCAACAGCGAGGGAACGTTCAAAGCTGTCGATCACCGGCAGCAGCTTCTCTATGGAAGCCACTGAGGCGTTCTGATAGGTCTCCGACATCTGCTTCTGAGTGCGCTTGCGGAAGTTGTCGAACTCGGCATAGAGCCTTGTATACTGCTCCTTCCACTCATCGCGCTCTGCTTCGAGTTTTGCTGCCTGTTCTTCAAGTTCAGCATAAGCTGAAGCAGTGTCGTTGTATTCGCTGGCTGCGTCCTCTTCGTCAGAGCCGGCGGAGATGTCTGCCTCGTCTGTCATCTCTGATATATCCTCTTCGACTTCCTCATCCGGGACCGGGATATTTTTCTCGTCCATTTCCATATCTCCTTTCCTACGGCTCAGCAACGTTATCCGCGCCGTGACCTGTTATCATATCTTCGTCGTCCGACATCAGGGAAGATATCTTCTGTGTCAGGTAATCGACGTAAGGTATTATCTTTTTGTAATCGACACGCATAGGACCTATGACTCCCAGCGAACCTGCCTCCTTGCCGTGTTTGCGGTACTTTGAGACTATCAGGCTGGAATTGCCTATGGCGAAGCTGCCGCTCTCGGAACCGAACCTGACCTGTATCCCGCTGAAGGCATCCTCCAGCATATCGGAAAGTCCGTCCTTGTTCTCTATAAAGCGCACGACCTCCATTTTGTCCAGCTCATTGCAGGAGAGGAGTTTCTCGCCTCCACGCACTGTAAGTTCCTGCTGGCGAAGGTCTTCGGAAAGCTCACATATGCCCTTTACCAGCGGTGAAAGGGAGATCATATACGCGCTGACCGCAGCTACCATTTTGTCGAACATCTCCTCGGAAAGCTCCTCCACGGATACTCCGCTGAGATTTTCTTCTATATAATGTGTAAAGAATTCAAGCTGCTCATGATTGAGGTCGAATTCAAGTCTGCAAGCTTTGTTTTTTATGCTGCCGCTGGATGTTATCAGCAGTATAACGTAAAGACGTTTGCCTGTCGGTATAACTTCGACTTTTGATATGACAGAGAACCTGGGCGCCGAATTTGTCACAACCGCAGCACACTGGGTAAGTTCTGTCAAAGCCGTAGCAGCATTCTGTATCAGCAGTTCCTCGGGAGTATCCTCATCGCCGAGCATGGCGTCGAGCCTTTCCTTCTCAGCATCCGGAAGTTCGGGAAGCTTCATCAGCTTGTCGATATACAGCCTGTAGCCCATGAAGGTAGGCACTCTTCCGGCTGATGTATGAGGCTGTTCGAGATATCCCATCTGTTCGAGTGCAGCCATATCATTTCTGATCGTTGCAGCAGATACATTGATATCATCATGCTTGGAGATCGCTTTCGAGCCTACAGGTTCACCTGTACGGACATACTCGTCAACCACAGCAGCAAGTATTTTCAGCTTTCTGTCGTCCACGATCTTCACAACCTTTCTCTTTTTAGCACTCTCACTCTCCGAGTGCTAACTATAATTTATCACTATTGGAGAGCTTTGTCAAGGGTTTATGACATTTTCAGCATTTTGCACTAATCCCTTCAGTAAATCCCGGTGATAATTTATAAGCAAAGTGGCTCATACACAAAAATATCACCTCTTTTTCACCTCGGAAAAAAACCGAAAACAGTATGGTGTCAAAATAATATCAATTTTCTCTGCGCACTTTACTTTGCCGGAAAGATGTGTTATAATGTTGTCATAGTAAAGGCAGGATACTTTTTTCTGCCGTTTGCCATGATATAAAGGAGGACATTATGAAAAAACTTTTAGCAGCTCTCTTAGCATGCATGACAATCACATGCGCTTTCGCTTCATGCGGAGACAAGGATTCCGACAGTGACAGCTCTTCCAAGAAGTCATCTTCAAGCAGCTCCGATACAGACGGCGCCGAAGCAGACGACGAGGAAGAGAAAAAGGAAGAAGAGACAGGTGAGAATCTCTCCGAGCAGCCCGCTTCAGAAGATGATGAAGAGAGCGAGCCAAGTTCTGAGGACAAGAAGAGCTCCAAGAACGACAAGAAAAAAGGTTCGTCCATAGGCTCAGCCGACAAGGAAACTTACGTCGGCAAGTGGCAGGGCAAGGAACTCACCTTCAACGGCAAGAAAATGGACAGTCTCTTCGGACTGCCTGTATACGCTCTCGTTCAGTTCGAACTCTACGAAGACGGCACTCTCACAAGTGACGCAGCCGAAGAGCATCAGGAAGGCACATGGAATGTGACCGGCAGCAACACTATCGAAATGACGATCGACGGCGAATCCAGCGAAATGAAATACGAAGACGGTCTGCTCTTCCTCAGCGAGAGTGAGGACGGCGTTTCTGTTGAATTCTACCTCGAAAAAGTCGATGAGTTCACTCCCTTCGATATTGATTCATGGGAAGAGAATTTCGACCTCAGCGGCTTTGAAGATCTTCTCGAAGATGCTGACCTCGGAGACGGCTCAGGTGATCTCGGAATAAATGAAGACGATATCAACAAGGCTATCGAAGGTTTTAAAGATACCGACTGGGAATCCGCTCTCGGAGATCTTGACGATATCGACTGGGACAAGGCTCTTGAAGGCGTAGACGAAGAAGAACTCGAAAAAGCACTCAAGGAACTTGAAACAATGGACTGGTCAAGCCTTAACTGACATATCAATGCCGGAGCATCAAGCCCCGGCATTTTCCTTTCTCAGAACAGCCCCCGGATATCCGCCAGACTCAGTGACGGATGCAGCGCAAGGTCAATTCCGAAAGCTATGAGCCGGGAGGCACGTTCGGTGAGCCGGTCGATATCCCTCGGCGTGACTATCATGTTCGGCATATCCGGATCAACTCTGCTCCCCGTAAGGCTGCGGACTATGGTGTGGACATCCACCACCGTCGGCACTCCTATAGCCGTGACCGGTATCCCCAGCATGCGCTGTGAAAGCTCACGGCGGGAATTAGCGACTCCGCTGCCGGGAGATATGCCGCTGTCCGTCAGCTGGATAGTCGTCCCAAGCCTGCGCACATCCGAACATGCAAGAGCGTCAACAGCTATGATGCCTGCCGGATGCAGCTGTGCGATGAGAGCCGTTATCATCTCCGCCGTCTCTATGCCGGTCTGACCGAGCACTCCGCCGGCTATCACACTGACGCGCCTGAGAGACGTGAGAAAAGCTTCTTCCTCATTGTCGAACTCTTCCCTGAGATGACGTGTGGCAAGGACTTTTGAAGCCGTCTGCGGACCGAGAGCGTCCGGGGTTATGTCATTGTTGCCGAGTCCGACGACGAGTATGTCCCCATCCGGAACAAAATCTTTTAGCTCGGCGGCAAACTCGGTCACCATGTCCTCATAGTCCTCCGAAAATCGGCTCAGTCTGCCGCCTTCGAGAGTGATATATCTGCCTTTTCCTTTGCCGAGGCTTTCTGAATATCTGTCATCGTCTATGACTATCTCGGTGATGCTGAAAGCCTTTCCGCGGACATCCATGCTTATGCCTTCGGGCATTTCCTCCGCCGAAAAGCTCTCAACTGCCAGATCGGTTCTTGCGTTCACACCCTGTTCCTCCTTCGTGTAATGTGTCAATTGTGCATATTGCTTGATTTGTGGAGAAAATTTCTCTCATTATTCCCCCTTTTTGCCTATTGAAAATAAATGCGAATAATGTTATAATTAACATTGTCTCAGTAGGACAGCTGTGCGTTGCAGCTGTCGGGATGCGCAAACCCGTGCGTATCCTATTATCTGTAAAATGCCGCTGTTTATGCAGTGCGCACATTTCAAGGAGGTGTAACGAAATGCCGAACATTAAATCTGCTAAGAAGAGAGTTAAGGTTAATGCAACCAAGGCTGCTGCCAACAAAGCAAGAAAGTCCAATCTCAAGACTGTTCTCAAGAAGGCTGATGCCGAGATGACTCCTGAGGCTATCAAGGTAGCTATCAAGAGAGTTGACCAGGCTTGCGCTAAGGGCCTTATGCACAAGAATAAGGCTGCAAGAAAGAAGTCTCAGCTCGCTAAGAAGCTCAATGCTGCTGACTGATTAAGTCTTGATTGAAATACAGCATAAATTCTCCCCTGCGGACAACTCACGGTCACGCAGGGGATCTTTGTTTTATGCGGTCTGCAACGCTGATAAAAAACACAAGGCACACAGAGGAGCTCTCCGTGTGCCTTTATCTTATGCCTTTACTTCAGGAGCATCGAGCCTGCTGAAATAAATCTCTGCATAGGCTCTGTATTCCTTTCTGAATATCTCGTCGTTCTCCTTTACGTCGTGGAGATAAGCGTGGATATTGGTCTTCTCGTCTGTTTCGATGAGACAGCCGGCGATGTTCGAGCAGTGATCCGATACTCTCTCCAGATTCGTCAGCACGTCCTGGAAGATGTATCCCAGTTCAACTGTACACTCGTCATTCTGGAGACGGCGGATGTGCCTGTTCTTCAGTTCTGTGCTGAGGTTGTCAACGACTTCCTCCAGCGGCTCGACTTTGTGTGCGATCGCCAGATCGTTCATCTTGTACGCATCAAATGCGCGGTTGATGTTCTCAGCAATGGCATCAGTGATTATCTTTATCTCGTTCACGCACTCGTCAGAGAAGGTTATTCCCTTGTCGTGCATCTCCTGAGCGGACTCCACAAGGTTCACAGCATGGTCTGAGATGCGCTCGAAATTGCCGACGCAGTGCATCATCTTCGAAACACTTCGGCTGTCAGCGCCGGTGACTGAACTCTTGGATATCTTCAGCAGGTAGCTGTTTATCTTGTCCTCATAGCCGTCGATGATGTCTTCATTCTCGGTTATTAGATCGGCAGTTTCCTCGTTATAGTTAAGGAGTATGTCCAGCGCCATGGAGATGGTCGTGCGTGTAAGCTCAGCCATTTCGATAGTAGTGCCCTTGCATGCCTCAACAGCAACGGCAGGGGTTCTGAGAAGACGGTCGTCCAGTCCCTTGAGCGGACGCTTGCTGTCAGATTCGGAAGTACTCTTTCCGTCCCTGACTATAAGCTTCGAGAGCTTTACAAGCTGAGCAGCAAAGGGGATGAGCATGAATGTGATAGCAAGGTTGAATATCGTGTGCATCACCGCAATGCCAAGAGCATTTGTAGTCTTGTCGAAAAGGCTCAGCTGAACTATGTGCTGGAGAATAAGTGCAACAGGCAGCAGAACGAGAGTTCCTACGACCTTGATGAGTATGTGTATGCAGGCAACGCGCTTGGCGTTCTTTTTTACGCCGATACTTGAGATAAGCGCCGTAACGCATGTTCCTATGTTAAGTCCCATAACTATGGGCAGTGCCATTCCGACCGTAAGTCCGCCGGTTTTTGAAAATGCCTGAAGTATTCCTATAGAAGCTGCCGAACTCTGTATCACTCCTGTAAATCCTGCTCCGACTATAACGCCAAGGAAGGGATTCTCAAAAGCTGTGAGTGCCTCTCTGAACTTCGGAGACTCGGCAAGAGGCTCAGCAGCCCCCGACATAAGAGTCATACCTGTCATAAGGACGGAAAAGCCCATGAGGATACGTCCGATATCCTTCTTCTTGTTCTTCTTGGGTATCATTATGAACATAACGCCCACAAGTGCGACAAGCGGAGAAAAAGAAGTCGGTTTCAGCATTTTTATGAAGATATTGTCGCCTTCAAGACCTGCAAGACTGAGTATCCACGCTGTCAGAGTCGTTCCGATATCTGCGCCGAAACAGACGCAAACCGTCTGTTCAAGCTCCATGATACCCGAATTTACAAGGCCGACCAGCATTACCGTCATCGCAGACGAAGACTGGATAGCCACAGTAACTCCCATTCCGAGAAGTATTGCCTTTATCTTGTTGGAAGTCATTTTCTTCAGAGCAACTTCCAGTTTGCCTCCGGTCAGCTTTTCAAGTCCCGTGGACATTACATTCATTCCGTAGAGGAAGAAAGCCAGACCGCCCAGCATGGTGAAAATGTTGAAAATAGAGAAGTTTTCGTCCATAATTATTCTCCTGATCTTTTATTGTAATCCCTTTATTTTTCTCAATTCTTATTATATCGGATTTTGCCGATTCGTCAATACTTATCAGAAGAATTTAACGTGGATTTAACAAAGCGTGCTGCTCATCATCCCCCGGAACTTCAGGGCAAAAAACGTTATCACGCACTGAAAACGTATTCGAGGATAGTCAGGAAGAAGTCGCCAAGGCTTCCGGAGTCGATTATCTCTGCCGCACGGTCAGGGCGGTTGGTAATTATATTGTCAACGCCGAGAGCTATCATCTGCTTTATGTCGTCGGGATCATCAACGGTCCACACGAAGAGCTTCTTGCCTCCGGAATGTACCGTATTCACGACGCTCTGATTCACAAAGATATAGTTCATGCTTACCGCGTCGATATACGAGAGCTGAGAATATGACGAGAGCGCGGCGATATGGGTGATGAGTGCAGTTTTTATCTTAGGATCGGTCTCCTTGACTGTCCTCAGGGCGGTGTAGGAGAAGGATGTCACATAGCAGGAGCTTTCAAGTCCGTACTCCTTTATCATGGCAACGGTCTTTTCAGTGGTCTCGGCAACGCTTCCAACGTCCTTTATCTCCACGTTGAAAAGCACATCCCCGCCGAATTTCTCAAACACATCCGAGAGGAGCATTATCCTTGCGCTGCTGTATTCCTCGCCGCTGAATCCGGCTGACGCAGTGAACTGCTGAAGTTCTTCGTAGGTATAGTCCGAGACTCTTCCTGTGCCGTCAGTAGTGCGGTCGATAGTTGCGTCATGACAGACAACGAGCCTGCCGTCGGCAGTCTGCTGCACGTCGAGTTCGATGTAATCGGTACCCGTCTCAACGGCAGCGCTGAAAGCAAGTTCGGTATTCTCCGGTGCAGCCCACGAGAATCCCCGGTGTGCGCTGACCTGAGTGCGGCTGAGTATCCCCACATTCAGGCTGATATTTCCCCTGTAGAGAGCCCTGAGATAGCTGCCGTTGAGCAGCAGACCGGCAGCTGCAAGGCTGAGTATGAGCGCAGCCTTAGGGCCTTTCTTCATTTTTTTGCGTTCACGGTCGGGTATCGTGATCTTTTCGTCCTCATCCACGTCAGCATCGAAGCATCCCGTGAGCCAGCACATTATAGCCGGCGCAGAGAAGAACGCGGATATGGCAGCAAACACACGTCCCGCATAGCGAAGAACTCTCAGTGCGCTCCTGAACGCCTTGCCCGGCAGCGTGAATCCCTTTATGGCGAGCACTATGATAAAGCTGATGCCGAATGTCAGCAGAGCGGTCGCCAGAAGTATGAACAGGCTCCAGAGCAGATAGAAAAACGCCATGCGCAGCTTTTTCTTCTTTATCTTTTCCCGGCTTATCTTCGCGCAGTCCGGGAAGCTTCTCGGTGTGAGAATCAGGTAATGCAGACTGTAACTGCGGCTGATAATCGCAAGTATGAATATCAGCTGTATAGCGACGTATGCCAGCACGGCAAGACGGCTGTCAACATTCAGGAAAACACGCCTGAGCATGGGCATCAGCGGCGACATGAACATACCGGAAGACAGCGTGAACTGCGCCATAGGCATCATCAGCATGAACAGCAGGAAACGCAGTATGCCGGTCTTACGAAAAGCTTTCCGGAAGGCTTTCAGTCCGGTGAGCAGCATGCCTCCGACGGTTATCTTCTCACCCCGTCCGTAACAGCTGAAACATGCAGCCAGAGCCGTGAGTTCGATAAAGGAAAAGTATGCCATTATGAACAGCATCACCAGCAGCGCAAGTATGGTCACAGGACTGTGAAGGTACACGAAAAGGCTCTCGCCGTTGAGGTAATTGACACCGGCGGCTTTCATGGTCAGCTTCAGAAGCAGTGCGAGAACAGGTGCGCCGATAGCTGCGAGTATAAGTTTGAAAAGCAGCTCAAAGAGCAGGAAATGCGGAAGCGCACGCAGAAATGTGCGCATTGACCTGAAAAAATTCTTCATTGTAATATCCCCTTGCCGGAACGATATTTTATCCGGTGTAAATACTATTATAGCCCCACAAAGCGCCAAAGTCAATGAAAATAATATAAAACAGAAAAAACGCAGGGAGCCGCCCTGCGTTCATAATGATCTATGGAATGTCGGATCGTCTGTCCTTTCAAGAAGGTAGTCGATAGAAACATCAAAAAAGTCAGCAAAAGCGATGAGCGTCCGGTAGTCAGCCTCACGCTCGCCGCTCTCATAGCGGCTGATGCTGTTCTGATTGAGGTCCAGTTCTATGGCAAGCCTCTGTTGTGTAATGCCCCTTGCACGGCGCAGTTCTTTCAGTCTCATAGCAATATCACCAAATACGGCACAGCGGATTTTACATTCAGTACAAATATTCTTGTATCCTATTGACTAAATTATACCAGAATGGTATAATACAAATATCCCGATTTGGTATATTTCAGTAAAGGAGTATCACTATGAGTAAAGAAACTAATGAAAAAACGACCAAGCAGTGCAGATTCTGCCGCACAGAGATTGACGCAAAAGCCAAAGTATGTCCCAACTGTCACAAAAAACAGCGCAGAGGTGCAGGATGTCTCACTGTACTCATCATTGCCGCCCTCATCATAGGTGTACTTGTCGGCATACCTCTGCTGTTCATGCACGCCTGCTCAAAAGCAGTGCAGGAAACCATTGATGAGGAAAGCAAAAAAGCCGAAGCCAAAAGTGTCTCAGCCAACGAAGTCATATATGATGAAAGCGGCATAAAGATAACCTACACCGGCATGGAGGCAAGTACGCTCAATATCGGCACAGAGATCAAACTAAAGATCGAGAACAGTTCCGGAAATCCATGCAATGTCAGGATCGAGGACTTCTCCGTTGACGGCTATTCTATAGACGCCCACCTTTATACTGATGTCGCTGCCGGAAAAGCGGCAAATGACAGCATCGAGATTCTTGATTCCTACCTTGAGGACAATGACCTCTCCTCCGAAACTATCAAAGAGGCAGAACTGAAATTCGTCATTGTTGACAGCAAATCGTACGATTCTGTGACCACAGATCCTATCACCATAAATCTTAGATAAAACTTATAGTAACCTCTTGATTTTATGCTGTATATATGTTATAATGTTACTATAAAACTTAGTAAAGGACGGTATACCACTATGGATATCAAAGAAGCAGCAGCATCTCTGGTCAAGGACAAGGATCCCGTAAAGGCTGTCGAAAAAGCGACCGGTATCGACCTTCCCGACGAGAAGATCAACAGTGTTGTCAAGGAAGTAGCATCAAAGGTTTCCGTTGACGACGTTAAAGAAAAAGCCGGCGATATCATCGACAAGTTCAAGAAGTGATCGGCTGATCGCTGATAAGGCGCTGTATCGGAAACAGCGCCTTGTTATTTTCCATTAACCAGATAAAAAACAGCCGCTCCACATTATGTGAAGCGGCTGTTCTGATTCTGTACAGCGGATGTCATCTGCCGGAAGATATTACATTCCGGCATCCACGCCAAGATATTCCGCGATCTCATCAAGTTCGCCATAGGTACGAAGAAGAGTGTACCCCGTATTCTTCAGCACAGCATCAACGAAAATATCCCGCTCAACGCGGTCCTGCCGCTTATGGGATGAATCATCCAGCTCAATGAGGGCGATTATATTCGTGTCGTCATCCGCAAGGGCAAAGTCGATATGCTTCGAGCGTATCTTGTTGAAGCACTCCATCCACATCGGATTCTCCGACTTGGGCTTAGGCTCTATAAGGTCAGCCAGCCGGACTTTGGTATATATATGCAGTCCGGCTTCATCTGCCAGCGGTCTCAGTGTGGTATAGAATTTGTATTCGCGGTCGGTGAGTATGGGCTTCTGCACATAAAGCTTCGTGATGTCCGGACGGTGAAGCTTCTTCCACAGCCATACCAGAAACAGTACCGCGGCGGCAAATATGAAAAGTGCCGGTATATCCTCGGCTCTCATGTTCCAGCTCCTTCTTGTTTTATATCTATAAATATACCATAAAATTAAGAAAAGAGCAAGCAGTGCGCAGTGTAGTTAATAGTGAGCAGAGAGCAGACATTGTAGGGGCGGCGTTCCGCCGTCCGGGAATCAGCAAAGAGCATGAAAATTTCCCGTTTTACTCAGTCGCTTCTGAGCCGTTCCCTTTCAGGTCATTTATCGCATATTCACAGCACTGCACCACAAGCTGATTGAAGGATATGTCATGCTTTGCCGCAAGCTTCTCCAGTTTTTCGATGAGCTCATCCGGCATGCGTATGGTCTTGTTGGACGCTGAGGGCTTTTTTATTTCAAACATTTATCATTCACTCCCGTTAATACCAGTATATTTACATATTACATGATATTATTTGTGAATAATATACTTAAAATTATATGTAATTTTTACTTGAATTTTTGCAGGTGATATTGTATAATATTAATAGAGAATACTGATATATCTCATTTCTATTTTTGAGAAAAGAAAATGACTGACTTGCACCTGCTGTACTCTGCACAGCCTGCCATAAAAACATCAGCGTCTCTATACAGTAATTATATTCTTAATGAGGTGATCAAGATGAAACAATTAAGAAAATGTGCCGCTATCCTTTTAGGCGCGTTATGTATCAGCACTTGTTTAACAGCATGCGGCGGAGATAGCAGCTCAAAAGGCAGCGCCGAAGATAAAATCGTCGGTGAATGGGAGGGAAAAGGCTCGGTATTTTCCGACAGGAGCGAGATAACTTTTACATTTAACAAATCCGGCACAGGTTCATTTAAAAAAGAAAGTGCAAAGGATCCGTATAACTTCAATTGGGATATCGACGGCGATGATCTGACAATCAGTGAAACTGACGGTCGTTATCCATACACCCAGTCTTATAAGTTTAGCAATGACGACAGAACGTTGACTCTTGTTTACCATAGCGATTATGATAACAAAGATTATACCTATACTTACCATCGTATAGATTGATCCGCTTTACGCGGTTTATTTCTCCGTCCTTTTGCACATAATCCCGTGCAAAAGGACTTGTTTTTTCTACCGAAAAATTCTGAAACGAAACGTGAGAACGAGAGAGAAACAGAGAAAACGCGAGAGAATCCGCAAGATAATGGGCTATATATTAAAAAAAACTGCAAAAAGCTCTTGACAACCGCCGCAACATCGTGTATAATAATTCATGCACTGTCGGGAATTCGGATACTTTCCCCCGACGAAAATAAATATACGGAGGAATAAATTATGTCAACTACACTGGCAAAACCTGCTGAAGTAACACGCACATGGTACATCCTCGACGCTGAGGGACAGCCTCTCGGTCGTGTTGCAGCTAAGGCAGCTCACATTCTCAGAGGCAAGCATAAGCCTACTTTCACACCCAACGTTGACTGCGGTGACCACGTTATCGTAATCAACTGCGCTAAGGCTATCCTCACAGGAAAGAAGCTCGAGCAGAAGAAGTACTACTGGCACACAGGCTGGATTGGCGGTCTCAAGTCCATCTCTTACAAGGATATGATGGCTGAGCAGGCTGACAGAGCTATGATGATCGCTGTAAACGGCATGCTCCCCAACAACAGCCTCGGCAGAGCTCAGCTCAAGAGACTCAGAACTTACAAGGACGCTAACCACAATCAGGCTGCTCAGAAGCCTGTTGCTTACGAGCTTTAATTCAGGAGGTGCTTTTAAATGTACGAATCAAAAGTTAAATACTACTACGGAACAGGCAGAAGAAAGCACTCCGTTGCAAGAGTAAGAATCTACCCCGGTTCTGGTAACGTTACTATAAACGGCAGAGGCATTGATGATTACTTCGGTCTTGAGACTCTCAAGCTCATCGTTCGTCAGCCCCTCGCTGTTACAGAAAACCTCGAGAAGTTCGACATCGTTTGCACAGTTGCAGGCGGCGGCGTTACAGGTCAGGCTGGCGCTATCAGACACGGCGTTTCACGCGCTCTTCTCGAATTTGATCCCGAGCTCCGTCCTGTCCTCAAGAAGGCTGGATTCCTCACTCGTGATCCGAGAATGAAGGAGAGAAAGAAGTACG
>DFJW01000036.1:0-1137 GCA_002373775.1 Ruminococcus flavefaciens | reverse complement strand
GCTCGTCGCGCTCCTCAGTTCTCAAAGAGATAATCAGATACCTCAAAACTTGCGTATTTACGCACTTTGCGAGTGGTCAAATACTCTTTGGTCAACATTTGGTCAATTCAAAACCTCTCTGTTCGCGCAGGGAGGTTTTTTGCCTTTATGCAAGGCACAGCTCGATCTGCTCGGCAGTTCGGGCTTTTGTTTTACGCAGAACATCAGCGTAGATGTCAGCAGTTACGTTCACATCACAGTGACCAAGATGCTCAGACACGACTTTCAAGTCGATACCGCTGTTTAAGAGCATTGTAGCGTTGCAATGACGGAGCTGATGAAGAGTCATATCCTCAAATTCCGTTCCTTTGGTGAAGCGTTTGAGCGACTGATAAACTGAATTGCGGTCACGGTAGTTTCCTCTTGCCGATACGAACACCATTTCAGGGTGAGCAAAGTCATCATCGAGGGCAAATTTCAGCTTTTCGATATACTCTTTCTGTGCAAGAAGAACCTTTTTCAGCTCCTGTCCCATACCGATGATGCGGATACTGCTCTCGGTCTTAGGATCAGTCAGCTCGTGCTTTCCGCCTATATCGGTCAGCGTGTGGTTTATCGAGATAGTGTTGTTCTCGAAGTCGATATCCTCCCACGCAAGTCCAAGGCACTCTCCCGAACGCATACCCGTGTACAGCAGAACCTTGATGATACGCTTGAAGTCCTCGTCCCACGGCTTGCTTTCAAGGTATTCCATGAACCTTTTGAGCTTGTCTTCCTCTAAAGCCTTGTTTTTACGGCTTTTCTTCCGCTTCGGCAGTATCACGTTACGGCAGGGAGTGTCACGAATGAATCCCTGCTCTGCTCCTCTGCGGAAGATGCTCTGCACTATGACGTACAGCTTCTTGACTGTCGCAGGGTTGAGATCATAGGACTGCATTATCTGTGTCAGCCTGGGAGCGTTGATGTCCTTTACCTTGACATTACCGAGAACAGGCTCGATGTGATTCTTGTACTGCCCCTTGTAGGTGTAGATCGTGCTTTCTTTCAGCTCCTGCGGAGCGTAGTTTGTGAAATACCAATCTGCAAGCTCGGAGAAACGCATATTTTCATTGAGCAGAGAGTAACCCTTGCAATGTCTCTCGAACTCAAAAGCGTACT
>DFJW01000040.1 GCA_002373775.1 Ruminococcus flavefaciens | reverse complement strand
CCCACGGAGGAGGTCCGCCTGCACCGGTTGCCCACGGAGGAGGTCCGCCTGCATTCTCAGTTGCAGCAGGAGCAGCACCTTCATTTGCAGGAGCAGCTGCCGGAGATTCAGACGGCATTGATGTAGGCATTTCACCTACGGGCTTGTCTGAGCCGGGGAGAGTAGCAATGGTCTTAGCCTGAGGCCAGTTTACGATATCAAGCAGATTTCCGTCGAAGGACTCAGTCATGTAAGCCTTGATAACGCGGTTCAGGAACTCAGTTGTTCTTGTTCTGTCAATGAGCTTGATAGAGAAATTCTTGTTTCCTGTCTCTTCAGCCAGTTCACGGTAGTAGTGAACATCCTCAGGACGGATGAATTCTGCTGTGAGGATAGCTGTAGGATGTGTTACCTTCTTGTATGCGCAGTTTACGAGCGAATAATCCATTGAGAACTTGTCGGGATCTGAATGGCCTACGAAACAGCCGTGAGCCAGACGGAAGGGACATTCTCTGAGGCAGAGATTATTAGCGATAACGCGGAGGTTGAGGTCAGTATCCTTGTACTGTGTGAGCAGCTTTCTGAGCAGATCGAAGCGTCTGTTGAAGCCGTGATCGAGAGTGATCTCGTCAACGCCCCAGTTGCGCCAGTATTCAATATGCTGTATTGTTGTAGGATAAGCGTACAGACCGAGTGTTACGAACATATCCGGTAACTCATTCTTTACATACTTAATAAGTATAGGTGAGTTGAGAGTTATAGCTCTGACGCCGATATCGTAGATCTCGTGGATGAAATCACGGATCTTCTTTCCGACTACAGGATCTATTTCGTTCTGGTCAAGGGAAAGCGGATTGATGAGGTAGTTGAAAGTAATATCGCGCTTTTTACATTCAGCGACATACTCTGCCAACTGATCCATAGTAAAATCAGGAACTATGGAAGCGGTTCTTCCGCCCGGCAGACCGTCATGCTTGAGCTTTCCGTAGAGGCTGGTGATGCTGTGCTTGGTATCGAACTTATCAATTGTGTCGAACAATTCATAATCGAAATTAGTGCCGACATCAAATGAAATTGAGTCACTGTTCATTTAACCATCTCCATTTTCTATATGTATTAATATAAAAATTATATCACGATTTGGAAACAATGTCAATATTATGAAATACCACTAATTATGGAACTGTACTTGGTCAATTTGTTGAATTCAGACAAATATATACTGATAGTACACGCAAACAAGCGGATCATATTATTTTACCGCTGAAATGATCTATTTCGTGCTGGATTATCTGAGCCTCCATGCCGCGGAAGATGCCTTTTTTCTTCCTGAAATTCTTGTCAAGATACTCAACGGTGATTATAGGGTATCTTACAGCTTTGCGTGTGCCTCTGAGCGAGAGACAGCCTTCCTCTGTCTCAAATGAAGCAGCAGAGTGGCTGACGATCTCCGGATTTACCATTACTTCAAACCTGCCTGATGTCATGAATGTGAGGATAGTTTTATGTTCTCCTATCATATTTGCAGCCATCCCGACGCAGTGCTTCCGGTTTGCTTCAGAAGTGTCGAGCAGGTCACGGATGATGCCGGCATCGCTTTTGTCAGCCGGTTTTGAGGGGATGCGCAGTATCAGTTCATCTTTTACAACTGTTTTTATCATGATTAGCCTCCTTGGCGAGTATAATATTGTACTTTACAAAATGCTGCTGATGGTGTATAATATTTTCAGAGAGGAAGAGGATATGGAAACAAACAGATCATTACTTAATGCGCCGAGGATAGTTTTCGGCGTGCTCACAGTTCTCTGCATGGTGCTGATATTCTGCTTTTCTATGGAAAATTCAGACGAGTCATCTGCGACCAGCGGTTCTGTAACTGACAAGGTCATAGACGCCGTGTATGATGACTACGATGAAATGTCAGAATCGGAGCAGGAGAGCATCAAAGACAAGGTCGAGAGAGTGATACGGAAATGTGCGCATTTTTCGGTGTTCACCATGCTTGGCTTCTTTGCTTCTATGACCGCAGGAAGGCGGAAACTATTTGGCAGAGGAACAGCATTTACACTGCTTTTCTGCTTTCTGTATGCCTGTTCTGACGAGATACATCAGCTTTTCGTTCCGGGACGGGCGGGCATGATAATGGACGTCATGATAGACACCGGCGGTGCATTGACCGGCATACTCATATCGTTTTTCGTCATGCTTATCACTGCTAAGCTCACTAACAACAAGCTCCGTACATGAGATGTACGGAGCTTTGTTTATGCTGTATAGTTTTTACTGCATGCCGCCTCTTGTATAGAAGTTATCCTGAATGATGAGAGCGCATCCGCCGAGGAAGTTGTTCTTTCCGTCCAGCTTGCTGAGAACGACTCTGTCAGCGATCTCTTCGCTTACAAGTCTTATCATTTCGCGCTTTACATAATCGAACTGCTTTTCGTTGAGTTTGAAGTTATGGAGCACGATGCGCTTTGCGAAATGGCTGATAGCCAGATTGTTTATGAGCACAGTATACTTAGCGATGAGATCATCCACCAGTGTCTTGACTGATTCTTCGCCTCTCATGAGTGCCATGAACACATTATCAGTGTTGATCTTAGTCTTGTCGCCTTCTGTGAGTTCATAAAGAACAGGAGTCTTATCCTTGGAGTAGATCTCATAGAAAGCGTTGAGCATAGCAGTTCTTGAAAGCTCAGCCTTTACAGAGCCGTTGGGATAGCCTTCATACTGCTTGCCGTTGGGACACACGATATATTTTTCAATAGTTGAAGTGTAGGAAACGTAGTCGCTGGAGAGTTCGTTCTTG
The DNA here is from genome assembly GCA_002373775.1 of Ruminococcus flavefaciens. GTDB lineage: Bacteria > Bacillota > Clostridia > Oscillospirales > Ruminococcaceae > Ruminococcus > Ruminococcus flavefaciens_M. Next base: position 4,784 of record DFJW01000040.1, on the reverse strand, counting down.
TTGATAACAGCGAGATTGACCTGATTGCCGTTGTGGATGAAGGCTGTATTGGTCTGGTAGCCGTTCTGAGTGCGGTAATCATTGCTTGCGAGAGCCATGAGACCGATAGCGTTGCCGCAGTGAATCTCGATATCAAGGCCGCCAGAGAGCTTGTCGATGAAGTTGGTGAAATCAAGAACGCCGTCCTTGTAGAATATCTTCAGCTTGCCCCACATTGAAGGAACGACGCCGACACCGAGACCGAGCACCTTATCTTTTGTAAGAGCGCTGTTTTCGATCATCTCGTTGCTGGTCTTGATTATGTAATTGATGATATCCTTGCTTGTTGTGCGTTCGTCGATGACCATGCTTGCCTTGTCGAGAACTTCGGAATTGAGGTTTGTAAGACCTACGCTGACCTCTTTTTCATCAACTGTAGCACCGAGAGCAAAGCGGCTGTTCACATTTATATCAATGAGGATCTTTCTTCTGCCCTTCTGAAGTTTCTCAGTATTGATAGGAGCTTCGCCTATCTCAACGAGAACGCCCTCTTCGATCATTTCGTTAGTTATGATAGTAACGGCAGCTCTTGTTATTTCGAGAGCGCTCGCAACATCTACTCGGGAAATCGGACCTGATTCTCTTATTACGCGCAGTATCTGCATTCTGTTTCTTCTTTTAAGATCAAGTTTACTGATTCCTCTTTTTTCCATTTCATACACTCCGTTTCTTTAATTTGGTGATATACCCTATTTAGTCAAGTGGGTAATTTACTACACGCATTTATTATAACACATTCCAGACAAAAATAAAACAGTTCAAGCCAAAAAATATTAAAATCAGCATTATTGACAAAGTCAACCTATTAAATTTGTTAATTTTTCTGATACCACGGCAATAAGCGGCAAAGTGCCTATTGAGAGCACTGTTCCGAGGGTAAAAAGTTCGGATGCGTACAGTGAATTCTTGCCGTATCTTATGCACTGTAAAGTACACATAGCAGCCGGCGGAGCAGCAGCTGCAAGTATGACAGTCATGCGTACCATATTGCTGATATTCAGCGGTGCAAGCAGAAGTGCGATGATCGCAGGTATGAGCAGCAGTCTCAGGAAGCACACATAGTATACTCTCGGTTTTTTCAGCATTTTAACAGGAGCAGTATCCGCCATGGTCATACCTGAGACGATCATGGCGAGGGGAGTGTTGAGCGCAGCAATATAGTCCAGTGCCTTACCGGCAGTATCTGGCAGACGTATCTGCATAAAGAAAGTCACAATGCCGAGAAGTATAGCTATGATAGTAGGGGAGCAGAACACCTTGATGACCTTGCGGAAGTCACGTTCGCCTGAAAGCATGATTATTCCGTGAGTCCAGACAAAGAGGTTGAAAACGGTTATAAATGCGGTCAGGTAGAACACGCATTCCATTCCGTACACCGCGTTTATAAGCGGTATGCCCATGAATCCGCAGTTGGAATATACAGCTGAAAAGCGTTCCACAGCAGTATCGCGTTCCTGCCTGTCTCTTATCACAGAGCAGGAAACGATTATCATAACTATGAACGTGCCAACGGAGAGTACGAATGTGAGCAGCAGATTCCTTACCAGTTCAGAACGAAGTTCGGTCTGATAGGAAGTGAAGATCATTACCGGATTGACCACCTGCAACACGAACTTTGAGAGGTCGCTTCTGGTATTTGTGCCGGTCATGCCGCTTTTCCGGCAGAAAACGCCGACTATCATGAGTATGAGCATAATGACAGTCTGACGGAGTATGGTAATTGCCATATAACACCTCAAAAAAAGGTCCGGGAAAAACCCGGACCATTAATATTATGTCTTTAACTGGATCAGTCGTCTTCGCCCATTGACTTGAGATAATCAGCATCAAGAGGGATAACCTTCCAGCCTTCGCCTTTGAACTTTACTACACAGATCTTATCGGTGCTTGTATCCTTCTCACCGTCTTCTTTTGTCTGCGTCTTTATCTTGAATTCATAGCCCTTCTTAGCCTTAGGATCATCAGCGCCCTTATCTTCCCAGTAAGCTTCTGCGCCCTTGAGTGCCTTCTTGCTGAGCTTGCTGCCTTTCTTTACAGACTTTACCTTGATCTTTACATCGTCAAGGAGATCGCTCATTCCATCATTATAATCTTCGACAGCGTCCTTCCACTCGTCATCATCCTTCATTTCCTTGATGACCTCATCAGGAAGTGTGAGTGAGAGGTATGCCTTACCGCCGCTCTTCTTTGTCAGTGACTTAGCGAACTTGTTAGCAGCACCCTTTGCACCGGTGTGATTGCCGATGAAGATAAGCACGAGAACGAGTACTAAGAAAGCAACTACGCCGGCAATGATAAGAGGAAGATTCTTCTTAACCTTATCAAGCGGGATGCCAGCATCACCGTTGTTATTTGCTGCCATAGGAGCAGGGTTTCCAGCCGGGAAGTTTACCTGAGCTGCATTGTTTGACTGACAGCTGCATACTGAGCCGTCGGGAATTTCTTTGCCGCAGAATTTACAAAATGCCATAATACAAACCTCCAAAAGTTCAAAATTTCATTATTATCTTATCACAAAAATTTCACAATGTCAAGCAAAAGCATAAAAATGGGGGCGAATTGCGTCACTTTTCGTCGGATTGCATAAAAATGATACTGAATGCTGCTTGTATCTCTCTATTTTTCGGGCTTGATGAAGCCTTTGCGGATCAGCATACAAAGACACGCAGTAAACACTGCGGGAACGATCGCCGGTAGCAGCATTATCATTATCTGCGCCATGCTGAGCGAGTCTGAGGAAGCGTCCGGGTTTATGAGATTGTACAGCTGAAGGAAGCCGGCGTTCAGCAGTTTGTGCCAGCGGTAAAGATCAGCACCGGCAGTTTTGGATATCAGCAGGATCATCCAGCTTATAACACTGACCGCGGATGAACCTGCGATGATGCCGGCGGTGCCGGAAAGCTGTGCTCTCCTGTTTTCTGCGCGTTCTTTCCGCATGTCTCCGGAGACTTCCTTGAATGTAAAGGAACCGAGCATTATCAGCAGCAGCGAGACTGTGAATATAAGGCTGAGCACCTTTGCAGCAGTGCCTGATGCGGCAGCAAATACAGAAGCCACGAAAATGCACATGAAATCAGCAGCCATGTATATCCCAAAGAATTTCAGAGTTCTCATAGTATCACTCCATTGAATAAATCATTGTCATCCGGTAAGAATATAAAGGGGGTGAGTAGCATGGAAGAGGATGACGTAAAGATATATATACCGGGAAGTATCAGCGGCAAAGGATCAGTTTCCGTGCCTGATGACACGCCCGAGCAGTGAAAACAGCAGGAAGAAGAAAACGTTTACGATAACTATGCTTGCGCCTGGAGCGGTATTCATTACCAGTGATATGAACATTCCCGCAAGGAAGCTGACAACGGATACCGTTCCTGCTGTGAGCACTACACCGCGGAAACTGCGGCAGATGCGCATTGCTGTGAGAGTAGGTATTACTATCAGACTTGATATGAGCAGTGAACCCATCATCATCATTCCAAGCACAACTGTAACAGCAGTCAGCACCGCGAACACCATGTTGTAAAGGTCAGCATTAACTCCTGTAGCGCGTGCGAAATTCTCATCGAAGGTGACAGAAAATATGCGGTTATAGAGCAGGATGAAGGTGAGTATCACTATCACCGAGAGCACGACGCTGAGTATAACATCGCTCTTGCTCATTGCAAGGATGCTTCCGAACATATAGTGGCTGACATCATTTGTGAGGCCGGCTTTCGATGAGACAAGGATACCTACTGCGAGGGCAGTCGTCGAAAACAGAGCTATTGCGGAGTCACCGCTGAGCTTGCTGTTTTCGCTGAGCCTGAGCAGGATGAAAGCGGCGGCTACCACCACCGGAAGTGCTATTTTCAGCGGTGCCAGATTCATTACTGCTGCAACTGAAAGTGCGCCGTAGCCGATATGTGACAGACCGTCACCGATCATTGAGTAGCGTTTGAGCACAAGTGTAACGCCCAGAAGTGATGAGCAGATAGTAACTGCTATTCCTCCGATGAGAGCAGGGAGGAGTATCGCCCGGAAGAATTCCGGTGTGAACATAATACGAAGGTTTTCCGGCATGGTTCATTCTCCTATGAATTTACTGCTGATATGTGAAGTAGCGTATTCTTCCGGTGTACCGAAGAAACTGTGATCCTGACTGCAAAGGCAGAGTATGCGGTTTGCACAGTCCAGCGACTTCACAACATCGTGTGAGACCATGATTATGGTCATATTGTCTTTTTTGTTGAGCTCGTCGATGAGAGCGTACATCTCGTTTGAAGCGTTGGGATCGAGACCTGTCACCGGTTCGTCCAGCAGAAGAAGCTTCTTAGCGGCACACATTGCCCTTGCCAGCAGCATCCTCTGCTGCTGACCGCCGGAGAGTTCGCGGCAGCTTTCGTTGGCGAGCGCTGAAATGCCGAGGCGTTCCATAGCGTTCTTAGCGATGGCTTTTTCCTTTGAGGAATAGAAAGGGCGCAATCCACGCCGCGAAAGGCAGCCTGAAAGCACAACTTCGGCAACAGTAGCCGGAAATCCGTTCTGAAGATTGGTGTACTGCGGAAGATAGCCGATGTCCTTCTGAGTAAGACCTTCGCCCATGATTATTTTTCCGCTGTCAGCCTGTTTTATACCGAGCAGGCACTTGACGAGAGTGCTCTTTCCGGAACCGTTCTCACCGAGTATACATAGGTAGTCTCCTTCGTTGAGTGTGAAGGAAAGTTTATTCAGCACGCTTTTTCCGTCATAGCTGGCGGAAAGTC
>DFJW01000079.1 GCA_002373775.1 Ruminococcus flavefaciens | reverse complement strand
GACTGGTACAACGGCGGCATGGAGCATGTAACACGTCATATGATCTACAGCCGTTTCTGGCATAAGTTCCTCTACGACCTCGGACTTGTACCTACATCCGAGCCTTATGCAAAGAGAACAGCACAGGGACTCATCCTCGGACCTGACGGCGAGAAGATGTCAAAATCCAGAGGAAACGTCATAGATCCCAACGATGTGGTAAGTGAATACGGTGCAGATGTTCTGAGACTTTACGTCCTCTTCATGGGCGACTACGAGAAGGCAGCACCGTGGAGCGAATCAAGCATAAAGGGATGCAAGAGATTTGTAGACCGTGTATGGGGACTTCAGGACATCCTCACAGAAGGCACAGAGTACAGCGACGCACTCAGAAGCAATTATCATAAGACAATAAAGAAGGTATCCGAAGATATCGAAGCTATGAAGTTCAACACAGCAATAGCAGCTCTTATGACGCTCATAAATGATATATACGATGCCGGCAGCATAAACAAGGCAGAGCTTGGCACATTCTGCACACTGCTCTATCCTTTTGCACCGCACATCACTGAAGAGATGTACAACAATGCTTTCGGCAAGGTACTGAGCGAGCAGACATGGGTGACATATGACGAAGCCCTCTGCCGTGACGAGACTATCGAAATAGTAGCCCAGATCAACGGCAAGGTAAAGGCAAAGCTCAATATACCTGTAGATGCAGACAAGGATTCAGTCATAGCAATGGCAATGGAAGACGATAAAGTCAAGGATGCTCTTGCAGGAAAGAACATTGTCAAGCAGATATATGTACCAAATAAACTTGTTAATATTGTTGCAAAATAACGAATTTTTAAACTGCAAAAAAAATGCTTGACAAGTGAGCAGAAATGTGCTAAACTATTAGTATATTATATGATTTGTACTTTGGTATGTTTTCAGGGTTGCTGACTAACACTCAAAAGAGTGATTAGTATAGATGCACGGAGAGTCTTCGTGCTACCTCTGAATAAGGGAGGGAAAGATAAGTGGCAGAAGTTCGTGTTGGCAAAAACGAGTCTTTAGACACAGCTCTCAAGAGATTCAAGAGATCTTGTGCAAAGGACGGCGTCATTGCTGAGGTTCGTAAGAGAGAGCACTACGAAAAGCCTTCAGTTAAGCGTAAGAAGAAGTCTGAGGCAGCTCGTAAGCGTAAGTATTGATCTTGCGGAATATTAATGTTGATAAAAGCGGGCCGATAGGTTCGCTTTTTCATTTATAGACAGGAGTTGACATTATTCATGGGGATAAGACATAAACTTACATTTACCGGAGTGGATTTTGCTTTTCGCAGGACCGTGGACATAACTCCGGATTTTCTGACCTCCAAGGGGATAAAAGGACTTGTTCTCGATGTTGACAATACACTTACCACACATGATGAACCGGAGCCTGCAAAGGGAATACCGGAGTGGATAGCGTCCATGAAGGCAGCAGGCATAAGAATGATGATCCTGTCGAACAACCGCGCGGAGCGTGTAAGACCGTTCGCAGAGCGGCTCGGACTTGATTTTGTCAGCGACGGAGGAAAGCCGCTTGCCAGAGGATACAAAAAAGCGATAGAAAAAATGGGACTTAGACCAGACGAAGTCGCAGGCATAGGTGACCAGCTCTTTACCGATATCTGGGGAGCGAATTTTGCAGGCGTAAAGTCGGTTTATGTATCTCCCATACAGCCGGAAGGAAAGAAGGAACGCTTCATACGTTTCAAGCGCGTCCTTGAGAAGCCGTTTGTACCGAGGCATTTTATTGATGAAAGGAAGAAATGATATGATAAAGAAGATCCTTGTAATACACGGACCTAATCTCAATCTGCTTGGCGAGCGTGAACCGGGAGTGTACGGAAACACCACTATAGAGACGCTCAACAGCAATATAATCGACAGAGCAAAAGAGCAGGGGATGCAGTGCGAGATATTCCAGTCTAACCACGAAGGCGCGATCATTGACAAGCTCCACGCAGCACGCAAGGAATTTGACGGCGTCATCATAAACGCCGGAGCATATACTCACTATAGTTATGCCATAAGGGACGCGATAGCGGCGATAAAGATACCTTGTATAGAGGTGCATATCAGCAATGTGTTTGCAAGGGACGAATTCCGTTCCAAGTCAGTCATAGCACCGGTCTGCAAAGGCAGCATATGCGGATTCGGCTCAGGCAGTTATTACCTTGCTGTTCAGGCAATGTCCGAATTATGAGGTGACAGCATGAACAGATTTGAAGCGTTATTCAGAGTGTTTGATTCAGCAGACTGCGCACTTATAACCTCCGACGTGAACAGACGTTATTTCACCGGTATGAAATCGTCAGCCGGAGTTATACTGGCATTTCCTGACAAAGCATATCTGCTAATAGATTTCAGATACATTGAAAAGGCGCGAGCCACAGTCAAAGACGCAGAAGTTATAGAGCTGAAGAAACTCTGTCCGCAGCTGAAAGAACTGATATCCAGACACGGCGCGAAGTCTATGGCAATAGAGTCCGAGACGCTGACAGTGAAGGAATACAATGCCTACAGACATTTCTTCCCTGACATGACGATAAATGGCGGCGACGAACTCAGCAATGCCATAAACGAACTCCGGGCAGTAAAGTCGGCGGAGGAGATAGAGTGCATACGCAAGGCGCAGGAGATAGCCGAGAAGTCGCTGGAAGAACTGAAGCCGTTCATAAGAGCCGGTGTGACTGAAAGAGCGGTCGCACTTGAACTTAACAGGCTGATGTTCGAAAACGGAGCAGAAGATCTTTCGTTCGATACGATCGTGCTTTCAGGAACTAACACATCAATGCCGCACGGAGTCCCGTCTGACAAGAAGATAGAGGAAGGCGAGTTCGTACTCATGGATTTTGGTGCTGTATGGAACGGCTACCACAGTGACATGACGAGGACGGTTTGTGTCGGTGAACCCACAGATGAGATGCGGAAAGTGTACGACATCGTGCTCAGAGCACAGCTTGCAGGGATAGCGGCAGCCAGGGCAGGCATCACAGGCAGCGAACTTGACAAGACAGCCCGTGACATCATCGGAGCTGAAGGTTACGGCGACTGTTTCGGACACTCACTCGGCCACGGCGTAGGTCTTGAGATACACGAAAAGCCCAATGCTTCTCCGAATTACAAGCTGCCCCTCATGGCAGGTGCGGTAGTTACCGTAGAGCCCGGAATATACATAGCCGGAAAATTCGGAGTGCGAATAGAGGATTTTGTCATTTTGAACGAAAACGGCTGCGAGAATCTGACAAAAAGTGATAAAAATCTTATAATATTGTAATAATATAAGATTAGGTATTGCAAAAATCTGAAAAATGTGGTAAAATAAAGCATATACTATTGATAAAACGGAGGTATTCATAATGATATCAGCAGGAGATTTCAGGAACGGCGTTACATTTGAGCTTGACGGACAGGTTGTACAGGTAATCGAGTTCCAGCACGTTAAGCCCGGTAAAGGCGCTGCTTTTGTAAGAACTAAATACAAGAACGTTATCACAGGCTCTGTTGTTGAAACATCTTTCAACCCCACAGCTAAGTTCCCCACAGCATTCGTTGAGAGAAAGGACATGCAGTACAGCTACAACGACGGTGATCTTTACTACTTCATGGACCTTGAGACATATGAGCAGGTACCGATCAGTGCTTCTATCCTCAGCGACAGCTTCAAGTTCGTAAAGGAAGAGATGATCTGCAAGATCCTTTCCTACAAGGGCAACGTATTCGGCGTTGAGCCGCCTAACTTCGTTGAACTCGTTGTAACACAGACTGATCCCGGCTTCAAGGGCG
>DFJW01000024.1 GCA_002373775.1 Ruminococcus flavefaciens | reverse complement strand
GCTTCCTTGTAGGTCTTGCCGATGCTCATTACTTCGCCGACAGCTCTCATCTGAGTGCCGAGCTTGTCCTCTGCGCCCTTGAACTTCTCGAATGCCCAGCGAGCGAACTTGATTACGATGTAATCGCCGTCGGGATAGTACTTGTCGAGAGTGCCGTACTTTCCGCAGGGGATGTCCTTCAGTGTGAGACCGCATGCCAGCATAGCGGAAACGAGTGCGATCGGGAATCCTGTAGCCTTTGAAGCAAGTGCGGAAGAACGTGATGTACGGGGATTGATCTCGATAACCACGATGCGTCCTGTCTCGGGATCACGGGCAAACTGACAGTTGCATCCGCCTATTACCTGAATGGACTCGATTATGCGGTAGGACATCTCCTGGAGTTCCTTCTGAACGTCCTCGGGGATAGTCAGCATGGGAGCTGAGCAGAAAGAGTCGCCGGTGTGAACGCCGATAGGATCAATGTTCTCAATGAAGCAGACAGTGATCTTGTTGTTTTCAGCGTCGCGGACAACTTCGAGTTCCAGTTCTTCCCAGCCGAAGATACATTCCTCAACGAGGACCTGACCAACGAGAGAAGCCTGAAGTCCTCTTGCACAGACTACCTTGAGTTCGTCAACGTTGTAAACCATGCCGCCGCCTGCGCCGCCCATTGTGTAAGCAGGACGGAGAACAACAGGATACTTGAGCTTTTCAGCGATCTTTACAGCTTCGTCAACTGAGTAAGCAACTTCGCTTTTCGGCATGCCGATGCCGAGTTCCTTCATTGCGTTCTTGAATTCGATACGGTCCTCACCGCGCTCGATAGCATCGACCTGAACGCCGATGACCTGAACGTTATATTTTTTCAGTACGCCTGCCTTGTCCAGCTCGGAGCAGAGGTTAAGACCTGACTGACCGCCGAGATTGGGCAGCAGAGCGTCGGGACGCTCCTTGGCGATGATCTGTGTGAGTCTTGAAAGGTTGAGCGGTTCGATGTAGGTTATATCAGCCACATCGGGATCGGTCATGATAGTTGCGGGGTTAGAATTTACGAGAACTATCTCGTAGCCGAGCTTTCTCAGAGCCTTGCATGCCTGAGTGCCGGAGTAGTCAAATTCACATGCCTGTCCGATAATAATAGGACCGGAACCGATGATCATGATCTTGTTAATATCCTGTCTTTTTGGCATATTTATTCTCCTGACCCGTGCGTGGGACGCACGTTCTTTAATTTGCCGTGACATGGTCACGGCACAACTTCTTACCTTATATAATAACATAAAACGCCAATAAATGCAAGCGATTTTTAAGGCGGAGATGAAAAAATATTTCACGCCGGGGAAAATGGCTTTTTATACATATATAACAAGCGCACCGGCTGAATATCGCAGACGGCGCGCTTTTCTTCAAAAGGCTTGTTTTATTGTTCCATACGATGAAATACGACTGTCATCAGCTGATCGCCCGAAATAGTGATAGTCAGCGTATCTCCGCTTATGCTGTAAGGGCATTCTGCCTCCAGATATTCCTGATCGCCCTTATGGTGCTCTCCGTATATCAGAAGTGTGCCGTTTTCGGCTTCCCATGAATAGGTCTCGGTATTGATGAAATAGAGCATGCCGTCAGCATCAAACGTAGTGATGGTATCAGTGCTGTAGCGCATATTCTCGCAGTTCTTGCTTGCTGCTTCGTCATAACGCCACGAACCGACCAGAGAGGTATTGGATGCGGTGTTCGTTTCCGTATCCGCGCCGGCGACTTCGCTTCTTTCGCTGAGAGACGCGTTATTGCCTGTGCTGCTGCTCGACTGGCTTCCGCATCCTGTGATACACAGAGATACTGCACACAGTGCCGCTGTACTTATTATCCATTTTTTCATATAGTTCACTCCTCTGATGAAAATGGTCTTATCATCATTAATATTATACCTCTGATCGCCCGGAATGTCAATATCACCGGAAGCATCCGTTTTTCAGGGAATAGAGAAAAACTCTCCGCAAACAGACCGTATCATGCAGTTTTACTTGACGTATGAGCAAATAAGGTGTATAATAAGAATTCAGGTATATATTGAAAATTCACCGGAAAAACCGAGAGAAAACGTTCCCGCGGACGACTAATAAAAGCCGGGAGCACTGCGCTCAGCTGATCCGGATAATATTTTGGAAAGGATATATAAAATGAGCAGTAAACACAAAAAGAAACGTCCTGTGAAACCAGCAGCTTCACAGCCGGATGCAAGCACTGCCGCTGCTGAAACTGTCATAGCTGACACTGCACCTCTAAAGCCGGCTTCCGCCGCAAAAACCGTCAAGCCCTACTATGCCGGCATCGACATACTCAAGATACTGGCGGCTCTGTTCGTGGTCGGGATACATACCTTCCTCTACGACGGCTTCTACGATGCCCGGATACAGGACGGCGACACGCAGTTCATCGTACCCATAGCCTTCCGCTGGGTATTCTACTCCTGCGTGCCTATCTTCATGACCATTACCGGCTACCTGATGAAGAACAAGAAGATAAGTGCGAAGTACTATACCGGTCTCATAAGGATAATCGTGATATACATCTTCATCGGTATACTGTGTCTCCGCGCCGACCACGTCGTCTTCGGCTTCCAGTATGAAAAGTGGGCGATACTCCGCAGATATCTGGAATACAACGCCGCGACATATGGCTGGTATGTGAATTACTACATAGCTATATTCTGCATGATACCGTTCCTGAATATGGCATTCAACGGTCTCGAAAACAGAAAGCAGCGCACAGTCCTGCTGGTGACCATATGCCTGTTCACCACTTTTGCCACTGCCCTCTTCATCGGCAGGGAAAAGGATGACCAGATAAGAGTCCTGCCCAGCTATCTCACCGGAATGTGGCCGCTGGCTTATTACTACGTCGGTGCATATATCAGAGAGTATCCGCCGAAGAAGTGCATATTGAACAAGCTTCTCGTGCTTGCTGTGCTCGCGGCTGATGTTGCCTATATCACGCTGGATTCCTACTCCAACACCATTGCAGAGACCAACGCCGAGAACAATTACCGTCTCACTTCATGGCACTACAACGACTACAGCACATGGCCTGTATTCATTATCGCAGTCTGCATCTTCCTCCTGCTCTTTGATATCACGACAACGAAGAAGACTGTGAAATTCGTGCTCCAGCAGCTCTCCGGTGCGACATATGCGCTGTTCCTGATATCCTACGTCTTCGACCGCAAGGTCTACGGACAGTACGGTATGAGGTTCCCGTCTATACACAACGAGGAGACAGGCGAGTGGGTATGGCAGATGGACCGCTTCACTCATTCGTGGCAGCCGCTGCTGTATGTATTCCTCCACTCCATGTTCTGGGCGCTCGTCATCACAAACGTGTACAAGCTGCTCGAATACCTTATTAAAAAGGGCATCGCTGCTATCCCTCGCAGACCAAAAAATATAAAGGCCAAACCTGCCGCACAGTAAATCTGATACATAAGCGTCTCCCCACCGGAGACGCTTATACTATTATAATATATAAAGCATTTTGCACTCTCTCCGAGCCGGGGCTTCTGTCGGGGCAAACCTTTCTGAGGAAAGGTTCTTCCCCGAACCCCTTTCCAAAGACTTTTATAATATGATTTTCTCTCACATATGGCACATCAGGAACTTGCGTTCCGGACATGCTGAAGTGCCATATGTGAGAGAAAATTAAATCTATAAAGTTTTAGGAAGGGAGTTTGAGGGAGAACCCTTTCTCAAAAGGGTTTCCCTCAATAAAAGCCCCGGCTCGGAGAGAGTGCAATATGCCTGTCCATGAAAATTATTACCGCATTGTCATTTTTTAAGGGGGAACTGAATAATAATTTACAGGGTGGAAAACACAGAAAAAAGGCAGAAAACACCTCCGGAGGGGCTGTTTTTTTCTATAACAAGAGGCAGATATAGCACCGGATTATACTGAAAGTTGTTTACCGCTTTGTTGTTTTTGTAATAATTCTGTAACTTTTAAATGTTTTTAATTTGATTTTATTCATATTATATTTAAGAAGTATTTACAAAAAAGCAATAGTTTTTTGTTACACTTTACACAGCCGTCTTGAATTTCGACCTTTGTTTTTGGCGGTAAAATGGAAAAATGCCAAAAGGTATTGCCATTTGCCTCCAAATATGTTATCATGAACACGGTCTTAGAAAGGACCGCAAATAAGCTTTGATTTGAAAGGATGAGTTGATGAGAGAAGCTAAATTTGCAGCAAGTGTCTTCGGAGCTGTGACCGTATGTTTATTCGGCGGTCTCGCTGTTGCTTATAAAGCAGCACCGGATGTAAGCTCAAGCAATAATAACCTGGAAATCGTTAGTTCCGATGAAGAGATGACAACTGCTGCTACAGAAACTTCTGTTTACACAACGACTGCGATCACAACCACAAGCACTACTACTTCTGCAAAGAAGAGCAGCACTACAACTACTGTAACTACTACTGCTGCTGAATACGATATCGAATACACAACAGCTGCTGAGGATACAACAGCTGCTGAAGCAGACACAACTGCTGAACCTGAAACGGCTGCCGACGCCGATGATGAAAATGTTGAAGGTAGTCTCTCCTTTACATACGAGAGCTATCAGAGCTACGATGCAGAGCCGGAGACAGAACCTGAGACATATTATACCGAGCCTGAAACTGAGGCTCCCACCGAGCCTGAAACAGAGGCTCCCACTGAACCCGAGACTGAGGCTCCTACTGAAGCAGCTGAGCCTGTAGTATCAGACGGTTCACTCCCGATCTCCGAGAGCGACTTCATTCTCCTTTGCAACGTAGTAGGACATGAAGCAGGTTCGAACTGGATCGGTCTTTACGACAAGGCATATGTGGTCGAAGTCATCATGAACAGAGTATACAGTCCTCTGTTCCCCAACAGCATCAGCGAAGTGCTGACGCAGCCCTACCAGTTCACAGGAAGCCAGTCTTACGCATTCCTGGGAACATACAGCGGATATGTTACCGAGCAGGTAAAGGACGCTGTAAGGCTTTATTTCAATGAACCCGGTTCCTTCTCCCAGGGTTACCTTTACTTCTGGGGTGACGGATATCAGAACCATTTCTCATAATTAAAGAGACAATATCAAATATTTGAAAATAGTACATTATTTTTGAATCACATTTATATCAGCTCCCGAAGGCACATCTCCGGGAGCTTTTATTTTGCCTGTGCATCGTCAATATGCACAATAATGTGAATATCCTATTGTTAAAAACGCCTTGCTCTATTGACAGAAGTATAACTATTTGCTATAATGACTATGTATCCCGTTTTGAGGGATGCTTCATACAGATATAAAGGAGACTGCGGAGCTTCACTCCGTAATGATTATGAACAGTAAAAGAGACAGATACAAGAAGTTTATAACCTTCGGGTTGTCAATAGTCATGCTGTGTTTTATGACCGGTCTGTTCGGCAGGATATGGTACAGCTACTATGTGGGAGAGATAGTGCTCCCGTTCTACAGACGAGGCAACTGGGTGCTCATGGGAATGTATTTCCTGCTCATGGTGCTCTTCTTCAAGGCTTACGGCGGATTCAAGCTGGGCTATCTGAAAAAGACGGACATGCTCTACGCCCAGATAATCTCCATGATATGCGTGAATTTCGTCACCTACTTCCTCATCAGCCTTATAGGCAGACGCTTCATGTCGGTGCCGCCTATACTGATCCTCACCGGCGTTGACCTCATATTCATATCGGTCTGGACCTTCCTGACCGCTAAGCTCTATTTCCTTGTTTACCCGCCGAGAAGGCTCATCATCCTCTACGGAAGCAGTCAGGCGGCAGCTCTGGTGCTGAAAATGAGCCAGCGCGTGGACAAGTACATGATCTGCGAATCCATCAGCATAAGCGAGGATCCGGAAAAGATCAAGGAGCAGATAATGAAGTACGAAGGCGTCATAATCTGCGATATCCCGGCTGAACAGCGCAACGATTTCCTCAAATTCTGCTTCCAGAATTCCGTCCGCGCCTATATCGCGCCCAAGATATCGGACATCATCATACGCGGTGCAGACGATATACGCCTTTTCGATACGCCTCTTCTGCTTTGCCGAAATTACGGTCTGGATTTCGAACAGCGTCTGGTCAAGAGAGTATTTGACATCCTTTTCACTCTCCTTGCCCTGCTCCCGGCAGCACCTTTCATGCTGATTTCCGCCATAGCTGTAAAACTCTACGACGGCGGCCCGGTGTTCTACAAGCAGAAGCGTCTCACCATAGACGGCAGGGAATTCTACGTCTACAAATTCCGCAGCATGATAGTTGACGCCGAAAAAGACGGCAGACCTCAGCTCGCCTCCGAAAGCGACAACAGGATAACTCCCGTGGGACATGTGCTGAGAAAATTCCGTATCGATGAACTCCCTCAGCTGCTCAATATCCTGAAGGGCGATATGTCCGTGGTCGGTCCCAGACCGGAAAGACCGGAACTGACGAAGGAGTATATGAAGTCCATGCCGGAATTCGATTTCCGCCTCAAGGTCAAGGCAGGACTCACAGGCTACGCTCAGGTCACGGGCGTTTATGACACTTCCCCCTACGACAAGCTGAAAATGGATCTTATGTACATAGAGAACTACTCTGTGCGCATGGATCTTCAGATAATACTTATGACTATCAAGACCATGCTCTTCCCCGGCAAGACCAATGCCGAAACTGAGGAAGGCGTACTGCCCCATGAAAGGCAGGAGGTCAGAAAAGAGGAGAACAGCAAATGAAGATAACAGCAGTCATTATGGCTGGCGGCAGAGGCGAGCGCTTCTGGCCCAAGAGCAGAAATTCCCGCCCGAAGCAGTTCCTTTCGCTCACTTCCGACGGCGAGACCATGATACAGAAGACCGTGAACAGACTGCGTCCCTTAGTTGAGCCGGAGGATATATTCATCGTAACCAATGCGGCTTACAAGGATCTGGTGAAGGATCAGCTGCCGGATGTCCCCGAGTGCAACATCCTCTCAGAGCCCTGCGCAAGGAACACTGCCCCCTGCATCGCTTTTGCAGCAGCTGTTATTAACAAAAAGTACGATGACGCGGTCATGCTGGTGCTCCCTTCAGACCACCTCATCGGCTATGAGGACATATATATAAACACTCTCAGAAAGGCTGTGGCTGTGGCTGAGCAGGGAAAGAATCTGGTGACCGTGGGCATTACTCCCACTTATCCGGAAACAGGCTACGGCTATATCAATTTCGGCGCTGAGACCGGCGACGCATACGCAGTGGAGAGATTCGTGGAAAAGCCCGACCGTCCCACCGCAAAGAAGTATCTCGCATCCGGAAAGTACCTCTGGAACAGCGGAATGTTCGTTTGGAAGGTGTCTTCCATTATGTACAACCTTGAAAAGCTCATGCCCGATATCTACGAGGGCGCTGTACGCATCGGCGAGGCATTCGGCAGACCTGATTTCAGCGAGGTGCTGGTGAAGGAATTCACCGCATTCCGCAGTGAATCCGTGGACTTCGGCATCATGGAAAAGGCTGAGGACATATTCACTATCCCCGGCAGTTTCGGCTGGGATGACGTGGGCAGCTGGCTGGCTGTTGAGCGCATAAACGAGACAGACGATGACAAGAATTATATAGAAGGCGACGTTATCTCCGTGGGTTCGGAGAGAACAACCATATGCGGCGGAAAGCGTCTCATAGCCGCTATCGGAGTTGAGGATATGATAATCGTCGATACCGATGATGCGGTGCTGGTATGCTCCAAGAACAGCACTCAGGACGTCAAGAAGGTCATCGCTCAGCTCAGGGAGCAGGGAAGAAGCGAACTTGTCTGAAACACTACAGAAGGAGACTACAGAAATGAAAAAGGCACTTATCACAGGCATCACAGGTCAGGACGGTTCCTATCTTGCAGAGCTTCTGCTGGAAAAGGGATACGAAGTATACGGCATATGGCGCAGGAAATCCACAGTGGATTACGGAAACATCGCCCACCTGAAAGATAAAGTCAAGCTCATTTACGCCGACATGACCGATGCTGTGTCGCTCATATATGCAATGAAGATATCACAGGCTGACGAGGTCTACAACCTTGCGGCACAGTCCTTTGTCACCACCAGCTGGGACACTCCTATCGGCACGGCTGATATCAACGCCCTCGGCGTCACCAACATGCTGGAGGCTATCCGTCAGGTAAAGCCGGAGGCAAGATTCTATCAGGCTTCCACTTCCGAGATGTTCGGAATGGTGCAGGAGATGCCGCAGAAGGAGTCAACGCCCTTCTATCCAAGAAGTCCCTACGGCGTGGCAAAGCTCTATGGTCACTGGATAACCAAGAATTACCGCGAGAGCTACGGTCTCTTCGCATGCTCGGGCATACTCTTCAACCATGAGTCCGAGCGCCGCGGACTTGAATTCGTGACAAGAAAGATAACCGATGCTGCTGCACGCATCAGTCTCGGCATACAGGATCATGTGGAACTGGGCAATCTGGACTCCAAGCGCGACTGGGGACATTCCCAGGACTACGTCCGCGCAATGTGGCTCATGCTCCAGCAGGATGAGCCGGACGACTATGTCATCGCCACCAACGAGACAAGGACTGTCCGTGAATTCGCCGAGACTGCCTTCCGCCACGCAGGCATAGAGATAGAGTGGCAGGGCAGCGGCATAAACGAGATCGGCATAAACAAGGCTGACGGCAGAACTGTTGTCCGCGTCAACGAGAATTTCTTCCGCCCTGCTGAGGTGGATATTCTCCTCGGCGATCCTTCAAAGGCTCAGGAGAAACTGGGCTGGAAGCGTGAGATATCCTTCTCACAGCTGGTGGAGAGAATGGTCAGAAACGACCTCGAAAGAGTCAAGCAGGAGATAAAGATAGGCGAACTCATGAAATAAACTGCGGCATATCGCAGAAAAGGAGCTGAGGAAATGCGTATAACATTCGATGCAATACCGCTGGCGGCGGACAAGATGACCGGGATAGGCTGGTGTGAAGTGGGACAGACTTCCGCTCTTGCAGCCCTTCATCCCGAAAACAGCTATGAATACAGCTTCTTCACTGACCGCAGAGGCGAAGCTGCCGGGCGTGTCAGGAAGTTCGCAGGCGACAGCATCGGACTCAACACCTCACGCTTTCCGAAAAAGCTCTACCGCGGCATGTCCGCCATGCTGCCCGTTCCCTATTCGGGATTTTTCGGCGGTGATTCGGATATCACCCATTTCTTCAACTACATCGTCCCTCCGGGAGTAAAGGGAAAGACCGTGGTCACCGTCCACGACATGGTGTACAAGGCATTCCCGGAGACCGTCCGCGGCAGGACTCGTCTCATGCTGGAACTGGGACTGAAACGCTCTATGGAAAGGGCGGATATTATCGTTACAGATTCGGAATTCTCCCGTTCGGAGATAATAAAGTACTTCCCCGAGCACGAGAGCAAGCTGCGCGTAGTGCCATGCGGAGTGGATCCGGAGAGATTCCACCCCTGCACCGAGCCTGAACGCATCCCGGAAGTCAGGAAGTCTCTGGGCATAGGTGAGAAGTACTTCCTCTACCTCGGCACTATAGAGCCGAGAAAGAACCTCGAACGCCTTATCACTGCCTACTACGCCTTCGTGAAGAAGGTGGGAGAGGATGCGCCGGAACTGGTGCTCGCCGGAGGAAAAGGCTGGCTCAACGACGGCATCTACCGACGTGCTCAGCGTCTCGGCATTGAGGATAAGGTCATATTCACGGAATACGTCCCTTCTGAGGACATGAACCCGCTGATGTGCGGCGCAATGGCTTTTGTTTTCCCGTCGCTCTATGAGGGATTCGGTATGCCGCCTCTGGAGGCTATGGCATGCGGTGTGCCGGTGCTGACCTCGGGAGAGGCTTCGCTGCCGGAAGTCACCGGCGACTGCGCCGTTATCTGCGACGCATATTCCGCAAGGAGCATCGCTGCCGGAATGTACCGGCTCTACAGCGATGAAGGACTGCGCCGTGAACTTTCCGCAAAGGGCGCAGAACGCGCAAAGGGATTCACATGGGAACGCTCTGCGGAGCTTCTCTACGACATATATAAGGAGCTGGTCTGATGAGGATACTGGAGGTCAACAAGGCTTATTATCCCCATATCGGCGGCATTGAGACTCTCGTCCGCCAGTATTCCGAAGAGCTTGGCGCTATGGATGGCGTACAGCTCAGGACGCTGGTCTGCCGTGAAGGCAGAGGCAGGACGGTCAGGGAGGAAATGAACGGCGTGGACCTTACCCGTGCCGGAAGTCTGGGAACGTATTTTTCCTGTCCGCTGTCATTCTCGTTTTTCCGGCTTTTCAGGAAAATGGCGAAGAATGCGGATGTGGTGCACATGAACGTGCCCTTCCCGCTGGCTGATCTGGCACTGCTGCTCTCGGGATTCAAAGGGAGAGTGGTGGTCTCATGGCACAGCGATGTGGTCAAGCAGAAGAAACTGCTCTTTTTCTACAAGCCCATAATGAAGAGGATGCTCAGACGTGCGGACTGCATAATCACCGCCACTGAGGGGCATATAAACGGCTCGGACTACCTTCCGGAATTCCGCAGCAAGTGCAAGGTCATCCCCTACGGGCTGAATATCGACGATTACCTCAGCATCGAGCGCAAGCCCTTCCTGACGAAGAGACTGCGTTCAAAGGATAATATAAAGGTGTTTTTCACAGGCAGACTGGTCTACTACAAGGGCGTGGACGTGCTGCTGAAGGCGTTCACTATGGTCAGGGGATGCGAACTTTTCATTGCCGGCACCGGCGAAATGGAGAGCGAGCTGAAGAGCTTCGCCCGTGACAACGGCATGACCGACAGGGTGCATTTCCTCGGTTTCCTGCCGGATGAACAGCTGAAGCAGGCGTTTGCAGACTGCGATATCTTCGTCCTGCCCTCAGTCCAGAAGAGCGAAGCGTTCGGTATAGTGCAGCAGGAAGCCATGGTGTACGGAAAGCCCGTCATAAACACAAAACTGCCCTCGGGAGTGCCGTATGTCAGCATACACGGCGTCACGGGGCTTACAGTGCCGCCCTCAGATCCGAAGGCACTGGCATTCGCCATAAACCGGCTTGCCTCAGATGAGGAACTCCGTGCCTCTTTCGGCAGGAACGCCGCAAAGCGGGTGGAGATAAACTACAGCGAGGGCATGGTCATAAGAGAACTCTATCAGGCACTCAGGAGCCGCTGAGGTGCCTTACTATGATACCGGAGGTGGAGCATGAAAGCATTGATAATCGGCGGAGCAGGCTTTGTGGGAGGCTATCTTATACGCGAACTGGCATCTGCCGGCTGGGATGCGGAAGTGACCTGCCTTCCGGGCGAAAAGATCGCTGCGGACTGCATGCGCTATGAGCTGGATATACTCCGCAAGGAGGACATTGCCGCAGTTATAGCCGAATCTGCGCCGGATGTGATATTCCACTTAGCGGCACAGAGTTCGGTGGCTGTCTCTTGGAAAAAACCGGGACTGACCGCAGAGGTCAACGTCATCGGCACTATAAACGTGCTGGAGGCTGTGCGCGAAGCTGAGAAGAGCGGTATCCGCATGCTGCTCATTGGTTCCGGCGAGGAATACGGCTTCATAAGAAGCGGTGCATGCCCCATAACGGAAGACGAAGTCCTGCGTCCGGGAAATGTCTACGCGGCTACGAAAGCCTGTCAGGGCATGCTGGGCGAGATCTACGCCCGGGCATACAAAATGGACATTGTAATGGTCCGCGCCTTCAATCACTCAGGTCCGGGACAGCTGCCGGCGTTTGTCATATCCGATTTCTGCCGTCAGATCGCAGAGATAGAAAAGGGAATGCGTGAACCGGTGATATCCGTGGGAAATCTGGAGGCTATGCGCGATTTCACCGACGTCCGCGACGTGGTGAGAGCATACCGTCTGCTGGCTGAGAAGGGTACTCCCGGTCAGACCTACAACGTGGGAAGAGGAAAAGCTGTGAAGATACAGTACATCCTCGACACCGCCCTATCAATGGCGGCGCTGCCCATAGAAGTGCGGCGGGATCCCGCGAGGATGAGAGCTTCCGACATCCCCCTCATCGAGCCTGACACTGCGAAGATCAGGGATGATACGGGCTGGAGTGCGGAGATATCCATGGAGCAGACCATAAACGATACCCTCGGGTACTGGAGAAACAATATTTAAGGAGAGACTATCAATGAAGAGATCACTTGCGGCTATGACATGCTGCGTTATGATAATGAGCGGATTTGCAGGATGCGGAAAGAACAGCAGTTCATCCGTTGCTGAGTCCGGGGCTGAAACTTCTGCTGCCGAAGGAAAGGCTGATGCCGGCATCTACGGCGAGTGGGAATTCAACAGCACCACAAATATCCTCATCAAGGAGGACGACAGCATATACATGGTGATGAACACTCCCACCGAAGGCTATATGGAATTCAAGAACGACGGCACGGGAACTGTTGCCGGAAAACCCGTTGATCCGGGCATGTTCGATTTCGACGGCGAGGTGTACCGTCTCCACGTTGAGACCGACAACGACCTCACACTCCGCAGGAAGGAACCCAACGACGGCACAGAGGTCTTCGGCAGATACATCATGGAGAGCGGTACGGCTTACGACCAGCTGAAACAGGGCTACGAGAACAGAGCCGCTGAAGTCGGTGACGACGCCACTTTCGATGAATCCGGCATTGAGCTGGAAATGGACATCTCCGAGGAAGGGACAGTGATAGTCGTGATGAAGGAAGTCGGAGAGGTCACATCCGAAAACACCATACACATGGTCATCGACAATGAGGAAGCAGATCTTGAATTCACTCTTGACGGCGACACTATGGAACTTGCCCACTCCAACGGAAAGACCAAGACCTTGACACGCGTCAAGTGATATAAACAGATACACAGGAAAGGGAGAGATGAAATGTCAGATACAAAGCTCACCAACGAGCTCATGCGGACTTTCGACGGTCACGAGAAGATCTCGGCTCTGAAATGCGCCGCAAAGCTGACGGAATTCGGAGAGAAACAGAACGAAGCCAACGAAGCGCTCGCCTACAATGTGAACGACCTGATAAAGCGCGTCTGCGCTCTTGAAGACAAGCAGGAACAGACCACTGCGGTCCTTCATAAGATAGCCGCAGAACTGAAGGATTTCAAGAAGGAGCTGGACCGTGTAAGGCTCTCGGAAAAGCTGAATTCCGGCACTATCGAGAGGCTCAACAATGCCATTATGCTCTCGGGCGGAGACAGCGAATGAGGAAGCCCGGAGATGCGCGGGATTTTTTGTGAAAATTTCCGCAAACTCTTGACATCGGGCGCATTTTGCTATATTATTAAAAAGGGTATATATGCCAGTAAAACGGCATATTCCCAGCTTGACAAACCGTCTGGTGATATATTTTGCTATAATGACTGAATCAACGGAGATTTACGTCTCCGTTTTTTTATTCCAATACTGAAAGAAGGTGTTATTATGGGCGAACTTGCTGATAAGCTCATGGAAGAGCTTGAATGCCGGACTCCGTTCACCATACCCATATTCGGAGGCATACCTGTACCCGAATCCTGCATCATGACGTGGATAATAATGGCAGTACTTGTCATCGCCTCGATAATTTTCACAAAGACAATGAAGGTCGTGCCCAAGGGCGCACAGTGTATCGTGGAAGGCTTCATCTGCTGGATGGACAAATTCTTCCTGGAGATACTCGGTCCCAAGGGCAAGAAGTATCTGCCGATACTGGAGACTCTGCTGATCTACATAGGCATCTCCAATGTGATCGGACTTTTCGGACTCAGACCGCCTACGAAAGACCTCGGCGTTACCGCTACACTTGCCATATTCGCCATACTGCTGATACAGTACAGCGGTATCCGTGAAAAGGGCGCGAAGGGCTGGCTGAAAGGCTTCAAGGAGCCTATGGCGCTTATGCTGCCGCTCAACCTGCTTGAGCTGGTCATAAAGCCTCTTTCACTCTGCATGCGACTCTTCGGAAACGTTCTCGGCGCTTTCGTTATCATGGAATTCATAAAGCTGCTGGTGCCGGTAGGCATCCCGCTGGTATTCAGCTTCTACTTCGATGTATTCGACGGCTGCATACAGGCTTATGTATTCGTGTTCCTGACGTCGCTGTTCATGTCTGAAGCAATGGAAGAAGAATAAATCAGGAGGTATAAAATATGGGAATGATCGCATTGGGCGCAGGTCTCGCAGTTCTTACGGGTGCAGGCGCAGGCATAGGAATCGGTATAGCAACATCAAAGGCTGCTGAGGCTATCGCTCGTCAGCCCGAGGCTAAGGGCGATATCAACAAGGCTCTTCTCCTCGGATGTGCTCTGGCAGAAGCTACCGCTATCTACGGCTTCGTTATCGCCATACTCATCATACTTTTCCTTAAATAATAATCCAATCGGAGGTACATAATCATGGGAATGATCGCATTAGGTGCAGGTCTCGCCGTTCTTACGGGCGCAGGCGCAGGCATAGGAATCGGTATAGCAACATCAAAGGCTGCTGAGGCTATCGCTCGTCAGCCCGAGGCTAAGGGCGATATCAACAAGGCTCTTCTCCTCGGATGTGCTCTGGCAGAAGCTACCGCTATCTACGGCTTCGTTATCGCCATACTCATCATACTTTTCCTTAAATAATTCAACTATTCCTAAAAGGAGGGAAGGATATTATGCTGGATATAAATATCTGGAACTTTATATGGGCGGCAATAAACCTTATCCTGCTGTTCATACTTATGAAAATATTCCTTTTCAAGCCTCTCAGAAAGATGATGGACGAGCGCACCCGCTCTATCCAGGAAGACATCGACTCTGCAAAAAAGTCAAAAGAAGAGGCAGAGGCGCTCAGACAGCAGTATGACGAGGACCTCAGCAGCGCCAAGGCTGAGGCTCAGCAGATAATCATGAAGGCTCATGAGCAGGCTGAGACCGAGAAGGCTGCTATAATCAAGCGCTCTCAGGAGGAAGCCGACCAGATCGTTGTGGAGGCGAACAAGTCTATCGAGAGCGAGCGCAAAAAGGTACTCGCTCAGGCTCAGACTCAGATCGCCGACCTTGCTATAGAGGCTGCTTCACGCATCATCGGCGAGAATGTGGATGATGAGAAGAACCGCCGTCTTGTGGACAGATTCCTTTCCGAAGAGGAGGGCGGCATCAGATGAGCGAGATCGACAAGGACTACCTGAAGGAACTTATCCGCCTTGACGTCTCTCAGGAGGACATTGATGAGACCAAGAACATCCTCGATTCATGCGGGGATGTAATGGACACTCTCGCCAATCCTCTGGTGACACATGACGAGAAAAGGGCTATAATCAGCCGGCTTTTCCCGGAAAGCGTGCATAAGTTCATGATGAGCGCAGTCAGGGGCGGAGATGTTGAACACATCAGCAGCATCCTCGAAGAATACACTGACTACCTCATAGAAAAGGACGGCAGCATAAAGGCTGTTGTCCGCTATGTGACTCCCCTTACAGAATCACAGCAGGCGGATCTGCGGAAATACATCATGGAAAAGTTCGTCAAGGACGACGTGGTGATAGAGTACAGACACGATCCGGATATCATAGGCGGCTTCATCCTCAATGCAGGTGATGTGGAGTACGACAAGAGCTACCGCACGGCTATCCGCCAGATGCGTGAAGACCTCCACAGCAAGGCGTCTGAATACGTTGACACAGCCGACAGGTCGAAGCTGACTTCCGGCAGCACGGGAGACATAATCTCCGTGCTCAAGACCGAAGTGCGCGATTTCGAGGTGAAATCCGGCGCGACCGAGACCGGCTTCATCACCCGTCTCGGCGACGGCATCGCCCGTGTGTACGGCATGAATTCCGTAATGTACGGCGAGCTGGTGGAATTCGAGAACGGCGTGCGCGGAATCGTCCAGAACCTTGAAGAAAAGACAGTTGGCGTCGTTCTTCTCGGAGACGACCGCGGACTCACGGAAGGCTCATCTGTCATCAGGACCGGCAAACGTGCCGGCATCGGCGTAAGTGATGAACTTCTCGGCAGAGTCGTGGACGCACTGGGTGCGCCTATCGACGGCCTCGGAAGCATCCGTGCCGAGGACTACTTCCCCATAGAGCGTGAAGCTCCCGGCGTTATCGAGCGCAAACCCGTAAGTGTGCCGCTCCAGACCGGCATCCTCGCCATAGATTCCATGTTCCCCATAGGCAGAGGTCAGCGTGAGCTCATTATCGGTGACAGACAGACCGGAAAGACCTCTATCGCCATAGATACTATCATCAATCAGAAGGGACAGGACGTTATCTGCGTATATGTCGCTATCGGACAGAAGAATTCAACAGTTGCGCAGGTAGTGAACACACTGAAAAAGTACGGGGCTATGGATTATTCCGTTGTGCTTTCGGCTTCAGCCAGCGATCCTGCGCCTTTCCAGTACATCGCGCCATATTCCGGTACTGCTGTAGCCGAGTACTTCATGTCCAAGGGCAAGGACGTACTCATAGTGTACGATGATCTTTCAAAGCATGCGGTTGCTTACCGTGCCATGTCACTGCTGCTCCACCGTCCGCCGGGACGTGAAGCATACCCCGGAGACGTATTCTATCTCCATTCAAGACTTCTCGAACGTTCCAGCCGTCTTGACGATGAGCACGGCGGCGGTTCTCTTACGGCTCTGCCCATAATCGAGACTCTCGCAGGCGACATCTCCGCATACATCCCCACGAACGTCATTTCCATAACCGACGGACAGATATTCCTGGAGAGCGAGCTTTTCAACTCCGGTCTGCGTCCTGCCGTGAACTACGGACTCTCCGTATCCCGAGTGGGAGGCGCAGCACAGACGAAGGCTATGAAAAAGGCTGCCGGAAATCTCCGTATCGACCTTGCTCAGTTCAAGGAAATGGAGATATTCACCCAGTTCTCGTCTGAACTGGATCAGACAACGACCGAACTTCTCGAACACGGTCACATGCTGACAGAGCTGCTGAAGCAGCCGCTCTACAATCCTCTGCCGCACTATGAGCAGGTCATAACGCTCTACGCCGCACAGCATGATCTCTTCCGCGGCATTCCCATAAAGGAGCTGCGCGAGTACCGCACCGAACTCATGAGCTATATCCGCACTTACGGACAGGATATAATCGCAGAGATAGATGAAAACAAGGTAATGACCGATGAACTCGGCGAGCGCATCGAACGCATCGTCACAGCCTTTGAAGAATAAGAGGTGAGCCTATGGCGAATATGAGAGAGATACGCGAACGTATCGCGAGCATCCAGCAGATACTCAAGATCACCAACGCCATGTACCTCATGTCATCATCCAAACTCAAAAAGGCAAGGAAGTCCCTGGAGGCTACAGAGCCTTATTTCTACAAGCTCCAGTCCACTATCGACAGCATCCTTGAACATACCCCACACACAAGACAGTTCTATTTCGACAGGCGTACCGGAATACCGGAGGAAAAGCGCCAGAAGGGATACATCGTCATCACTGCCGACAAGGGACTCTGCGGAAGCTATAACCACAATGTCCTGAAGTATACCGAGCAGGTGCTTGAAAAGAACACCGACATCAACAACTGCCACCTTTTTATCATGGGACATGTCGGCAGAATGTACTTCCAGCACCGTAACCGCAGCGGAGATAAAGCCTCCGTGGACGGCGAATTCCTCTACACCACCCAGAATCCCACGCTCTACAGGGCAATGGAGATAGCGGAGATGATACTGGAGAAATTCGAGAACCGCGAGCTGGACGAAGTTCATCTGATATATACGGACATGGTGAATTCCAATCTTCAGGAGACGAGGACAGTGCAGCTGCTGCCGTTCAGCCGCCGTCATTTCGGCGTAGCACCGGACGGAACACTGAAAAAGCTGCCAAAGGCATCTTTCGTGCCGTCTCCGGAAGAGGTAATGAATTACCTTATACCACAGTATGCAAAAGGCATCATCTACGGTGCCATGGTCGAGGCATTCTGCTGCGAGCAGCAGTCGAGAATGACGGCTATGGACGCTGCTACTACCAGTGCGAAGGACATGATAAAGGAACTTTCGCTGCTCTACAACCGCGCCCGTCAGGCTGCTATCACTCAGGAGATAACCGAAGTCTGCGGAGGAGCTGCTTCTATCAGTGAGTAGTTAGTAGTGAGTAGAAAGTAGTAGGGGCGGCGTTCCGCCGCCCGGGAAACGCAAGCAGTGAGTAGTGAGCAGAAAGTAGTATTGTAGGGGCGGCGTTCCGCCGCCCGGGGTACACGAACTGATGCAGGGGCGACGCATGCACCGCCCCTTGCTGTATAATTCTGAACAATAATAGGAGAGTGCCATGGAAAAAGGCAGGATAACACAGGTCATCGGACCTGTAATAGACGTTGAGTTCCCGGCAGGAAAGCTGCCGATGATAAGAGACGCTCTCACCGTCGAGATCGACGGCAGAAAGCGCGTCATGGAAGTCGCTCAGCATATGGGCAACCGGACAGTCCGCTGCATCATGCTGGCTACCAGCGAGGGACTCAGCAAAAATATGGAAGTGACTGCGACCGGAAGCTGCATAAAAGTGCCTGTAGGCGAAAAGACTCTCGGACGCATGTTCAACGTTCTCGGCGAACCTATCGACAAGAAGGGCGATGTGGAGACTGACGAGATGTGGGAGATCCACCGAAAGGCGCCCACTTTCCAGGACCAGAGCCCGGTAGTCGAAGTGCTTGAGACCGGCATAAAGGTCATCGACCTCATCGCCCCCTACGCCAAGGGCGGTAAAATAGGTCTTTTCGGAGGCGCAGGCGTCGGAAAGACCGTTCTCATACAGGAACTTATACGCAATATCGCTACGGAACACGGCGGATACTCCATATTCACCGGTGTCGGAGAGCGTTCAAGAGAGGGCAACGACCTCTGGAACGAGATGCAGGAGTCCGGAGTTATCGCCAAGACCGCTCTTGTTTTCGGTCAGATGAACGAACCGCCCGGATCACGTATGCGCGTGGCTCAGACTGGTCTGACCATGGCGGAATACTTCCGCGACAAGGAGCATAAGGACGTGCTCCTCTTCATCGACAATATCTTCCGTTACGTTCAGGCAGGTTCGGAGGTATCCGCTCTGCTGGGACGTATGCCTTCTGCGGTAGGATATCAGCCTACACTGGCAACGGAAGTCGGAGAGCTTCAGGAGCGTATCACCTCCACCAAGGACGGCTCCATCACATCGGTACAGGCGGTTTACGTCCCTGCGGACGACCTCACCGATCCTGCACCGGCTATCACCTTCGCTCATCTGGACGCAACTACCGTTCTTTCCCGTAAGATCGTCGAGCAGGGCATCTATCCGGCGGTTGATCCGCTGGAATCCAATTCCCGTATCCTCGAACCCGAGATCGTCGGTGAGGAACACTATACCGTCGCAAGACGCACTCAGGAGCTGCTCCAGAAGTACAAGGAATTGCAGGACATCATCGCCATACTCGGTATGGAAGAACTGGACGAAGATGACAAACTGGCGGTATACCGTGCAAGAAAGATACAGAAGTTCCTCTCACAGCCGTTCAACGTTGCGGAGAACTTCACCGGTCTGAAGGGCAAGTACGTTCCGCTGAAGGATACGATCGAGGGATTCCGCGCCATAATCGACGGCGAAATGGACAAGTACCCGGAGGCTGCATTCCTCATGGCAGGTACTATCGACGACGTCATCGCCAAGGCTAAGCAGATCGGTCACGAGGACTAAGGGAGGCTATCATGGCTAAGACCTTTCATCTTGAGATAATCGCCACCGACCGCATTTTCTACGAGGGCGACTGTGAGCATCTCGTCATAACTGCTATCGACGGCCTCATGGGCATAATGGCAGGGCATGAACCGATGGTCACCTCCCTGCCCACCGGAGAACTGAAGTACATGGTGGACGGAAAATGGCGCTATGCCGCTATATCCGACGGTTTCATACAGGTCATGCCCGATAAGTCGGTCATACTTGCCGATTCCTGCGAGCTGCCCGAGGAGATCGACATAAAGCGCGCAGAAGAGGCAAAGGAACGTGCGCAGGAAAAAATGCGCCAGAAACAGAGCATCAAGGAGTACTACCAGACACAGGCTGCGCTCAACAGAGCGATGAACCGCCTGAAAGTCTCTCAGAAGCACTTCAAATGAGCAGTTCCTGCCGCCGGCAAAACAAATCACTAATTTCTGACAGTCCTATTTGTGCATATTCTTGAATTATTCATATTTATTGCAGATATGCTTGACTTTTCAGCAAAAATATAGTACAATATTTGTAATTGTCACAGAGACAGAAATTCTGGAGCAGACCGGGATGTGTACATATATCCCCGTCAGAAGCTCCGCATATTTTAGGAGGCATGACCGTGAAAATTGGTAAATCTACTTTCTTCATTGTCGTTGTGCTCATCTCGCTGTTCACCTTCTCGTCTATAGTCGGTCTTGACTACAGCTTCGGTGATACCACCGAGCCGCGTATCAAGGGCGTTGACGATATCCGCCTTGGTATTGATATCAAGGGCGGTGTTGACGTTACCTTCGCTCCTGCCGACGATTATGACGCCGATGAGAACCAGCTCGACGCTGCTACGGCTATAATCAAGGCGAGACTTTCTTCCCTCGGTATCACAGATAACGAGGTATACAGCGATAATGACAGCGACAGGATCATCGTCCGTTTCCCCTGGCAGGTCGGCGAAACTGATTTCGATCCCGAGTCCGCAGTAAAGGAACTCGGCGAAATGGCTGAGCTCACCTTCCGCAAGGGCAAGGATTACGACACTGACGAGGAAGGCAATATCACCCCCACAGGCGAGATCGTTCTCACCGGCAGCGACATCAGCAAAGCTGAGCCGCAGTACTATCAGGCAAGCCAGAACAGCGAGCCTCAGTGGGTAGTATCTCTCGAACTCAACGAGAGCGGTGTTGCAAGCTTCACCAACGCAACAAGAGAACTCGCAGGCACAGGCGAGTGCATATCTATCTGGATGGACGACGAAATGATCTCCGCCCCTACAGTAAACAGCGTTATCACTGACTCAAGCGCTATCATCGAAGGAAACTTCACAGCTTCTTCCTCAAAGGATCTGGCTGACAAGATCAACGGAGGCGCTCTCCCCTTCAAAATGGAGACCAAGAGCTTCAAGACCATTTCTCCTACAATGGGTGAAGGTTCACTTGATGCTATCCTCCTTGCAGCAGCGATCGCTTTCTGCTTCATTGCTGTATACATGATCTTCCTCTACAGACTGCCCGGCTGTGTGGCTGTTATCGCCCTCATCGGTCAGGTCGCAGGTTCCATTGCAGCTATCACAGGCTGGTTCTGGTTCATGAACGGTTCTACTCTCACTATCCCCGGTATCGCAGGTATCATCCTCGCCGTAGGTATGGGCGTAGATGCCAACATCATCACCGGCGAGCGTATCAAGGAAGAGATACGCGCAGGCAAGAATCTCGATTCTGCTATCCGCGTGGCTTACAAGAGAGCTTTCTCGGCTATCCTCGACGGTAATATCACCAACGTTATCATCGCTGTCATCCTCATGGGCGCATTCGGAGTTCCTTCGAGCTTCTTCTCGAACCTGCTCAACAAGTCCGTATTCAGGATGTTCGGCGCTACAGCAGAGGGCGTTGTTTATTCCTTCGGCTTCACTCTCCTTGCAGGTGTTGTCTGCAACTTCATCTTCGGCGTATTCGCTTCAAGACTTATGGTAACTTCACTTTCTAAGTTCAAGTGCTTCAGAAACAAAAAGCTGTATGGAGGTGAGGAAAAATGAGCAAAAAAGGCGGAAAAAAGAACAACAGCAACAAGCCTAAGCAGAACGTCCAGAAGGCAGCAGATACTGCAAAGAAGAACGTACAGAAGGCTGAGAACGCTGCTGAGCAGACTCTGAAAGAGACAAAGAAGACCGTTTCTTCTTCTGCCGCTGTTTCCAAGGAGGAAGCAAAGGAAGTGCTCAATTCAGTAGCCTCATTAAAGACAAAGGCAGCTGCTTCTGCCGCTGCAAAGTCCAAGTCAAAGGCTCCGGTATACACCGGAAAGGTCTATAACTTCTGCGGAAAGAAGAGAATGATCCTCGGCATACTGATCGCCGTTATCGCAGTCCTCATCGTGGGAATAATCGCAAGAGGCATCAGATTCGCTATCGAATTCAAGGGCGGTACGCTCATCACCTATACCTACGACGGCGAGCTCGACACCAAGGAAGTCGAGAATACTGTCAGGGAAGTGATCGACACATCCGTTACAGTCCGTACCGGAGACAGCCTTGATTCCGACAGCAAGCAGATAACTATCTCATTCACTTCCGAGGACGGACTCAATGTTGACAGACAGGAACAGCTCACAAGTGCCCTTCAGGAAAAGAATCCTGACAACAACCTTGTGCTCTTCGACTCAAACGACGTAAGCCCTTCATCCGGACGCGAGTTCCTCATGAAGTGCGTGGTAGCCGTTATCTTCGCTGCTATACTGGTAATCATCTACATCGCTGTCAGATTCAGAAAGATCGGCGGCTGGTCCGCTGGTGCATGCTCAGTATTCGCACTGCTCCACGACCTTCTCGTTGCACTGACTGTTTCTATCCTCTGCGGATTTGAGTTCAACTCAAACATCGTTGCAGTTCTCCTGACGATACTCGGTTATTCTATCAATAACACTATCGTTATCTACGACAGAATAAGAGAGAACCGCACACTCATGCCAAAGGCATCACTCACTGAGCTTATCAATACAGGCTGCTCACAGTCACTCACACGTTCTATCAGAACTTCTGTAACTACGATCAGCACCATGCTCATAATCACCATAGTGGTACTTGTCACAGGCTATGATTCACTTCTCAGCTTCTCTGTACCGCTCATGGCAGGTCTTATCTCCGGTACTTATTCTTCACTCTTCGTTGCCCCTGTTACATGGCACTGGTGGAAGAACAGAGAAAAGGCAAAGAAAGCTGCTGCAAAGTAACAGCTGACATATGTAACAAACATGGGGACCTTCCGGTGAAGGTCCCCTTTATTTGTATCTATCATGAGGATAAAATAAAGCGGCGGATGCAGAGCGCATCAGCCGCTGTTTTTATTTATGTACCTGCTCAGGGAGTGATAGTGAATACCGCTGAGTGTTTCTTTGAATCGTTGTCATACTGATAAACTATTATGCTGAATTCTCCGGGAGCGTCAAGTCCTACAACAGCTTCTGCATTGCATGAGGCGTTCTTTGGAACAGCCTGAGGAGACTTTACGCTGCCTACACTGTAACTCTTGCCCACAGCACCGGTGCTGCTGATAACTGTTTCGTTGATAGTCATATACAGACCGTCCATGATGTCGCTCTCATAGCCGATGTTCTTGTAAGTATAGGCGATCTTATAGACTGCGCCCGGCTTGTAGGAGTTGTACTGATTCCTGTCAGCGATCTCTTCTACACCCGTGATAGTCAGTTCGCAGCAATTCGGTACAGTCCATGTATCTCCGATATGGAGGCTGTTGCTGGTGTCGAACTTGACCGGATTCTCGGGTGCTTCATATTTATTGTGGTCATTTACGTCCACGGTTATGGTAGCGGACTTCTTATTGTATTCCTTGTCATAGGCATTTATTACAAGGTCGAAAGAGCCGGCGTTATCGACGCCTACGCCGCGGACGCAGCTGCATGTAGCACCCACAGGAGCGTAACGGGGATATATCTCGTTATCCGTAGTGTAGCCGTAACCCATCATACCTGTGGAGTCTACGATCATATCAGTGACATCAAGGTAAAGACCTTCACCGAAAGAGTTGGTATAGCCAATGTTGGAATAGGTGTATGACACTTCGTATACCGCCTGAGGCTCCTTGTTGCCGTACTGATTGCGGTGGCTGCTCTCCTCTACGCCGGTTATGGTCAGGATGAATGTGTCATCCAAAACGTAGGATTCACCCATTTTCAGATGAACTTCCTCGGCTGAGGGCTTTGACGGCGCATTGGTCTCGGCTGGTATCTCCGGTTCAGTTTTGATCTCAGTCTCAGCGGGGACTTCGGCAGTCTCCTCCGGAACTGTCGCCTCTTCGGTCTCATACTCTTTTTCAGTTTTTACATCGGTCGCTTCCTCAGTTTCATCCTCATCGTCTTCGATGACGTACATGGGCTGTGAGGATGACTTTTTCTTCTTTGAACTGCCGGTCTCGTCGTCACCTACCTCACCGCATGAAGCTGCCGAAAGAACTGATGTCAATGCAAGTATCACCGCTGAAACTTTTAAAAGATCCTTTTTCATTCTATACCTCCTATATTATTCAATATCACTCTTCTACAGTCACAGTACCGCCCTGCCAGTGTTCGAAAGCGTACTTCTCGGCTGTGCGGTCGTTGTCCGCATCTACGAATGTATCTCCGCTGTAAAGACTGCTGAAATAATAGAAATTTATATCGTACACTGTTCCCGCATCCGCATTTTCCGGTATGTGGAAGCTGAATGTGGCTATGTCGCCGTTGGTGCCGCTCTCGTCGTCCATAACGGCGGTGAAGAACAGTGCCCCCAGATCATCGTCAAGGAGTTCCTCGGGAAGATTCTCGGTCCACTCTCTCGCTATTACAGCGGCTGCCGTCTCACATGCGCTGCCGGTGGTGAATTCCAGATGCTTCTGCTCTTCATCGGAGTAGATACATTTCAGCACATCGGGGTAAACGATATGCAGACCGCAGGTCTCCCAGTTCTTCTCCATTCCCTGAACGGATATGGTCACCTTCACGGTATCTCCGGCTTTGCCGGAAGTGCTGCTTATACTGAGCTG
This sequence comes from Ruminococcus flavefaciens, assembly GCA_002373775.1. Lineage (GTDB taxonomy): Bacteria > Bacillota > Clostridia > Oscillospirales > Ruminococcaceae > Ruminococcus > Ruminococcus flavefaciens_M. The sequence continues at coordinate 29,738 of DFJW01000024.1, read as the reverse complement.
AGGACCGCTTCCGGCGGCAGTAACGCCGTCGAAATCCTCGGCAAAAGCCTGAGCGCTGTCAAAGGTGTTCTTTTCCTCTTCTTCTTCGCCTTTGAGGCTGCATCCGGTCAGCAGCAATGCTGCCGAGGCCGCTGCTGCAATGATCTTTCCAGCTGTCATTCGCTCTGCTCCTTCTTCTGACCGGCAACTCTCAGTGCGCCGTTCTCCACAGAAACAGTCACCTCTGATATCTCAGATGCCTTTTCTATGATGAGTTCAGCCACCTTGTCTTCGATCTCCTGACGGATTACTCTGCGGATGTCTCTTGCGCCGTAGGGCTTGCCGTAAGCCTTTTCAGCGATGAGCTCCAGAGCCTCGCGGTCATAGCTGAGACCTATCTGCTTTTCTGCCAAAGGTTCCTTCATCTCGTCCAGCATGAGAGCGGCGATATCCGCGAAATTCTCCTTGCTGAGCTGACGGAACACTACTATCTCGTCTATACGGCTGATGAACTCCGGACGCAGGAAATCCCTCAGTCCCTTCATAGCCTTATCCTTGGATATCTCGTCCTCTGTGCGGTTGAATCCCACGCCCACTGTCTTGTCAGTGGAGCCGGCGTTGGATGTCATGCAGATTATGGTATTCTCGAAGTTGACCGTCCTGCCGTGGGCGTCATCCACCTTGCCCTCGTCCAGTATCTGCATGAGGATGTTCATAACGTCCGGGTGAGCCTTTTCTATCTCATCGAAAAGGATGACGGAGTAAGGTCTGCGGCGGACTTTTTCGGTGAGCTGTCCGGCTTCATCGTATCCCACATATCCCGGAGGCGAACCTATCATACGCGCTACGGAGTGCTTCTCCATATACTCGGTCATGTCGAGCCTGATGAGCGGCTCAGGTGAACTGAACATCTCCTCGGCGAGTGCCTTTACAAGCTCTGTCTTTCCCACGCCGGTAGGACCTACGAATATGAAGGATGCCGGTCTGCGGCGCTTGTTAAGGTGAACTCTTGTGCGCTTTATAGCCTTTGCGAGAGTTTCCACTGCCTCGTCCTGACCGAGCACTCTTGCTTTGAGTGCACCTTCCAGCTTGGCAATTTTCAGGAATTCCGTCTCGGCTATCTTGCTTGCCGGGATGCCGGTCCAGAGTTCGACTACCTTGGTGATGTCTTCCTCAGTGACCTGAACGTTCTCAGCCTTCTCCTTGAGTTCAGCTTCGGACTCGCGGGCGTGGATGAGTTTTCCCTTGACCTCAGCCAGTGCCTGATAATCCGGCTCTGTCTGCTCGGTGATGTTCTTTTCCATGCCTTCGAGAACTTCGATCTCCTTCTTCACCTTGGAGTACTCAGCTATCTCAGGAGAGCGTATGCAAGCCCTTGCGCAGCCTTCGTCCATAAGGTCTATCGCCTTATCGGGCAGGAATCTGTCTGTGATATATCTCTCGGAAAGCACTGCGCACACTCTCACCAGATAATCTGAGATGTGGACGCGGTGGTAGTCCTCGTAGTATTTTTTGATACCCAGAAGAACGTCAACAGTGTCCTCAATAGTGGGCTCGTTTACAGTTACCGGCTGGAAACGGCGCTCCAGAGCGGAGTCCTTTTCGATATACTTGCGGTATTCGCCGAAAGTCGTTGCACCGATGACCTGCACTTCGCCTCTTGAAAGAGCAGGTTTGAGGATATTGGCGGCATTCATTGAGCCTTCCGAATCTCCTGCTCCCACAAGGTTATGCACCTCGTCGATGAAGAGGATGATATTTCCCTCGCGCTTTACTTCGTCCACAAGTCCCTTTACACGGCTCTCGAACTGTCCGCGGAACTGTGTGCCCGCAACGAGAGCGGTGAGGTCCAGCAGATAGACCTTCTTGTCAGCAAGGTTGAAGGGCACATTGCCTTCATTGATGCGCTGGGCGATGCCCTCAGCGATGGCGGTCTTGCCGACGCCGGGTTCACCGATGAGGCAGGGGTTGTTCTTGGTCCTTCTGGAAAGGATCTGCACAACTCTTGCAATCTCCTTGTCTCTGCCGATTATGCGGTCAAGTTCGCCGTCAGCGGCTTTCTGGGAAAGGTTGGTGCAATAGCTGCCGAGGAATTTCAGCTCCTTGGCTTTCTTCTCCTTATTGCGGCTGAAGAATCCGCGCTTCTCGCTTTTCTCCTTCTTGCCCTCGGGAGCATCCGGCTGCTTGGGTTCGTCCTTGTCAGCCTGCTTGCTGCCGTCGTTGTTCATGCCGAACATGTTGCTTATGAAATCCGGTATCAGACCGGAGCCGCCCATTTCGAAATCGTCGCCGTCGAGCATGCCCATCATCTGATCCGAGAGCTGATCCAGCTCTTCGTCGGTGATACCGAGTCTATCCATATATTCCTTTACCTGCGGGATATTCCTCTCCCTTGCACAGGTGAGGCAAAGGCCTTCATTCTTTTGTTCACCGCCCTGCACAGAGGTTATGAAAACCACTGCCGGACGCTTTTTGCAATTACTGCACATTATCATACTTGTCTATTCCTCCTGACCGTGTTCTTGGGTTCCGCATCGGAGGCGGATATTGCGTCAGCTTCGTCGCAGAAACACGATAAAAAGCCGAAGCTGCAAATCAAGTGTCCCGGAGAGCAAAAAGCTCCCCGGCGTGAAGACATTCCGCAGACGGATGCCTTCCGTTTATATCTCTCAGAATTTATCGACTATAAAGTCATACGCATGTCTGAATATGAATGTCTTGTCTATAGCCTCGTGGTTGAAGAAAAGCATCTCATCGCTGCCCATTACCACATTCAGCCGTACTATCGCTGCAATGCCGAATACGATGATCGCGCCCTTGAGCACACCGACAAGTCCGCCGCAGATATGCGATACGATGCTCTGCTCAGTGTGGTCGCTGTCGATTATCGTGCCGGTAACGAATATCGAGATGATGATGACTAAAACCAGAAGTATGATGAATACTATGAGCCTCATGACATACTTGTAGGGCTCTTCTGTGAATGTGTCAGCCAGATATTCAGAAGCCGGACCTCTGTCCTCCTTGTCCATGATGAGCGGAACTGCCGCCTCAAACTTGGAAGGATCTTCCTTTATCTCCCTTGCAGCGTTCTCTGCGGAGTACTTGCTGAGTTCCTCGCTGAGGATGTTCTTCACAAGTGTGCCGTAGATCTCATGGAGCTGCTCGCAGAACTCCTCCTTAGGAGGCAGTCCCTTGGAATTGTTGATAGTAGCATCCTTCATGTACTTGTAGATCTGATCGTCGATCGGCTTGCCGGAATTGAGTATCTTTGTCAGCTTATCTCTCTTGATATTGACATTGTAGCCCATTATGCCCAGCTGCTCTTCAAGCTTTGAAGGGAGTTCGTAGTACTCTAAAGCTGTCTTGACCTTCTTGACATTGCTGTCGCGTATAGTATTCTTGTAAATGCCGCCGGCTATACCTCCGCTGACGGAGAATGCCACTGCAAATGCAAGTACATATCCCACAAAATTGATAAAAGACTTCAGCAGTCCCTTTCTGCCTGAAAGGAATACGCAGACCAGTGCGGCTGCTACTGCCAGTACATCATAAAACCACCAGAATTGCTCTCCCATAATTTTCATCGACCTTTCTTCATTTGTGTCAGTTGTTTCCGGTATCGTAATCGATACGGTCTATCTTGTTGTAGCCTTTGAGGAAAATGTGATCGTCGCTCTTTACGAAGCCTGTGTATGAGTCAGATATGGACGCCGTTGAACGCAGGGTGCCGTCAAAATCGTAGGCGTTTATCTTGTCCTTCGTCATTATAAGCGCAAGTCCGCCGAATACGGTGGCATCCATGCCGGGGGAATCAAGATCAATGACCACAGGATCTTCTCCGCTGCCGGCAAACAGCGCTGCCGTATACTTCCTTGCGTCCTTGTTGTTCACCAGAACCACCGATCTTCCGCTCATGCTCGCAGCATCGGCAAATTCTCCGTCGTATGTATAGAAGGTGGCTATCTGTCCGCTCTTGTCAACATAGCCGCAGGCGTCCAGCCCGTAGACGAATGCTCCCTCCGAAGAACCTCGTATCTCCAGTCCTAAGGTATTGAGTCCGGGAGAAGTCCATTTCTCCTTCTTTTCCTTGAAATCCAGTTCCTGAACGTGAGTGGTCAGCTTTCCGTTCTCGGCTTTGATATAGCTCAGGACGCATCCTGCACTGCCGTCGATAAAATTGACATCGCTGACATGCTCGATACATTTCCTGTCGTAGACGAGCCTGCCCTTTTTATCGTACACCCAGAGCCGGCAGCTGTAGTTGTCGCAGGTAGTGACTGCGGCGGTATAGCCTTCCGAGCTGAGTCTTGCAAAAAGGATATACTCTTCGTCATAGGTCTTGGAATAGAATACCTCTTCCTCGTCCTCGAAGGAATACTCGTTTCCTCCGCTCTCATAGACCAGCGCTCTTCCGTTGGCGACTTCCAGCATCGGTTTATTATACGCATGCTGGCGCTTTTTAAGAAGTGTGCCGTCGATATCGTAATAATAGAGGTAGGTATCACTGAGGACCATTATCTTCTTTACGGAATAGCACATCTGGTAATCGGGATTTCCCACCTCCAGCGGGTAATTTCCCTCAGCCAGCTTTCCGGAGTTGACTATGGTCTGGTACTGCTTTCCTATGCCTCTCAGTTTCGGCAGCCACTTTTCACGGGTGAAGAGCAGTGCCGCAATGACACAGAGCAGCAGCAGTATCGCTGACATCTTTATCAGTCGTTTTCGCCGTTTTTTTCTGTTCTTAACATCGACGATGTCGTCGGCGTCATACATTGGCAAGGCTTTCAGCCTCCTTCCGTCCTTTTGTTCTTTTTCTTTATTTCAGTAATTCTGCTTCGTCGTAGAATACGCGGTTGAGGTAGAGTCCGTGCGCCATGGCAGTCCTGCCTGCACGGAGGCGGTCCCTCGCCGCAAGGATATCCGGCATATCATCCGGTGACAGACGCTTCTCGCTGACATCTATCAGAGTGCCTGCCATTATCCTAATCATATTATACAGAAATCCATTGCCTTTTACAAGCATTATCACCGAATCTCCATTATATTCTATGTCAAAGGAATAAATAGTCCTTACGGTTGTGGAAACATTTGTACAGTCGGCACAGAACGACGCGAAATCGTGAGTGCCCACAAAATATGAAGCCGCTTTTCTTGCCGCATCCACATCGAACTTGCGTCTGTAGTGCAGCATGAGGTCTGAAGCGAAGGGATTCTTTGATTCGCTGCAGTGCATCTTGTAGATGTATTCCTTGCCCTTGCAGTCGAAACGCGCATGGAAATCCAGCGGCACATCCTCACAGCTGAGAATGGAGATGTCGTCCGGCAGTTCACCGTTTACGCCCCTTGTGAAGCCGAGAGTGCGGATATTGCTGTTTGTCCTGACATTGAAGCAGAACTGGTTCGCATGTACGCCTGTATCCGTTCTTGAGCAGCCGATAATGGTGACAGGCTCGTTCAGCACCTTCGAGAGCTTTTCCTCCAGCACCTGCTGCACCGTCAGTGCATTTGCCTGACGCTGGAAGCCGTGGTATTTAGTCCCCCGATACGCTGTCATCACTTTCAGGTTTCTCATCCTCTTCCTTCCTTTCCTCCGGGGTATTTTCCTCCGTCTGATCGTATATCTCAGCGGGGTAGACAACTTCTTCAGCTGTTTCCGGAGCATCTCCGGCTGTTTCTGCTTCCTGTGCAGCAGCTATGGCAGCTGCCTTGCGGAGGCGTCTTCTCTTTTCGAACCAGATGATGAAGCAGGTGAGTGCGATGCTGCCGAAAGTAGCCGCAACGCCTGCTGCAAAGCCTTCCGGATAGTACACCATCTTTATCTTGTGGTCGCCTGCGGAGACCTTAACGCCCATCATAGCGTTGCATACTTCCACAGTTTCGGCGCGTTCGCCGTCCACATAGACCTTCCAGCCCTTTTCGTAGGGCATGGAGAGATAGAGTATGCCGTCAGCCTTTGCGCTGAGGTCGCCTTCTATGCGGTTGTCGTCAAATTTGGTTATCTTCAGCTGTTCATCAGCCAGAGCGTTGTATACCGCCATGAAATTCTCTTCCTTCAGGGCGTATATCATCATCTTGTAGTTGCCGGAATAAGTACCGCTCTTAGCCTGTATCCTTACGGACGAGGAATCTCCGGCGGCTGCATTGCCCAGCGGGAAGGTTATGGCGTAGCGGTTGTCGATTATGTCGCCGCTGTCAACGACCAGACCGTTCGTGCGTATATCGAGGTAAGAGCAGCTCTTATCGGCTGCAACTGCGTAGCCGTAGAGGTGATAGCCGTCAGCACCCTTGAAGGTGTAGGTCACCTCTGCCTGAGCATCATTGCCGGGGACGCGGAAGGTGTAGTTGCCGTAGCCGTTCTTGCTGACGTTCACTTTTTCGGTGTCGTATTCGATATAAGCCGGCTGCTGTGCGAAGAACACGCCTTCGCCCATGCCTGTTGCCTTTTTCAGCAGTTCGTTCTGGTATTCGAAGGGATTGAGCCCTGCGCTGTCCTCCATGTCAAGTATCTCTTCGTTCATCATGAATCCCAGCGAGAGCGGATAGCGGTTCTCGTAGAGATTTGAAACGTCGTCCGGTTTCCTGAGAGATGAAGAGCGGATGTTGTCCAGAGCCCATTCCTCGCTCTTGAGACTTCCTCCGCGCTTGATGAGATACTTTATGCCGAAGAGCATGTTGGTCACAGGAGAGGAGGTCCTGTAGTAGTATCTGTTTCCGGCTTCCGAGCCGTAGAGTCCCATTCTTTTTACGAAGGTGGTAACGGATTCGTTAGCCGCAGAAGAGAACTGGGAAAGTCCATAGTAGCCGTAGAGAGCGCTGTCGTTCAGGGTATATGTCTCGGTCATCTCCGTCCTCCAGAACAGGGAATCCTCCCTGTAGTCTATCTCGTCAAGAAGGGCGGTGGTGTCCAGATTTTTCTTGGGGTAATCGTTGTATGAGGTGGTCTTTACAGTCTCAACGCCCAGCTTGGCGTTGAAGGTGAATTCGCTGAAAACTGCCGCTGCCAGAGCGAAGCTCATGAAGGTGTTCCTTGCTGCACGCATGCGGAAGGGGAATATCTTCGCGGCAATGAATATCAGCAGGAAGGCTCCTGTGATGATGAGGGAGCTTTTCATGGACTTTGTGACGTGATAGCCGTCCCTTGTGAAGTAGTCAGCGAAGCTTTCACCGGCGAAGAAGCCGTTGAGTGCGAAAACGCATATGGGACCTGAGAGCATCACGATTATCTGGTAGACCTTTATGCCTTTGCGCAGCATTATGTCATAGGCGCGGAATGCGGCTGCCGCAAGCACGAAGCTGAAAATGAAGGCAAAGCGGTAGGGTATCTGGTTGGTGAAGTGCATGCCGTGCCAGATGTAGTTCAGCTTGTTCATATTGCAGCTGACTGCGATGAGCATGAGCATGCCGATAGCAGCCAGCTTCTCGCGGAGCTTTATGCCGATAGAGAGCAGGAAAACGCCTGAAAGTACTATCGCCAGCATGCCGCAGGCGAAATTCGGGAGTCCTTCCACCTTGGTTGGCTCGCTGTAGGAGAGCAGATTCGCGAAAAGATCTTTCCACGGCTCGTAGTACACAGTGTCCTCCGGGAACTTGTTCTGCGCACTGTGAGTGAGCTGGAGGCCGTAATAAGCCGGAAGGAGGATGAATCCGCCCATAGCTATGCCGAGTATGGAGGAGCGTACCATGAGCCAGAGGCTGTAGCTCCACTTTTTCAGCGATGTCTTCCACTGCCTGCCGCTTATCTCTATGATGCCCCAGGCGGCGAACATGAATACGGAGAAAATACAGGTGAAAAGTCCTATATAATAATTGGAGATGAGCGAGAGCGCCAGAGCGAAGGTGTAAGTCTTCCACTTATGCTCGCGGCAGATAGCCACTATTCCCAGCATCACCAGCGGGAAGAGCGCTATGGTGTCGAACCACATCACGTTCCAGTAGTAGCCGAGAGTGTAGCTGCAAAGCGCATACATCACCGAGAATACGCATATCGAAAAATCCTGACGCTTGTAGGTGTATCTCAGGAAACAGCTGAAAAATGCGCCGGCAAAGCCTATCTTCGCACACAGTATGAACACCATGGCGTCTCTTACATGATCGTCACTGAACGCCATGGAGAGCCAGTTCAGCGGACTTGCCGCATAGTAGGCGATCAGCGAAAGGAAATTGGAGCCGAGACCGTTCTGCCATGAGTACATGAACGAGCCGCCGGTCAGCAGCTTTTCCCTGACTATGCGGAAGAACGGGAAATACTGATGCCACAGATCGACCACCAGTATCTGCTGGTCACCGAAGGGGTGTACGCCGTTTTCAGCGAAGGCGTAGAGCATTATCCCTGCCGATACGAAAAACGAGATCAGGAAATAGAGCACGCCCTTTTCATAGAGTATGGTGCCGAATGTGGAATGTTTGAACCTGCTGAACATTATTACCGGCTTGCACGGCTTTGCAGGTTTTTTAGCAGTAGTTTTTACAGCTGCCGTTTCCGGGGCTGTCACTGTGACATCCTCCGTCAAAGCAGATGAAACGGCTGTTATCTCTTCTTTGTTTTCTTCCATTTTTACCCTTCTTTATTTCTTTGGTATCATAAGAGCTTGTCCGCAGCTATGACAGCCGCAAGGAAAAGCACGGTAAATGCAAGTGCGATGTAGTCACGGGGAGCTGATCTCAGCTGACGCAGGCGCGTCCTTCCTTCGCCGCCGTTATAGCAGCGGCATTCCATTGCCGTCGCCAGTTCGTCCGCACGTCTGAATGACGATATGAACAGCGGGACCAGTATGGATATGAGGTTCTTCGCCCTTGTCATGAAACTGCCGGAATCCAGTTCGGCACCTCTTGCCTTCTGGGCTGAGATTATCTTCTCGGTCTCTTCAATGAGCGTGGGGATGAATCTCAGCGCTATGGACATCATCATCGCCAGTTCATGCACCGGGAAGTGCAGCTTTTTCAACGGTGAAAGCAGCCGTTCTATGGCGTCTGTCAGGGTTATCGGCGACGTGGTGTAAGTCAGCAGCGAACTGCCCATGATGAGCAGCAGGATGCGTACTATCATGAATACGCTTATATTTATGCCCTGATCGGTTATCTTTATGAACTTCCAGCTCCAGATCAGTTCGCCGGAACTGACCAGAAACAGGTTCAGCAGTGCGGTTATGAGCAGGAAAGGCACCAGCGGCTTCACGCTTTTCAGGAACATTTTCAGCGGTATCCCCGAAAGGGCGATAGCCAGAAAGGTGTATACCGCACCAATGCCGAGGCACACGAAGGAGTCCCCGATAAAGAGCATGACGATGAATATTATGGTGATGACTATCTTGAACCGGGGATCGAGCCGGTGGATGATGCTGTTTCCGGGGAAGTACTGTCCGATGGTTATATCCTTCAGCATATCAGTCCCTCCCTCTTTCCGCCAGCTTTTTCAGCAGCAGCTCTCTGGCGTATCCGACGGTATAGACCTCTTTCCCGAAATCGAGACCGCGCTGTTTCAGCTTGGTGAAGACCTTTGTCACCTGCGGCACGTCCAGTCCGATCTGAGATATCTCCTCAGATCTTGCGAACACCTTCTTCGTCTCATCGAAGCAGAATAGTTTCGCCTTGTTCATGACCAGTATCCTGTCCGCGAATGTGGCGATATCCTCCATGCTGTGGGAGACGATTAGCGTGGTGTTGCCTGTGCGCTTATGATAGGCTTTGATGTGCTCAAGTATAAGGTCACGTCCTGCGGGATCGAGACCGGCAGTTGGCTCATCAAGGATGAGGACTTTAGGCTCCATAGCCATGACGCCGGCTATCGCCACACGGCGTTTCTGTCCGCCGGAAAGTTCAAAGGGCGAACGTTCCAGCAGTGCGGTGTCAAGACCGATATCCTCCGCCGTCGCAAGCACGCGGCGCTCTATCTCCTTGTCGTCCAGCCCCATATTCTTAGGTCCGAAGGCAATGTCCTTATAGACCGTCTCTTCGAATATCTGATATTCCGGGTACTGGAAGACCAGTCCCACTCTGAACCGGACGCTGCGGATATTCTTTTTATCCTCCCAGATGTCCTTGCCTTCAAGGAGTATCTGACCGGAAGTCGGTCTGAGCAGACCGTTGAAATGCTGTATCAGCGTGGACTTTCCCGAGCCTGTATGTCCCATTACTCCGATCATCTCGCCCTCTTCAATGGAGAGGTCAACATGATCCACCGCCGTTTTTTCGAAAGGCGTTCCGGGACTGTAGGTGTATGTTAGTCCGCGTGTCTCAAGTACTGGCAAGAGTGATTATTCTCCTTTATATCGTATTATCCCTGTTTATCGGCTGAAAACAGCCTTTCCACTGCGTCTGCGAATTCGTCCTCGGTGATTATGCCGGGGGAGATGTCGTATCCTGCACGGCGGAGTTCCCATGCGAGCTCCGTGACCTGCGGCACGTCCAGTCCGATGGATTTCAGCTTTTCCACTTCTGAAAATACCTGCTCCGGCTTTCCGTCCAGCACTACGCTGCCCTTGTCCATGACCACTACTCTGCCGCACTGTGCAGCTTCATCCATGTAATGGGTGATGAGAACCATGGTGATGCCCTGTTCGCGGTTCATGCGGTGTATGGTCGCCATTACTTCTTTTCTGCCCTGCGGATCGAGCATAGCTGTGGGCTCGTCCAGTATTATGCACTTGGGCTGCATGGCGATGATGCCGGCGATAGCTACTCTCTGCTTCTGTCCGCCCGAGAGCTGACTCGGTGCATGGAGCCGGTAATCGTACATATTCACCGCTTTCAGCGCGTCATCAACGCGCCTGCGCATCTCTTCATAGGGCACGCCGAGATTCTCCAGCGCGAAGGCGACGTCCTCCTCCACAACGGAGGAAACTATCTGGTTGTCCGGATTCTGGAAGACCATTCCGGCACTCTGTCTCAGTTCGAATATCCTGTCATCGTCGGCAGTATCTATGCCGTTCACCGTGACTTTGCCCTGCGTGGGACGCAGAATGGCGTTCAGGTGCTTTGCAAGGGTGGACTTGCCCGAGCCGTTGTGTCCCAGCACAGCCACGAATTCTCCCTGTTTTATGCTGAGGTCGATGCCCTTCAGCACTTCCACAGCTTCTTCCTCTTCGTCCTCGCTCTGGTAGGAGAAATGAAGCCCCTCTATCTCAATGATGTTTTCCATTACTTCTCCCATATCGCCGTTGAACCGCATGGCAGCGTCATTCCCGTGGAAGCCACCGGCAGACCTATCTCGTCGAAGGAGACCTTTCCGCCGAATCTGCCCTTCAGCACACTGCCGAGGATGTAGCCCATTACGGAGGGCGAAAGTCCTGTGGTATAGCTGTTTATGAGGAAGAACAGCGGATCATCCGAAAGCACGCCCGAGCACAGCTTCACCAGGTCGTAGACGCTGTCCTCCAGCTTCCAGACTTCGCCGCCGGGACCGCGTCCGTAGCTGGGCGGATCCATTATAACGGCGTCGTACTTCCTGCCGCGGCGTATCTCACGGGCGATGAATTTCTCGCAGTCGTCCACTATCCAGCGCACCGGCTTTTCAGCCAGTCCGGATGCAGCTGCATTTTCCCTTGCCCACTGCACCATGCCCTTTGAAGCATCCACATGGCAGACGGATGCCCCGGCTGCCGCACACGCAAGAGTTGCGCCGCCGGTATAGGCGAAAAGGTTCAGAACGTTTATCTCACGTCCTGCATGCTTTATCTTGTCAGCCATGAAGTCCCAGTTGACAGCCTGCTCCGGAAATAATCCCGTGTGCTTGAAGCCTGTGGGACGGATGTTGAAGGTGAGTTCCCTGTAGCTTATGTTCCATGAACCCGGCAGCTTTCTGCGGAATTCCCATTTGCCGCCGCCCTGATTCGAGCGGTGGTAGTGACCGTCCGCGCTTTCCCAGAGCGGATCTGTCTTCTCGCTCTTCCAGATTATCTGCGGATCCGGTCTCACAAGGCTGATGCCGCCCCATGTTTCCAGCTTTTCGCCGTCAGAAGTATCAAGTATCCTGTAGTCCTTCCATTTATCTGCTGTTCTCAATTTTCCAGCTCCTTGAAATCGTTATTTTTAAGGCGGAGATCATCTTGCAGCGCATCTTGCCTTGACGCACTGTGCTATCTCCATAGCTATGCTGTTTATCTGTCCGAAGTCCTGTCCCTCCACCATTATGCGGATAAAGGGATCCGGACCGCCGCTCTCGCGGACCAGAAGTCTGCCGTCGCTGCCGAGAGCGTCCTCGTGCTGCTGTATAAGACCGGTAACGGTCCCGTCATTCTTCCATATCTCGCGCTTGCGCGGGGATATGCGGACGTTCAGCACTATCTGCGGCAGTCTCTGCATCTCGTCAGAAAGCTCACTGAGCCTCATGCCGGTCGCCTTCATTATCTCCAGCAGCCTTGCGCCGCAGAGCTGACCGTCACCGGCAGGTGCATCCCCGAGGAATATCATATGGCCGCTGCTGTCTCCGCCCAAGTCATAGCCGCCTTCTATCATGCGGTCCAGCACATTTCTCTCCGCCGCACCCGAAGAAACGGTCCTGATGCCGTTTTCACGGGCGAAATTCAGCAGCCCGAGACTGCACATGGAGTTCACGGCGATAGTATCGTCCTTGAGCCTGCCGTTGTCCTTGTAGTATTTCGCGAAGATCCCCAGCATGGAATCGCCGTCCACCTGTCTGCCGTTCTCGTCCACAGCGAGACAGCCGCAGCCGTCGCTGTCGAAGGCAAGGCCGCAGTCGCAGTCGTTCTCCGTGACGTATTCCATAAGCTGCTCGAATTTCGTGGTTATGCTCGCCACTCCGAAGAGCTCCTCCGTCTCAGGCTCAGGCACTATCATCACCTCAGCCCCCAGTTCGGAAAAAAGCTTCTCCGCGGATGCCGCAGTGCATCCGGACGCACAGTCCACGGCTATTTTCAGCCCTTTCAGGTCACTGTTCATCAGCAACTTTATATGCGAAAGATACTTTTCAGCTGCATCGTCGATGTGGAGCATGCGTCCCGGCTCTGTGCGCGTACCGTAAACGCTTGCGGCATGGAGACCGAAGACCAGCTGCTCTATCTGTTCCTCCACTTCATGGGGAAAGCGTCTGCCGTCAGGCGCATAGAGCCTGATGCCGCTGGCGTCTCCGCTCTGATGAGCCGCAGATATCATGATACCTGCCGCTGCGTTCTGTTCCTTTACAAGATAAGCCACTGCTGCTGCCGGGACCTGTCCAAGTCCCTCAGCATCGGCGCCGGCAGAACATATGCCGGCACATACCGCTGCCTCCAGTATATCCGAAGACAGCGCCTCATCTTTTCCTACGATTATCTTTATCCTTGTGTCTGTGCCTCCCGAGAGCACGGCTGCTGCTGCTCTTCCAGCCTGCATAGCCGTCTCGCATGAAAGTTCAGACACCACAGTGCCTCTTGCACTGTCTGTTCCGAACAGTCTTGACATTTTGTTTTTCTCCTTTTGTGTATCTTTCAGGTCTGTATATCTTTCTCTATCCTGTATACCGCGATAGGTCTGTATTTCCCCGCGAATTCCTCAATGCTGCCGCAGAGATAGGACCGGTCACGGTTGTTGTATCTGTTGTAGACAGTTATCCCCTTGTCCGAACGGACGCAGAAAACTGTATGTATGGGCGAAAGAAAACGTCTTTTCGTCCAGTAAGTTATGATGAACGCCTCTGCGTCTCCGGCATCACGGCTGCGTGTGCAGTCTGCGCCGAAGTGTTTCAGTGCCTTGCCGATACGGTAGGCATTGCAGCCGAAAAAACCCATAAGGACACGGTAGCGTTCCATGAAATAAGCTATATCCATCAGCGGCTGAGGTCTGCAAAGCCAGACCAGCGCGTTGTGCACCGCTATGACCTCACAGCCGTTGAAGCTCATATGGCATATGCCGTACCGGTAATTCGCGGCAAAACCCATTCCCTGACCGTTTATCATCTTCCCGAATTCAGGGGAAACGGCTCTTTCGCTGTTGTGCCGGTAATTATAGCGTTTCGATCCTTTTATGAACATGGCAGCACACCTGCCGCTCAGAACGTCATCTGCCCGTCGTCTGCCGAAGGCTTCGGCTCGGGGGGCTTATATCCGAGATGCTCGTATGCAAGTCGGGTGGCTATCCTTCCTCTCGGCGTCCTTCCGAGGAATCCCAGCTGCATCAGGAACGGCTCGCAGATATCCTCCAGCGTCACCGATTCTTCATTCAGAGCCGATGCGAGAGTTTCCAGTCCCACAGGACCTCCGGCGTAGCCTTTGATTATCATTTCCAGCATGCGCCTGTCCAGACCGTCCAGTCCCAGCTCGTCTATCTCAAGGCGGCTGAGGGCGATGCGGGCGATGTCCGTGGTGATCTCGCCGTTGCCCATGACGTCTGCGAAATCGCGGACTCTTTTGAGCAGTCTGTTGGCGATACGCGGTGTGCCTCTTGCACGTCCGGCGATCTCCTCTGCGCCGTCGCCGGTGCATGGGATGCCCAGTATCATGGAGCTTCTGCGGACGATATCCGTCAGCTGAGCCTTGGTGTAGAGTTCAAGGCGCTGTATAACGCCGAATCGGTCTCTCAGGGGAGCCGAGAGCTGTCCGGCACGGGTAGTCGCGCCGATGAGCGTGAAGGGCTTCAGGTCGATGCGTATGGACTGTGCAGAAGGACCTTTTCCTATGATTATGTCTATCACCCTGTCCTCCAGAGCCGGGTAGAGTATCTCCTCCACGGCTCTTGAAAGGCGGTGTATCTCGTCGATGAAAAGCACGTCGTTGTCCGAAAGACTGGTCAGCAGCGATACAAGATCGCCGGGCTTTTCGATAGCCGGACCGGTGGTGACGCGCAGGTTCACGCCCAGTTCATGGGCGATTATAGCGGAAAGCGTGGTCTTTCCGAGACCGGGAGGGCCGTACAGCAGGACATGATCCAGCGGCTCTCCGCGACGCTTTGCAGCTTCGATATATATGGCGATGTTCTCCTTCGCCTTGTCCTGACCGATGTACTCATGGAGAGTCTGCGGTCTCAGGCTCACGTCGATGTCGGAATCCTCCTGAGTGGTCTCCGGAGTGATTATCCTCGGCGCAAATTCCATATCCTCTGTCTGTATCAAAAATTATTCCTCCCGAACAGGATCACTTCTCGAAGAATCTCTTCTTGCGGACATAGAACGGATCGACTGTCTCGGCAGCCTTCTTGCCCATGTCCTGCTCATAGCTGATGAAGCAGAGATGCTCGTTGGCCTTTACCGTCTTTGAAAGGTATTTCGAGAGAGGCACGAAGAGTTTTCTCGTGCTGCCCAGCATATCAAGAACTATGAGTATCTGCGGCTTTTCGCAGCCCTTTATCATTTCCATTATGAATGCGCGGTCAACATTTGGCTGCTTTGAGAGGAATTTGGAAGCTGCCTTGGTGATATGTCCCACGCTGTGCTCTACGGGACGGTAGGTTATGGTATCAGCCTCATTGTAGGAGATAGCCTTTATCTTGAGGTTGCGGGCAACCATGAGGATGCTCTTTATCTCCTGTGATGAAAACTCCTTGCCGTAGGAATTTGGGTTGAGCACTGCTGAGACTGACTGTATCAGGTCGAAAAGTCTGAGACAGTTTATCTTGTAGCAGTCAACGTAGCGCTTTGCGAACTGCTGGAGCGCACGGAAGCTGGTGAAGAACGGGATGAAGATGTCTCCGTCCGGGTTCTGGGTGGTGATGAGTTCCAGCTGTACGCCGCCCTCAGCGCGTCCGCGTTCCTGTTTTACAGGGTTCTTGCAGATAACGTATACATCGCTCTTTATGAGTGTCTGTAAGAATACCGACCTCTTGGACGGATCTTTTATAGCTGCTTTCAGAAGTTCATCAAGATTCATGATTGTTTCTTCCTTTCTGTATGAAAATATTTAGTGTACATAAGTTTTGATATTACGATGCTGAGCGGCACATTCAGCGCATATTCTTTGCCGCCATGAGCCTCAGCGTCTCTTTTATGAGATCCTGTGTGCTGAGTGACGGATCCAGCTTCCCGAGTATGGGAGCAGTCTCGCCCTGGGTGTATCCCAGCACCATGAGTGCTTCGAGGGCTTCTGTCACCGATGAGGATGCTCCTCCGCCGGATACAGCCGCAAAGTCCGCTGCGTCCTTTGAGACAGAGCCGCTTATGGATTCAGAGGACATCTTATCCTTCAGTTCCAGCACTATCCTCTGTGCGGTCTTGGCACCTATGCCCTTTATTTTTGTGAATGCCTTGCTGTCGCCGGAGGCAATGAGGAATGCGAATCTCTCCGGCGTAACGTCCGAGAGAATGGACGTAGCCGCCTTGGGACCGACTCCGGAAACGGATATCAGCAGCCTGAAGCAGCTGAGTTCCTGCTGTGTGGAAAAGCCGAAGAGCTCCACCACATCTTCCCTTACATATAAATAGGTATAGAGTTTAGCCTCGCTGCCGACTTCGCCGAGCTGTGAGACTGTGTTGTAGGAAGTCCTGCATCCGTAGCCCACTCCGCCGCATTCAATGACAACGAAGCCCAGCTCCTTGACTGCAAGCTCACCTTTCAGACTGTATATCATTTTATCTTCCTTCCGGTAATGCTGTTCATCTGAGAGAGAACCGTGTGGTGTGTCCGTGGCAGATAGCTATGGCGAGAGCATCGGCGGCATCATCGGGCTTTGGTATCTGCGCCAGTCCGAGTATCTTCCTCGTCATCTCCATGACCTGTATCTTTTCTGCCTTGCCGTAACCGGTGACCGACGATTTCACCTGCAAAGGCGTGTACTCGAATATCGGCACTTTCCTTGTGGCTGCCGACAGCAGAGTGACTCCGCGTGCCTGTGCAACGTCGATAGCGGTCTTCTGATTGGTATTGAAATAGAGCCGCTCAATAGCCATGCACTCCGGCTTGAACTTATCGAAGATGAATTCGATGTCCGTATGTATGGAGGCAAGCCTTTCCGGGAAAGGGGTGCCGGCTTCAGTGAGCACAGCGCCGTACTCCACCAGCTGGAATTTCACACCGTCGTAATCCAGGACTCCGAACCCCACTATCGCGTATCCCGGATCGACTCCAAGTATCCTTATCGTCTTCAAATGTGCACCTTTTTCATTGATCCTTAAAATAGATATAGCTACTCACTATATTCCATACTATTATAACACAAACGCCCCTGACTTTGCAATATGTTTATATATTTTTTATAGTATTTTACAAAAGCTGTTAGCTATGTACAAATATACACACTGTAAATAGTGCAAAAGGGCAAAATCCTGCTGTATATATAAAAAATCACCGGACTGCTGGACGTGTCCGGTGATATGAAAGTTATGTCAGATAATGCGGCAGGTCACTTTATGAGCTTCCTGATGCCGCTTCTGTCAAAGGCACTGCCCACTGCCACGAAAAGCAGCGAACTTGCGGCGACCTGAACGCAGTACGCCGGTGTCTGACCGAATGCCGCGATGACGGCTCCCGTATTGATCCCGCCTGCCATGAACACGCCTTCATAAAGGCTGTATCCAACGACGCAGAGTACCAGTGCAGGAACGATTCCCAGCAGGTTCCTCACGCAGATGATCTTCTTTGTGTTCCTGCTGAAACAGAAAGATGTGAGGACCTTTATCACGATAGTTGCCGGCATCCACACGGCAAAGCCCGTAAGTCCGTCCGAGAGAGCACCTCCTACAGCACCGGCTGCTGCCGCATATGGCGCAGGAAGGATGCACGCTGCAAGGTAGATGAGACCGTCTCCGGCATGGGTATATCCGGCACCTGTAGGGATGTGCAGGAAAGCCGTGAATACATAGACCAGCGCCGCAAAAAGTCCGGTCAGCACCATGAGTTTCACTTTTGCCGAACGTCCGGCAGGTGTGACAGAATGTGACATAACGCACCTCCTAATATATATTAAATCCGTATGTATTATGGATTTAATATATTATATCATCCCTCTGCGGCTTTTTCAAGTGTGAGTTGCTACAAATATTCCAAACAAAACCGCCTGCCGATTGTGAATACAGCGGTATCATACGGCGCATGCCACTGCTTTTTTAATTTCACACCTCACCACATGAACTCCACATCGGGTGCTTTCACCATATTTATCTCCGGTTCCGGCGGAGTATTTTTCTCCTCCCGGGCGATCGCCTTTGCCAGTTCCTCTATCTCCACTATCTCGTGGAAAAAGTCGTTCATCGGCTGCACAGCCTGCATTATCTCAATTGCATGATCGCATATCCGGCGGCTGAAAAGTTCGCCGGTATCGCTGACCTTCACTGATGCACTCAGTCCCTTTTTGGCGAAGAACCGCTCAGCTTCCGGGACATTGCAGGGCTTGCGGCGCTTGTATTCCTCGCCGCCGATGACTATGCCGTGCTTCTTTTCCAGTTCCTCTGTCATTTTCAGGAACGGACCTGCGTCCTCCGCCAGCTGACTGCGGAAACGCTCCATGACTGCGGCTTCCGGCTTGGATATCCTGAACCCGAATTCTGCCCCCTCCGGCGAAAGTTCAAAGAACAGGGTGGGCGTTTTGTTCCAGTACCATGCCTCGTACCGGACGTATATCCACATGGTGTCCCGGTAGTGGAGATAGGGCGCGAAGTTCTCGTCCCGGTATATCCTGCCAACTTTGTGCATCATGCCGTCGATATCAGCGAATGGCGCGTAAAGTTCCTCGCCAAGCTGCTTCATGGGTTCGTAAATCTTCTGCGTGTATATCTCCTTGCGCGGCTCGAACCACTCCTTGTTGTTGTTGAGCCGTATCCCAAGCAGGAAATCAAGCGCCTCCTGCGTAAATCCTTCAAACATATCTTTCCCTCCGTTTATATGTATATTATACAACGTATCCGCAAAAATATCAATACCAACTGCCTCTGCTCTGGCAGTTCTCCGGTTTTTTGCGGCGGAAACCTTTCTGATGTCCATGAAGAGAAGCTGTATCGCATTGTCGAATATAGTGAGCGGTGCAGTCCGTGACGAACCGCTGTGCACTTTATATTTAATTTTTGACAAAATAAAAAGGCAATCTTCTCCAATAAATATTCCTAAAAAAACCAGTGCGATTTTAGTAAAAGTCCTTGCATTATCAGCAGTTTTGTGTTATAATAAAAAAGAGTATATATTACTGTGTTTGTCTCTATTGCTTTAGGACTAATGTTTAACAAACGGAAAGGAGGGCAATATAAAGTATGCTGATAATAACCAGACATAATAATAGTGACATTCCGCTTTCAAAAGTGCGCTCATCAATACGTGACAAGACCTCTGATCGCTGTCGTATGTTTTTGGATACGTCAGCATCAGAACGTGCCTCTCCTTTCAGAAAAGTTTGCAGCGAAAGAGAGGATGCTGATGGATACTGACAAAACCCAAACCGCAGCCCTGCAAGCAGAATCCGAGAAGGACGAAAAGGCTTCCGGCTCTCAAGTGAAGCCAAAGAGGAAAAAAACTGCGAAAAGCTACGCACTTTCCTTTTTTATTAAGATATTCGTAACTGCACTCGTTCTGACAGTTGTTTTCAGGTTCATTGCCGGAATCCATATCTGCCACACAAACAGTGCTTACCCTACAATCAGGGACGGCGAATTTTGCTTAACTTATCGGCTGGCAGAGCTGAAACAGGGAACAATGATCGTTTACCGGCGTGACGGAGAAGTGAAATTCGGCAGAGTCATCGCATTCGGCGGCGATAAGGTCAGTATTTTCAATGATTTTATTTCCGTAAATGACTATGGCATCTCAGAAAATGCAGTCTACCCCACATCGCCGGAAGGCTCGGCGATCAGCTATCCCTATCAAGTACCCGAAAACTGTGTGTTTGTTCTGAATGATTTTCGCAGTGACATTTCCGACAGCAGAACTTATGGAGGGATACCGCTGGATGATGTAGAAGGCGCTGTTGTATTCACGATGCGAATGCGCGGTATTTAAGAAAATTTATATAAATTATTTTGGAGGTTCATTATGAAAAAGTATAGAAGAATTTCTGCTTTCATCGCTTCAACTGCCCTTATTGCTTCTATGGCTTCTCTGCCTATGAGCGCAAGTGCAGCCGGAACACCCTATACTCCCGGTCTGACAAATGCTACTGACGGAACAGATCCGGTAAGCAAAAATGTAACAATGATCGACAAATATCTTGTTATGGACGTGAATGCCAATGTTCCGAACGCTAATTTCGACTTCTCGATCGCACCATACAGCGATGCAGCCGAAAAAGCTGTAATCACCCCGGCTTCCGGTTCAGATCTTGCTGTTATCAACGGCGTTACAACACAGACCGGCGGAACAACACTTGATTTCAAGGCAAATGATGCAGCAAATACCGGCTCGGATACGGCAGGTGTAGTTTCCTTTGTTCAGAGTGATACTAATACTACAGTAACAGAGGGCACAGCCGGTGCTGACACAGCGGTTGTGTGGCAGGATGCAACTGCCGGAAATGAAAAGTATGCCAAAAAGACCTTAACGCTCGATTTCAGCACAGTTCAGTTTACGGAACCGGGTGTATACCGCTATCTGATAACCGAAACAGGCTCGAATCAGGGTATTGCGAATGATACGGGCGTATCTGCATCAGGACAGAATACATACAGAACACTCGACGTCTATGTTGAAGACTATGCAGATTATTATGCAAAACTTGCCGATAATTCGGGATATACCGTGCCAGACGGAAAACAGCTCTTTATTGCCGGTTATGTGCTGTATGAAGGAAAACATGATGCTGCACCGTCCGCAACAGCAGATACTACAACGAATAAAAGCTCAAGCTATACAAACGCTTATACTTCGTATGACCTTACTTTCAGCAAGACTGTAACAGGCAATCAGGGTTCTAAGGATAAGTATTTTGCGTTTACTGTAACTATATCCGGTGCTGTTGAAGGAACTGTCTATGATGTTTCTTACGCTGATGATAATAATGCAAATACAACTGACGGCAATGCTGATACCACGATCTCCGCTGATCCGAACAGTGCCACAACCTGCATTACATCTGATGTAGCACAGCCCGCCACTTTAACTGTTGGTGCTGACGGAACTGTAACACAGGTCTTTTATCTCCAGCACGGACAGAGCATTGCGATCAGAGGTCTGGCAGAAGGTACTTCATACACGATCACGGAAGATCCGGAGGATTATTCTGACAGTGCGGCTGTGACGGGCGATACCAAGACACAGGATAAGACCAATACAGGCACAGAGGAAGAACCGGTAATGGGCAGCGATATTTCGTACAGCAACCACCAGATCGCTGATACTTACATCAATGCTGACACTGTCGCAGCATTTACCAACGACCGCTCCGGAGCGATCCCCACAGGCATCCTGACAACTGTTGCAGGCTCTTTGGGCATTGTTGCACTCGGTGCCATCGGCGTTACCGGCGGAATGATCTACATGAAAAAGAAGAAGTCTGAGGACGAGGAAGAATAAACCTTGCTGAAATTCTGGAAACGGCTGAATGAACTGTACGGCTGGTTTATGATCGCTGTGTTCGGGCTTGTGATGCTGATCGGTCTCTGGCAGGTGTATGACAACTATTATATATTCAGCCATACGCTTGATAAGAGCATTCTCAGATACAAGCCCGATCCGAATAATCCCGCCGCCACAGCCGATTCGCCGATCACCAATGATATGGTAGGCTGGCTTACCATAGACGGAACCAATATTGATTATCCTGTCATGCAGGGAAAAGATAACAATTTTTACCTGAATACGGATCCGTTCGGGAACTACAGCCTGACCGGCAGCATTTTTCTTGACAGCAGGTCTTCTTCCGATTTTTCGGACGAATACTCTGTCATTTACGGTCATCATATGGACTACGGTAAAATGTTCGGCGCACTTGATGACTTTCTGAATGAATCATATTTAAAGCAGCACTCCGCAGGAACACTCATGGTTGGAAGGAATGCTGAGAAAGTATATGACCTTGAATGCTTCGCCTCAATGAAGGTGAGCGCAAAAGAAAAGATCGTTTTTGATATGAAGCAGGAGCAGATACGGCAGTATATCCATGATAACGCCGCTGTGCTGTTACATGAGGATGACAGCCGTATCCTTGCCCTTTCCACCTGTGCTGATGCAAATTCAGTCGCAAGAGTGGTGGTGTTCTGCTATATCCAAGACAATGAAAACTAAGAAGGAAGGGTGGTAAGCGTATGAAGCTCAGAAAGTTTTTTATTACGGCTATGGTATGCTTGCTCTCCCTTTTTGCGTTTTTACCAGGAACACAAAGTGTTTTCGCTTACGAAACGATCAGAGTAAGCATTCCAGTGGACTGTCTGGAAGTCTACGGAAACAATAAGCATACCTATAAATTAAAAATTGAATCAGAAAACGAAAGTTTCCCGACGCCTGTCAGCGATATTCTGACAATCGCTGAGGACAGCGCCGGAGCTTTTGAAATAGAACTCACTGAGCCGGGAACCTATTATTACAGCATATACGAGGTTGCCGGAAATGATGCAAACATACAATATGACAGCAGCAGATACAACATCACCGTGTTCACGGAAAACAATGAGAACGGCGGTCTGCACTGTACGATAACAGCTTGCAGAGCGGGAACGGACAGCAAGACCGAAAGTATTTCCTTTCAGGATATTGTCCTTTCTGAGACCGAGACCACAACCGCTGCAACGGAAACAACGACTGCTGCACACACAACTGTTGTTACTGAAGTAACAACAGCTGAAACGACAATGGAACATAAGACAGATATTATAAATAGTATACTGACCGGAGACAGCTTTCCGGCTCATGCTATCAGGCTCGTCATGCTGATCTCAGCAATGACAGCGATCTTCGCATTCCTTTTCAAGAGAGATCAAAGTGAGGAGGATGAGAAGAATGAATAAAATAAAGAAAAGAATAGCAAGCATTGCCTGTGCTTTCACAATGGTGTTCTCATCGGTGGCTGCTTGTTTTTCCTCCGCCAGTGACGAAACTGAGACAGATCCTGCTGCCGGAACATCAGAGTATGTTACAGAGACTTCTCCCGAGATCAGTGAAACGCCTCCGTCAGAACCGGAGGAAACGCTGACAGAGCAGAGTATCGCACTATATCCCAACGGCGAAGATGCAGAACAGATCATCACGCTGAACGGACTGATGCCTGAGGGCGCTACCGCAGAAGCAGTTGATGTTTCTGAATTCCACGAGGGCGTTTCCGCCTACGACATCACGATCAGCAGCGGCGAACAGGAGTATCAGCCGGGTGAAGCAAACCCGATCCGCGTTGAGATCTGCGATCCTGTGATCTCTGATTCCGTTTACATAGAGCTATGGCACATTGCAGACGACGGCACCCGTGAACGCATCACGGAGTTTTCAGTCACGGACAACACCATCAGCTTTGAAGCGACTGCGTTTTCAGTCTATGAGATCGTAGCAGCACCGCCGCCCGTCACAGCAGACGATCCTGCTGATCTGGACGGAAAATCCTTTGCACTCATCATGACAAAGCTCGATAAGCCAGCTGCGCTCATGGCAGATGATTGCCCAGGTTATCCCAACAGACGTATGGCGGTAGAGGCAACGATCAGGAATAATCCCTTTGTCAACGGTACTAATATCTATCAGACACCGGACACTGACCTGACGCTCTGGTCGTTTGAGAATATCAGCGGCAGCAAATACTATATCACGACCAAAATTGACGGCAGCTATAAGTATCTCAGGATCAGCGGCAAAAGCAACGGAGCTTCCGTTACGCTTGCTGATACGCCCGATAGTGACTGTGAGCTTACTGTTGTGCAGGGCAGCGGCAATTATTCGGGAATGATCCAGATCAAGAACAGTGCCGGTATGGCCGTTAACTTAAAGAGCCGTAATATAGCGAACGGTTTTCAAGGCTACACCGCCGGAAACGGAATCAATGAATGGCTGAGCCTTGCGCAGTTATCCGTCATCAAGGACGATGACTTTGTGACAAATATCGCAAAGAAGATCAGCGTCAGCGAAATTCAGGACGGACAGCAGGTCGTTGTATACACCCGTGTATGGGACAATGCAGAAAAAGCATATAAGTTCTACATCGTTGACTACCAAGGAAATCTGATCCCTGCTTATGAGATCGGCGAGAATCTCGAATGGCACGGACTCAAGATAGGCACAGTGTTCTGGGAGTTCACAGAATATAAGAATGCCGACGGCTCACCAAACTATTATTATGAACTGCAAAACACCTATTCAGGTAATTACCTTGCTCCCCAGATCGTGGACGGGCAGATAATTTCTCCTCAGACGATCGGTATCAATCTGAACGGAAGAAAAAATAAAGGCTACTACTCCACGATCCTTGCATGGGATAATACCTACTATCAGTATGCAGGACTGAAAGTCGACGGAGATCATATCGTATCTGCGCCGAAATCCAGAGCGAACGACTTCTATTTTGCCGTGATCGAGCCGCCGGTCAGTGAACTGACGACAGTTGATACAATCAACAATAACGATTTCGGCATTTCGATGAAGATGATTGATTACGGTAACGGCAAATTAATTGGGGGGAATCCACGAAGTCAGGATCAGTATGATGTGATCACAGAGGATTCCTATATCGCCGGTCCGAATCCCATATCCGGCATACTGGAACCGTGGCTTGATCCGGTTACCGGCTATCCGCGTGTGACTGAGAAGGGAAACAGCAGCAGTACAGCAGAAAATCCCATTTCCCTTTCAAGGCTGTTTGACGGTGCCTATGAGGTAAACAACCTCTTCCTGAAAAACACCTACAATGAATCAGGCTATTTTGAATACGACTGCACAAACAACTATGCGTACCTTGATCCCACAACGCATAAATTCAAGGTCTACGATCAGGTCGCTACAGTGGAAGCAGGAAACAGAGAAACCCTACAGCACGGACAGTTTCTTCCTTATAATGATCTCGATCCGAGCAGACTTTCAGAGATTAAGAACCTAACCGATGCACTTGGCATTTCTCTTCCATACGATGACCCGAGGCGCAGTAAACCACTGTACTCCATTCCCTACAAACAGAATTCTTTGAATGGAGAAAACGGAAATGCCGATTATTTCTTCGGTATGGAGCTGGAAGCAGGCTTCACACAGACGGTCAGCGGTCAGGATACCTGGGGACACGATATGATCTTTGAGTTCACAGGCGATGATGATTTCTGGCTGTACATTGATGATGTCCTTGTGATCGACCTGGGCGGTATCCACAATGCCTTGAGCGGCTCTGTCAACTTCAAGACAGGCGAAGTCCTGCTGCGCGGCAGAAACGGAAACAATTATACGACTATAAAAACTACGAACCTGAAAGCACTGTTTGAAGAATCTTACCGTGCAAAGAATCCCGACGCTACCAATGCGCAGGTTCAGGTTTATCTTGACAAGTATTTCGGATATGACAAAAACGGTGTGCAGGAGAATATCTTTAAGGATTACTCCAACCACAAAATGAAAATATTTTACATGGAGCGAGGTGCAGGTGCATCCAATCTGCACATGAAATTCAACCTTGCTGCTGTAAAACCCGGACAGGTGCGGCTGACCAAAGAAGTTTCAACAGACAGCGCGAATCTCGATCTGGACTATGAGCTTGTGGAATATCCGTTCCAGATCTGGTATAAGCTGCCTTCAAGTGACAGCTACAAACCTTTGAACCCGTTAGACAGTAGTGAGACCGATAATGTCGGTGTCTACTATGACAAATCACAGAAACCGGTTAGTTACAAGCAAAGCTACACACCACCCGGCGGAAGTAAAGAGTATGATAATGTATTTTTCCTCAGTGCCGGCGAGAGCGTTTTCATTGATTTTCCTGAAAATATCGTTGATTACTATATCGTCGAATGCGGACTGGACGAGAACGTATACGATGTGGTGAAGGTAAACGGCGAGCCTGTTGCCGGTACGGCAGCCGGAACTGACCGTAATGACTACAACTGTGGAGCAGCCAAGGTGCTCAACCGTCCTGCGGTAACCTATGACAACCATGTCGGCAACGACGCGATCCGCGATCTGTCATTCACCAAAAAGCTCTACGACGAAAACAATCAGGAGATCCATAATGATCTGACTACCTTCGACTTCCGTTTGTATCTCGGTGCAGAGTCTGCCGATCTGGCAGATCTTGCATACGCGAATATGCACCGGTATCGTGTGATCTCACCTTCCGGCAAATATTGCAGCTGGTCTGCAAATTCCGGATTTGTTGAAACAGAGTATTCCAGCGTTGATGGGCTGACACAGACACAGCTCGAAAATATCACTTTCTTCACCTCGCCCAACGGCTCTATCTCCAAGATACCCGCATGGTATACGGTTCAGATCATTGATCTGCCCATCGGCACAAAATTCAAGGTCGAAGAGAAATTCTCCGAAATGCCGCTGGGATATGATCTCATCGGATACGAAAGAGTCGGCGGCACTTACATTTCAAGTCCGTCAGAACCTCCGAATACAGGTATTATAAGGGCAAATACCAATACTGCGATGATGTATGTAAAGAATCAGCGAGGTTTTGGAATTTCCGCTGAAAAGATATGGGCAGACAGGTATTCAGCTGATTCACATGAGCCGGCATATTTTGCGCTTTACAATAAAAACGGCGGCACAGAAACTCTTGTGAACGGAACGCTCAAGCAGCTTAAAGCACCTGCTGCTTCTGTGAAATGGTTTATGAATGCGTCGTCCGGCAGCATTTCTGATTATGTTGTCCGTGAAGTAAAGCCTGTCAGTGATCCGGTCGTAGATGCCAATGGAAATGTCACAAGCTACTCCGGAACAGTGATTCCGGTCATAGAAGGCACTCCGGATACTGTTACGATCGGTGTACGGAAAAACGGCAGCGATCAGATGATTGACAAGGATTATTCTGTGAGCTACAATGAGGGCACAATCAGCTCTTCTGTTGTCAACTCAGGTTTACAGAATATCCGGACGGATACAGTCACAAATACACCTGTTACAAAGGGCGTCCGCATCCGACTGAGTGAGTGGAACGGAACTGCTGTTGACAGAGATTTCAAAACAGCTCTGCCGAACGGAACATTTACGCTGAAACTGAACGATGATGAGGTAGATTTCGGCGAATTTACCTCAGATGAGAACGGTCTTGTCGCTGTTCTGTATGACTACGAAAAAGGCGAAAACAACATTTATACACTTACTCAGACCGGTGCTCCCGTAACATGGGTAGGTACCGACACTCCGATCAGATTCTATATTGAGGAAGATGAAGGAAGCGATCATATAAGGATCCTGAATCCCGAAAATGACGGCTGGGTAAATCATAAGGACATCAGTTCGGATGAACTGACCGGCGACATCATAGTCTATAACAAGAAGCTGTCGCTCAACATGATAAAGTATACAGCAGGCTCGAATGAGCCGCTGGCACGGGCTGAATTCGATCTGTACCGCGGAACAAAACAGCCTGACGGAAGCTACCTGCAAAACTATTATCCGATCAGCGGCTATGAAGCGCTTGTTTCAGGGGCGGACGGCGTGATCCCGAAAATAAATGAATCATTGCCGTCAGGCAGATACTTCCTGAGAGAAAAACGTGCGCCGAACGGATATGAACGGTTTGTTGATGCGATCGAATTCAACATCTCGGAACTTGGAGAAGTAGAACTCATAAATGCACCACGCGGCGTTTCACTTTTCAGTGATACATCTCAGGACGGCAGAGTGATCGTCCGGATCAAAGCAGGCAACACCCGTAAGGATGCACAAGTTGCCGACCTCACCGTCATGAAAAAGGTTGAAGGCGTACTCGGTGACAAATCAAAGCGTTTTGAATTCACGATCGAAGTCGAAAATGCTGCTGATGAATACTTTATGTGGACATTGAATGATGTAACGCAGGAAAGCATCCGGTCAGGTGACACGTTCACCCTTGCACACGATGACACAGCTGTATTTATCCTGCCTTTGGAATGTGATGTGACCATCACGGAAACGAATGAAGATTATACCACAAGTATGAAGCTGGACGGAACGGACCAGGGAAACATCAATTCCATTTCATTTACGTTCTCTGAGGCTTCTGAGCTCATCGTCACGAATACCAGAAACGGTGTACTGCCGACCGGTATACCGGGCACGCTTTGCAAAGCACTTCTGCTATTCGTAATGCCCATGATGCCTATTGGTCTTATCCTTTATTCAAAACGAAAAAGGAAGCGGACGAATAATAATTAAATAAAATGAGCAGAATGAGCGCTACTGAAAAGTGGCGCTCATTTGTCTTGTCCTATTCAATTTGATTTTCACCTTTCTTCGTTAAGGACATCTTACATCAGAAAGGTTTCCGCCACAAAAAACCCGGAGAACTTTCAAGGCTGAGGCAGGGGATATCAGAGTTTCCACAGGGGAGAGCGCGGTATATCCGTGAATTCTGCGGCTCTCAACAGATTCCCCAGTGGATGTGCAATATTATCCTAAATTTGACAAGTTTTTTTCCACCTGCATGTGGATAAGTTTTCCACATGCTGTTGAAACGGGTGTGGAGATGAACGGTGCTATGTTGAAAAGTCTGTGGAAAGAGTGGAGAACAACGGTATATACAGAATTTTACAGGTTGACAAAGTTGAAAACTATGTGGATAAACGGGGAAAATGAGTAAACAATAAAAATACGTTGTGGAAAAACAATTCACAATGATCTTTTGAAAAGGATATGATTTGTATGAAAAAGCTTTTAGCAATATGCTCCATATTTTTTAGCATTTGCACCTGTTTCACAGCCTGCGGCTCGGAGGACGCCGGTCCTGACGGAGACGGCGGCAGAAGTGAGACTTACCGTTCCGAAGCTGACAGCCGGACATCCGGAAACGATGCCGGAGACCATGTTGACGACGCTATTGACGGTGTCGGCGATGCCGGCGGCGAGCTCATTGAAGGGGTAACGGATGCGGCTGATGACATCATCGACGGGCTTGACGGTGATGAAGACGATGACGAAGACAGTCACAAGCGCCGCAGCAGCCGTGTAGTTGACGAAGAGGACGACAAGTCCCTGACAACAACCACCAAAAGCTGGCTCACCGACGGCAACACCCGTTGATATCCCGGCAGAAAATGCAGAAAGATCCCCTCCCGTTTCCGGAAGGGGATCTGTTATCATGCGTTCATACCGAGCTCGATAGCCTTGAAGTTATTGGGGATAAGTGCAGCCTTCTTAGGCGGAACTACCTTCTCGATAGCCTTCTTCATTGTCTCAAGAGAGCAGATATTTGTCTCTTTGAGGAGCTTTCCGAGGAGGATGATGTTGGAACCGCCCTTGAGTCCGTTGTCGTCAGCCATCTGCTGTGAAGGGATACCGTAGAGTTCGATATCTGTTCTGTCGCAGTCAGGCTCGATCATAGTGCTGTCGAAGAACACCTTTCCGCCGGGACGTACAGACTTCACGAACTTGTCGAATGAAGGCTGGTTCATAGCGATGAGGAGGTGGGGTGTAAGCACCAGAGGTGAACCGATGGGCTCATCGGAAATACATACTGAACAGTTACATGTACCTCCGCGCATCTCGGGACCGTATGAAGGGAGCCATGAGAGCTCCTTGGAGTCCATGAGTCCGCAGTAAGCGAGGATCTTTCCGGCAAAGAGGATGCCCTGTCCGCCGAATCCGGCAAGAAGAATCTCAGTTGTTGCCATTATTCATTACCTCCCTGTACATTCTCGAATACTCCCTCTGTTACGTCCTTGTAAACGCCGAGAGGATAGTACGGGATCATTTCGTCCTGAAGTCTCTTGATAGCATCAAGAGGAGCGAGTCCCCAGTTGGTAGGACAAGTTGAGAGCACCTCTACGATAGAGAAGCCCTTTCCAGCCTTCTGGTTCTCGAAAGCCT
>DFJW01000016.1 GCA_002373775.1 Ruminococcus flavefaciens | reverse complement strand
AGTTGTTGTGCTTACCGGAACCATTCACGCCTGCAAAGGGCTTTTCGTGGAGCAGACAAACAAGTCCATGACGGAGTGCAACTTTCTGCATTACCTCCATAGTGAGCTGGTTGTGGTCGGCAGCGATATTAGTTGTATCATAGATAGGCGCAAGTTCGTGCTGGGCGGGGGCAACTTCATTGTGCTTGGTCTTGGCAAGTATACCGAGCTTCCAGAGTTCTCTGTCCAGATCTGCCATGTACTCTGCAACTCTCGGCTTGATAGAACCGAAATAGTGATCGTCCATTTCCTGTCCCTTGGGCGGCATAGCGCCGAAGAGAGTTCTTCCTGTCATTATGAGGTCCTTGCGCTGTTTCCACATCTCACGGTCCACAAGGAAGTATTCCTGTTCAGGTCCGACAGATGTCTTCACACTCTTTACCTTGGTATTTCCGAAGAGTTTAAGGATACGGAGAGCCTGCTTGTTGATAGCCTCCATGGAACGGAGAAGCGGGACTTTCTTATCGAGTGCCTCTCCTGTGTATGAGCAGAACGCAGTCGGTATATAAAGTGTGCCGTCCTTAATGAAGGCGTAAGAAGTGGGATCCCATGCAGTGTAGCCTCTTGCCTCAAATGTTGCGCGAAGTCCGCCGGACGGGAAGGAAGAAGCGTCAGGCTCGCCCTTTACGAGTTCCTTGCCGGAAAACTCCATAATAACTCTGCCGTCTGGAGCAGGGGAGATGAAACTGTCGTGCTTCTCGGCAGTCACACCGGTCATAGGCTGGAACCAGTGAGTGTAGTGAGTTGCACCGAGCTCTATAGCCCAGTCCTTCATTGCGGCTGCGACCGCATTAGCTACTGATATGTCAAGAGGAGCACCTCTGTCGATAGTTCTTTTTAAGGACTTGTAAACTTTCTCTGAGAGAGTAGCTTTCATTATTCTTTCGTCAAACACCATTGAGCCAAAATAGTCTGTTACCTTTTCCATAATTATCCTCCTTATTTTTCAAGTGCTGCTTTTATAAAATCTGCAAACAGCTTGTGCGGTTTATTTGGTCTTGATTTGAATTCCGGGTGGAACTGCACTCCCACGAACCACGGATGTCCGGGGAGCTCAACGATCTCTACCAACTTTTCATCAGGGGAGAGACCTGCAATGTGAAGTCCTCCGGCCGTGAGTGCCTTGCGGTATGCGTTGTTGAATTCGTAGCGGTGACGGTGACGCTCGTATATAAGTTCCTCACCGTAGATACTGCGGCATCGTGAAGTCTCAGTCAGCTTACAGGGATACAGCCCGAGCCTCATTGTTCCGCCCTTCTGGTCGATATTTCTCTGCTCGTCCATAATGTCGATGACCGGGTACGGAGTATCACCGAATTCAGAGGAATTTGCGTTCTCAAGTCCGCATACGTTTCTCGCGTATTCGATGACAGACATCTGCATTCCAAGACAGATGCCGAAGAATGGCACTTCATTTTCGCGGGCGTAGCGTATCGACTCTATCATTCCCTCAACTCCGCGGTGACCGAATCCGCCCGGAACAATGATGCCGTTGCAGTCAGAAAATACATCCCCGACGTTCTCGCCGGTAACTTCCTCCGAGTCTATCCATTTTATATTGACAGCAGAATCGTTGACAATGCCTCCGTGACGCAGAGCCTCAGCAACCGACAGATATGCGTCATGCAGTTCAACATATTTGCCGACAAGTCCGATAGTTACATTTTTGTGAGCATTCTCAGCGCGGCTTACCATTTCAGTCCATTCAGACAGATCAGGAGCGTTGTCCGTCAGTCCGAGATGCCGACATACCGAATGTGCAAGTCCTTCGTTTTCAAGCCACAGCGGAACTTCATACAGAGACGGAGCAGTCAGATTCTGAATGACATCTTCCTTTCGGATATTGCAGAACAGCGCAATCTTCTCAGCCATGTCGTCAGGTATGCGTTTTTCCGTGCGGCAAACGATAATATCCGGCTGGATACCGACAGATAAAAGTTCCTTGGTGGAGTGCTGCGTAGGCTTTGATTTCAGTTCCTCCGAACCTGCTATGTAAGGAACGAGCGTAACGTGTATATAGCAGACGTTTTCGCGTCCCTGCTCAGTACCGACCTGACGTATCGCTTCGAGGAACGGTGTAGATTCGATATCGCCGACCGTTCCGCCTATCTCAGTGATAACGACGTCAGCATTCGCTTCATTGGCAGCGCTGTAAACTCTGTCTTTTATCTCATTGGTTATATGTGGGATGACCTGAACCGTACCTCCGAGATAATCTCCGCGGCGTTCCTTAGTAATGACGTTCCAGTAGATCTTGCCCGTAGTCACATTGGAATGGACCGAAAGGTTCTCGTCTACAAAGCGCTCGTAGTGTCCCAGATCAAGATCGGTCTCAGCACCGTCATCAGTTACGAACACCTCACCGTGCTGAAATGGCGACATAGTGCCGGGATCAACATTGATATAGGGATCGAATTTCTGGATCGTCACCTTATATCCTCGCTGCTTCAGAAGTCTGCCCAGTGAAGCAGCAGTGATACCTTTACCAAGTCCGGATACGACTCCGCCTGTTACAAAAATGAACTTTGACATTTGCTTATGCTCCTTGAAATACATTTATGAAAAGATGCGAGGAGCTGCTGATGCAGCCCCGCATCATTCACATCGGCTTACGACCTTTCCCACTCTTCCGAGTCATGAAGAGCATTGTATCCCTCTTCACCAGTTCGTATTTTTATGACATTTTCGATGTCATAAATGAACATCTTTCCGTCTCCATAGTTACCGGTATACAGAGCCGATTTAGCTGCTGCTACTACCTTTTCTACCGGTACAGCACAAACAGCTATCTCAGCTTTGACCTTAGGGAGAAGGTTCATTTCCACGGTAGTTCCGCGGTAATAGTTCCTCTGTCCGTTCTGCATACCGCAGCCGAGAACGTTTGTCACTGTGATGCCCTTGACATCTATAGCCTCCATAGCCTCAATGAACTGCTGAAGCTTCTGCTGTTTGAATATCACAACAATGTTTGTCATCTTAGGTCTGCCGTCAGGAGCAGGTGCAGAATAGTTCTCCACCTTAACAGCTTCATCTACAGGCACTTTTACAACACTCTTTGCATCATCCTTTGTGTAGCCCTTCATTGAAATATCGCTCATTGAGGGTGCAAAGTCAGCATAAGAAGAAATGAGTCCGTGCTCAGTTACATCCAGACCGATGATCTCCTCCTGCTCAGAAGCACGGAGACCGATAGTTTTCTTGATAAATATGAATACGATGAACATTGTGACTGCCGCAAATCCGCCGATAGCTGCGATTCCTGCCAGCTGCCTGCCGAGAAGTCCGAATCCGCCGCCATAGAAAAGACCTGAGAGCTGACCGCCGTTCTGGTCAGCGAGAGCGTAACCGGGAACATCAGGGTTTGCAAAGAGACCTACCGCAATAGTTCCCCATATGCCGTTCATCATATGAACTGCAACTGCACCGACAGGATCGTCTATATGGAGCTTATAATCGAGGAACCATACCCCGAAACACACAAGAAGTCCAGAAACGATGCCAATGACAGATGAACCGAGCGCATCACAGACATCGCAGGCAGCTGTTACGCCGACAAGTCCTGCCAGTGAAGCGTTAAGGCACATTGAAACATCCGGCTTACCGTATTTCAGCCATGTGAATACCATACATGTGAAGGTTGCAACAGCTGGCGCAATGGTAGTTGTTACAAATACAGATGCGAGCTGGTCAGTTGAAGTGCAGGCTGCACCGTTGAATCCATACCAGCCAAACCAGAGGATAAAGCAGCCGAGTGCGCCGATAGTAAGGTTGTGACCGGGGATAGCATTTACCTTTATCTCGCCGTCCTTTGTTTTATGGAATTTTCCGATACGAGGTCCGAGTATAGCAGCACCAACGAGAGCGGCTATGCCGCCGACCATATGGATATGTGCAGAGCCGGCAAAATCGTGGAATCCCCACTGGCTCAGCCAGCCGCCGCCCCAGCCCCAGTGTGCTTCAATTGGATAGATAACAGCGCTGATGATCGCTGAATAAATGCAATATGATATGAACTTACAGCGTTCTGCCATAGCTCCTGAAACGATAGTAGAAGCTGTTGCGCAGAAGACAAGGTTGAACACGAAATTCGACCAGTCAAAGCTTGCATAGTCAGTAAATATTTCGAATCCGGGCTTACCGATAATGCCGCAGAGATCTTCGCCGAGGAAGAGTCCGAAGCCTATAAGTACGAAGACTACTGTGCCGATACAGAAGTCCATAAGGTTCTTCATTATGATATTGCCTGCATTCTTGGCTCGTGTGAAGCCAGTTTCCACCATAGCAAATCCTGCCTGCATAAAGAATACAAGCGCAGCTCCGATAAGGAACCATACGCTGAAAACTGTGCTGTTTGCTCCGTCAAGTGCCTGTTGTAAGATAGTCTGAGAATCCATATTAAAACCTCCTTCAGAAGTAACAGCATAAATATCAAAGGGGTGCAGAAGTCCTGAGACTTCATACACCCCTTTGTGTATGGAATTAGCGCTATAAACCAAAAAAGAGAGCTACGGAATAACTCATCCGCAGCTCCCTTGCTGTTTACAATGCCATTATAGCCCTTCAGCAGTGATTTGTCAATAGCTTTATTCAAATTCGACGTATCGCACATTTTTATTTTTGAGTTAGCAGAAAATAACTGTTAAAAATCTACGAAACTCAAAGAATTCATATATTCGCTATTGACATTTGCACTTCAAAGTGCTAATATAAATGCAGGAACAAAGACGTTTGAGCAGACTATCTGTCTGCCCGAACGTCTTTTTATTTTATCAGTGCAGATCAATGGCGCTCTGCACCTGAAAGGCGAGTGAAAGATATGGATAATTTCAGAAAAGAAGCTCCATATGAGCAGCAAGGGCTTTATGATCCGCGATTCGAACACGATAACTGCGGTATTGGTGCTGTAGTGAATATCAGGGGCGAGCAGTCCAGATACGTCGTGGACAGTGCTCTCACCATAGTAGAGAAACTTGAGCACCGTGCCGGAAAGGACGCCGAAGGAAAAACAGGTGACGGCGTCGGTATTCTCGTTCAGATGCCCTATGAATTCTTTATAAAGGAGACAGCGAAGCTCGGATACAATATTGGCAGCAAGGGCGATTTCGGCGTTGGAATGTTCTTCTTTCCGCAGAGCGAAATGAAGCGAGGACAGGCAATGAAGCTGTTTGAACTCATCGTGAATAAGAACGGAATGGATCTTATCTGCTGGAGAAGAGTTCCGGTATCCCCGGATATACTTGGTCAGAAGGCACTTGAAAGTATGCCGTATATAATGCAGGCATTTGTAAAGCGTCCTGAAGAATGTCCGAAGGGACTTGACTTCGACCGCAGGTTATTCGTTGCAAGACGCGAATTCGAACATTCCGACGAGAACACATATGTCTGCTCACTTTCGAGCCGTACTATAGTATATAAGGGAATGTTTCTTGTCGATGAGCTCAGACGTTTCTACACTGACCTTCAGTGCAAGGACTTCGTTTCAGCTATAGCAATGGTGCATTCACGCTTTTCAACGAATACAAATCCAAGCTGGCAGAAGGCACACCCGAATCGCCTTATCGTTCACAACGGTGAAATAAACACGATCACAGGCAATGCAGACAAAATGCTCGCACGCGAAGAGACCATGTCCTGCGATGCACTGAAAAATGATATGTATAAGATCCTTCCGGCAATAAACGTGAACGGATCAGATTCTGCAAGGCTTGACAATGCTCTGGAATTCATGGTAATGTCAGGTATGCCACTCCCACTTGCAGTTATGATAACTATCCCTGAGCCGTGGAAGAATAACAGGACTATATCGCGCTCAAAATACGACCTTTATCAATACTATGCGACCATGATGGAGCCGTGGGACGGTCCTGCGTCTATCATATTCTCAGACGGAGATGTTATGGGCGCTGTACTGGACAGAAACGGACTTCGTCCCTCACGCTGCTGCGTTACAAGTGACGGCTATCTTATCCTTTCTTCCGAAACAGGATGTATCGACATCCCGGCAGATAGAATAATAAAGAAAGACCGGCTTCGTCCCGGAAAAATGCTCCTTGCCGATACGAAACAAGGGCGCATTATTGAGGACGACGAGATAAAGTCGTTTTACGCACTCCGTCAGCCATACGGCGAGTGGCTCGATGCTGAACTTGTACGTCTCCACGACCTTCACATTCCAAATAAAGGAATCCATACATATTCGGGAGAAGAGCTTGCAAAACTGCAAAAGGCTTTCGGGTATACATATGAGGATATCCGTACATCTATTCTGCCAATGGCTGAAAAAGGGGCAGAGCCGATCGCTTCAATGGGAAGCGACATCCCTCTTCCGCCTCTTGATAAGCAGTCTCCTCCACTGTTCAACTACTTCCGCCAGCTCTTTGCACAGGTGACAAATCCTCCTTTTGACGCTATCCGTGAGGAAATAGTCACTGACACGAGCGTTTATATCGGAAAAGACGGAAACCTTCTCGAAGAGCGTCCCGAAAACTGCCATGTGCTGAAAATTGAAAACCCGATACTTACCGAAACTGATATGCTGAAAATAAAGGCGCTCGACCGTAACGGACTGAAAAGTGCAGTGATCCCGATCACTTATTACATCGGCACTCCTCTGGAAAAGGCGATTGAAAGGCTGTTCATCGAAGCTGACAAGGCGTATCGTGACGGAGCAACTATCCTTATCCTCTCAGACCGCGGTGTAGATGAATTCCACTGTCCTATCCCGTCGCTGCTTGCGGTTTCCGCACTTCAGCAGCATCTCGTGTCCACTAAAAAGCGCACATCTGTTGCGATGATCCTTGAATCCGCAGAACCAAGAGAAGTTCATCATTTTGCAGCACTTCTCGGATATGGTGCATGCGCAGTAAATCCATATCTTGCACACGAAACAATACGCTCACTCATTGAGGACGGTACACTTGACAAGGATTTCTATGCTGCCGAAGATGACTACAATTCTGCGATACTCCACGGTATCGTGAAGATCGCTTCCAAAATGGGTATATCCACCATTCAGTCCTATCAGGGCAGCAAGCTATTTGAAGCTGTCGGCATATCGCCAGAGCTGACAAACAAATACTTTTCCGGCACAGTCAGCCGTATAGGCGGTATCGGTCTTTCCGATATAAGCCGCCGGACCGAAAAGCTCCACACATCAGCTTTTGATCCGCTCGGACTTACGATAAATGATAGTATCAGCAGCTCAGGCAGCCATAAACTCCGGAGCGGGAAGTCCGAACATCTCTACACTCCCGAGACAATCCACCTTCTCCAGCAGGCTGCTATGACCGGCAGCTATGATACCTTCAAGAAGTACAGTGAATGTCTGAACCGCGAGGACAACGAACTGACACTCAGAAGTCTGCTTGATATAAAGTTCGATGAAAACGGAGGTATACCGATCAATGAAGTCGAGTCAGCTGAGAGCATATGCAAACGCTTCAAGACCGGAGCAATGTCCTACGGCTCTATCTCGCAGGAAGCTCACGAGTGCATGGCGATAGCTATGAACCGCATAGGCGGAAAGTCCAACAGCGGTGAGGGAGGCGAGAGCCCTGAAAGGCTCACATCAGATCGCTGCTCAGCTATCAAGCAGGTGGCTTCAGGGCGCTTTGGAGTTACCAGTGAGTATCTCGTTTCCGCACAGGAGATACAGATAAAAATGGCACAGGG
>DFJW01000002.1 GCA_002373775.1 Ruminococcus flavefaciens | reverse complement strand
AGCAGGGCATCGGTGACGGCGACCTTTATTCCGATAACAATATCAAATTCACCAAGGGCACTTCCTACGGCTGGACAAGTGCTCAGTCCTACGCGGATAAGCGTCCGTATACCGATAAGCTCATGTATGCCTACGATTTTGACGGCGACAGCTCACTCAGCTTTGCAGACAGATATACATCGACTTACGGCGTGAATGTGGGAGCACAGTGGGAGGCATCCCGGACTTCAGCCAACGGCGTACTCACATTCGACGGCGCATCCTATGCGGAGATAGACAAGGGCGTTCTCTATACCGACGACATAGAGATACAGCTCTCATTCCTCAGCAGGAAGGCATCCGGCAGCGGAGAAAGCATACTGTATCTCGGAGACAGCGATGACCGCCTTGAACTTTCCATAGGTGAGGGGAATTCGCTCAATGCCGTGCTTAAAACAGGTGACAACGAGCAGAAGCTCACCGCTGAAAATGCCGTTGTCCCCGGCGAGTGGACTAAAGTGAGATTCATCCTCGACGGCGATAAAGGTCAGCTCATCGTGAACGACACTGCTGCCGCAGAGGGCAGCATAACTCTCGATCCCTCAGATATCGCAGATGCTCTCGGCTACGGCGAAGGCATGTACCGCATAGGCGGCGGAACATCTCCGTTCAAGGGCTCTGTGGACTTTGTCCGCGTATTCTACGGCGCTGCATCTGCACCGGCTGAGACTTATTCCGAAAAGGAAGAGATCGCTGAAGATCCTACACAGCCTTCTTCCGAAGATACCAGCTCGCAGGATGATATCCTCTGGGGAGATGCAAACTGCGATAATGAGGTGAATATGGCTGATGCTGTGCTTGTTATGCAGTATCTCGCAAATCCCGATACATACGGTCTGAACAAGCCCGACGGCATTACTGACCGCGGACGCCTGAACGCTGATGTATACGATAACGGCGACGGCGTTACAAATTCCGACGCCAGCGCTATACAGGAGTATAAGCTTGGTCTCGTCGACGCCCTTCCCGTATCTTATCTCAAATGACCGGACGTCCGATGAGATCCGCTGAGGTCTTACAGGTATAAAAATTTCCCCCGAATGCACCGCATACGGGGGATAATATTATATATGCCATTTTCTGCGATAAAATGTGTCAGACTGCATATGCGTCCGGACGTGACAATGGCTCAGGTGTCGTTATCGGTGTCAAGGAAGACGCGGGAACCGGTAGCGCCTTTTTGTCCCTGATACTTTCCGTTATAGGGATTAAGGGCGTGGTCGTCCATTTTTGCGAAGACCAGCTGACCTACTCTTCTGCCGGCTTTGAGTTCGATAGCGCATCTGTTGGCGTTGAAGAGTTCAAGGGTGATCTCGCCTTTGAATCCGGGATCCACCCAGCCTGCATTCTGGATGAAGAGTCCCATGCGTCCGAGGGAACTTCTGCCCTCTACGAAAGCCGTGAGGTCGTCGGGAAGTTCGAAGTATTCCATAGTAGTCGCAAGAACGAACTGACCGGGCAGTATCAGGTAGGTGTCGGTAGTGATAGTGGTGTATTCGATCCTGCTGCCGAGTGTGATTATACCGGACGGAGTATCGCCGACTATGCTGAATGTATTGCCAAGTCTTATATCGACGCTGGCAGGCTGTATCTGCTCATCTGTGAGAGGTTCGATCACAAGTGATCTTTCGTCAAGCATTCTTTTTATGGTTTTGTCTGAAAGGATCATATTTTACCTCCGGAAAAAAGATAAATATAGTATAACACAGAATAACGGAAATGGCAAGACAGATGCGAAAAAAGCCTCGGGCGCAGTGCCCGGGGCTTTTATCAATGAACTACACTTATCGTTTAAGGGGATCAGATATCGAGGGGGACAGGCGGATCAAAGGGGAGCTTTTCGATGAGTCCCAGCTTGTATTCCTGGATAGCGCTTGCGTCAGCATTGGTCACGCCGTCACCTCTCATGCAAACGTCTGCATTGTCGAGGCCCTTCTTTGTGATGCCGTCGGGCTTGCCTACGCCGTAAACGTCAGGGTTGGCGAGGTACTGCATGATGAGTACAGCGTCAGCCATATTTACCTGTGAATCTTCATTAGCGTCGCCGATATCCGGATTATCTACAGGAGCTGTAGTAGTTGTTGTAGTAGTGGTAGTTGAGGTGGTTGTTGTAGTGGATGTAGTTGTGATAGATGTGGGAGTGCGTCCCTCAACTACGCCGTAGTAAGCAGGCTTAGCCATATAGTCTCCGCCGAAGAGGAGAGGCTGCTGCTTCCAGTACCAGCTT
The DNA here is from genome assembly GCA_002373775.1 of Ruminococcus flavefaciens. Classification (GTDB taxonomy): domain Bacteria; phylum Bacillota; class Clostridia; order Oscillospirales; family Ruminococcaceae; genus Ruminococcus; species Ruminococcus flavefaciens_M. Next base: position 37,362 of record DFJW01000002.1, on the reverse strand, counting down.
TCAGCATCAGTAACGCCCCAGAAGATAACTGCTGAGATGTTGTCCTTGTACTTGTAATAGGTATCGAAAACGCCCTTGTAGTACTCCTGCTGGAGATCAAAGTAATTCTTGTCGGAATTCTCGGGAACTCTTACGTCAAGCTCGGTTACCTGGAGATCGAGACCTGTGTCAACGTACTTCTTTATAGCCTTGTCGAGCATGCTGATAGTCGGGAATGCTGTTGACATGCTGTCTCTTGCATCGAGGTGTGACTGCATGCCCATACCGTCTACAAGGCCCTTAGCCTGGAGTTCAGAGAGCATGTTGAGGATAGCAGCCTGCTTCTGATCCATGAATTCGTTATAGTCGTTGTAGTAGAGTTTGCATCCTGCCGGAGCATACTTTCTTGCGAAAGTGAAAGCGTACTCGATGAAGGAGTTGTCGCCGAATACCTGCACCCATGCAGACTTAGCGCTGCCGCGTTCACCCTGTTCGCCGGGTTCACGGGGCTGACCGTTTTCGAGCCATGCTTCGTTTACAACGTCGCAGGCATAGAAGTTGATATCGGGGTAGAGAGATGTGAGAGTCTCAAAGTAAGCCTTGATGTAGTTCTCCATTCTCTTTATCATCTTTTCCTTGGATACCCATTCTCCGTCGTCAGCAAAGCCTTCCTTGAAGAACCAGTCCGGAGTCTGGCTGTGCCATACGAGAGTGTGGATACGCATCGGGATATTGTTCTTGTCACAGTAATTGAGGATGCCCTTAGCCTTTGAGAAGGAGATCTGGGGAACTGTGTCGTCGCCGGTCTCTTCAACGTATGCGAGGCAAGCCTTATGGTTGAGTACGGAATCGGGCTTCATCTCATTTCCGACAGTGATGCTTCCGCCGAAGTGCTTTTCAACGAGGGACATGAATGACTTGGATGAGAGGTTGTCAGCAGTGATAGCAGTACCAACGATGAAAGCATCGCCGTATGCTTCTCTTACGGAAACGAGGTCCTTTTCGATCTCAACTGCCGGAACTTCAACAACGCTGAAATCGTCGATGAGGATATCATCCTGACCGCCTTCAACGTAAACGAAAACGTTGGTCATTTCGTCTGTGAAGCTTACCTTTACGTTGTCAACGGATATCCAGTCGCTGCCGTTGAGGTTCTGGACGAGGTTGCGGTACTGAGTCTCGCCGTCAGCGTTATCGAACTGGAAGCTGACTGTAGCATTGGTGTAGTATCTGCCTTTCAGCTTCATGCTGATGTAGTACTCTGTGTAGGGTTTGCAGAGTTCGTCGAGACGGAAGGCGGGACCGTTCCAGTCCTTGGAACGTCCGGAAGCGAGGAGAGCCTTTTCACCGGTCACATGGAATTCTGTGGTGGTGGAGAGCTCAGTGGTGTCGTTCTCGCCTCTGTTTGAGAATTTTGAAACGTCATCGTCCTCAAAGCTTGTGGAGTAGATAACGTTTCCGGTGGTATCTGCTGCTGTTGTTGAAGCAGCAGCATCGAGGGATGTTGAGGGTACGGCGAAAGCCGCTGAAGCTGCTGAGGTGCAAACCATAACTGCACTCAGGGATGCACAAAGCAGCTTCTGAAGAGTTTTGCCTTTCATTTTAGTGTTCCTCCCAAAATTTTATTGTGACTATATTTTAGCACAATCGCCCAATATTGTCAATGCAATCAGTATAAATTCCGCAATATTTGGCAAATAGTAATATCTATTCAGCGGAATTTGCTAAATATTGCGCCGCCGTCAAAAGCAATAAAATCAGCTGCCCCATTATGGAGCAGCTGACTTGCATTTTATTCAACTGTTATCGTTCCGCCCTGCCAGTTTGATATAGCGTAGTCCATGTACGCCGGATCGTTGCCGGTCTGTATGAACATATCCGATACTGCGTCGCTGGAATGGAATTTGAACTCCAGCGGATATACCGTTCCGGGGGCTGCATCAGCAGGGACATTGAAATAGAAGGTGGCTATATCGCCGTCTTCGCCGGAATCACCGTCAAAATAGGTGGTAAAGAAGATAGCATCACTTCCCGGACCGCCCAGCTTTTCCGCCATATCCTTCGTGCAGTGCTGTGCCACTCTGCCCTGTGCGTTCCAGAGCACGTCGCCGTCCTTGTATTTGATGTACTTGCCCTCTGAGGCTATCGGCACTTCCAGCGCATCCGGATACACGATGTGGAGACCGCACATGTTCCAACCGCCTGTTTTTGCCACGGAAAGGGTTATCTCAGCTGTTTCGCCCGGCCTTACATTGGCACTGCTCAGCTTCAGAAGCGGACCGCTGAGCAGCGGGGCAGAAGAACTGCCGCTCGCAGGTTCAGCTGCGGTGCTGCTGGTATTCACAGAGACACCGGACTTGCTGTCCTTGCTGCTGCATCCTGTTACTGAGACTGCCGCTGTCATAAACGCCAGCAGCAGAGCTGCTTTTCTCATCATTCAATATCTCTCCTGTTCATTGACATATCCCCTGAGGCTGCCTGTTTCAGCCTGTAAATCCCACTGTGAGCATATCGGCGCTGCCTTCTCCTCTGAACACGATGAACAGAGGATAAGTGCCGTCCGGTACGGATATCTCAGCGGTGACTGTTTTCCAGTCACCGGAAGGCTCTATGACAGCATGACCTGCCGGAATACCGTCCTTTTCTGTGTAGATATCCGCTGTGCCGGAAAAACTGCCGCGCAGCTCAAGTGTCACTCCGCCTGCACCGGCAAGCGAGAAGTAGCGGTAGCCGACGAGTGTGCCGCCGCTTATTTCTGCGATGTATCTCTCGTCGCCTGTATTGTTCACATTCGGGAAACTGTCAGAAAAAATCTTGTTTGAACCGTGAGGCATATGCCCGTTGGTTATATTGCAGGCGATGACTGCCGGGTACTTTCCCTCGCCTTTCAGCGGACCGTCGTTGAGACCGCATGAAGTGAGCTCAGCCTGCTTTATGGAACCGTCCGGTGCGATGCTTATCTTTTCAGCGCATGCCTGACGGCTGTAATCGGATTTATGTGTGAGCCTGTGATAGAAAACGTACCACTGACCGTTTATCTCGATGATGCTGCCGTGAGTAGTTCCGGTCATATTCATCCTGTTTTCGTCGGTAACTCCGTTCACGCCGACGTCGCCGTTGGAAACGAGAGTCCCCATGAACCGGAAGTCCCTGTCCGGATAGTCACTGACCGCATAGCACAGTTCGTGGTTCTTCTGTGAAGAATAGATGAAGTAGTACTTGCTGCCCACCTTGCGCATGGAACTTGCTTCGAAGAATTCGTGGCCTCCGAAATCAGCTTCATAGGGGATGATATGCCTGGCGTCTTCCTTTACAGTGAGCATATCGTCTTCCAGCACTACCATTGCCGGACCGTTCACATTGTCGGGAGTTGCCAGTATCTCCTCACGGGACTTGTCGTAGCGTTTCATTATGTCAGCCATTTTATCGTTATCTGCCGCGAGGATATCGTTTGTCTCGTTCTGATACTGTGTGCCGTAGTAGATGCGGATAGTTCCGTTATCGTTGAAAGCGCAGGGATCGAAACAGACGTACTTCTTCATGGGCGTGCCGTCCTTGTAGCGGACGTATCCGAGATACTCGTACTTTCCGGCAGGAGTATCACAGACGGCAACGCTTATAGGACCGTAGTAGCCGCCGAAACCGTAGTTGCCGGAAAGGCAGTAATAGAGATAGTACTTCCCGTCATTTCCGCGCACTGCGTCGGGAGCGTACATATAAGGCCTTTCACTGCTGAAGTCGGGATCCTGTTCTGCGCGGTAGATGTCTCCCTCACAGCGCCAGTCTGAAAGGTCGCTGACAGGTGCGGACCACACTGTATAATTCCCCATACAGAATGTGCTGCCGCCCTCCTTGTCGTGAGAACCGTAAAGGTATACTCTGTCGCCGAATATGTGAGGTTCGCCGTCGGGGATGTACTCCCACAGCGGAAGGAATGGATTGAATACCTGATTTTTCATAGATGCCCCCATAGTTGTTATATTTTTCCTGATATCATCCTCTGCAAAAAAGTATCTGTATATGTCTGCGGCTCAGCCTTCAGACTGTGTGTCCCTTTGAACGGATCACGGCCACTACCTGATCTACATATTTATGGCATATGGATTCATTCTCTGCCTCTACCATTACGCGGACCAGCGGCTCTGTGCCGGATTCGCGGACGAGTATGCGGCCGGATGTGCCGAGTTCGTCTGCGACTTTCTCGACTGCTGCCTTCACATCGGGATCGTTCTGAGCGGCAGTCTTGTCCTTGACCTTTACATTTTCAAGCACCTGCGGATATACTGTGAAAGGTGCGGCAAGTTCGCTGAGAGGCTTCTTGCGTGCAGCGATGACCTCCATGATCTTCAGGCTCGTGAGGATGCCGTCACCTGTGGAAGCGTACTTTGAGAAGATTATGTGTCCGGACTGCTCTCCTCCGAGACGGCAGCCGTGTTCCTTCATGTATTCGTAAACGTACTTGTCTCCCACAGCGGTCTTTGCATATTCTATGCCGATCTCATCGAAAGCCTTATAAAGTCCGAAGTTGGACATTACAGTGGTGACTACAGTGTTCTGGAGAAGCTTTCCGCGTTCCTTCATGTATCTGCCGTAGATATAGAGTATGTGGTCGCCGGTGATGACATTTCCCTTTTCGTCAACACAGAGGCAGCGGTCAGCGTCGCCGTCATAAGCGAAGCCGGCGTCGAGTCCCTTTTCGACCACGAATTTCTGTAAGTTCTCGATATGTGTGGAGCCTGCGTTGTTGTTGATGTTTATGCCGTTCGGCTCAGCGTTTATAACGTGAGTTTCAGCGCCGAGGGCGTCGAATACTGCCTTTGCGATGTTCCATGCGGCGCCGTTAGCACAGTCGAGACCGATCCTCATGCCGCGGAATGAGTACATGCCGAGGGAGATGAGGTATGCGATGTATCTGTTCCTGCCGGAAATGTAATCCACAGTGCAGCCGATATTGGCGTCGAGAGCGTAGGGGAGCTCATCATAGCTCTGTCCGAAAGCATTGAGCCTGCCGTCGAGATAGTCCTCAATGAGAGCGATGACCGATTCCTCCATCTTCTCGCCCTGAGAATTTATGAGCTTTATGCCGTTGTCGTGATAGGGATTATGGCTGGCTGAGATCATGATGCCGCAGTCGAATGAATCCACACGGGTGATGTATGCGACTGAAGGTGTTGTTGTTACATGGAGAAGATAGGCGTCAGCACCTGAAGCAGTAAGACCTCCGACAAGTGAATACTCGAACATGTAGCTCGAACGTCTTGTGTCCTTGCCGATAACTATCCTCGGCTTTGAAACATCGCCACTCTGTCTCTTCAGCTCTCCGTAATACCAGCCGAGAAAACGTCCTACCCTGAATGCGTGATCCGCTGTAAGATTTATGTTTGCGGTCCCGCGGAAACCGTCTGTACCAAAATATCTGCCCACTTTATTATTTCTCCTTCTTCTATCATTTTCGTTTCGGTAATAGATATATGCCGCCTGAGATGAAGGCATATACATATTACTATTATATCACTATTTTTTATCATAGTCAACAAAAATCATACCAATAATTGCGGTATTTTATTTTATTTTTATGTTGGTTCTTATCACAAAAAAACAGACCAGCTCCGGTGCCTGCATGAAGGAAAGTACCTTGTACATGAGCACAGCAGCTGATCTGCCTGATATCATTACTTTTCTGAGTTGATGAACATATCGTAGATGCGTCTGATAGCTTCAGGGAGGTCGTGTTCGCTGACGCCGATTATGACATTCAGCTCGCTTGAACCCTGGTCGATGAGCTTTACGTTTATTCTTGCATGAGCCATAGAAGCGAAGATACGGGCAACGGTGCCGCGAGTATTCTTCATCCTGCGTCCTACGACAGCGAGGATAGCGAGTCCGTCCTCGATCTCAAGGTGATCGGGATCAACAGCTTTTCTCAGGTCTGCAAGGACCTTTTCGCGGACGGGAGCAAGCTTCTCGGTGCTGAGCGTGATGCTCATGGTGTCGATACCGGAAGGCATATGCTCGAAGGAAAGTCCGTTGTCGTAGAGGACCTTCAGCACCTTCATGCCGAAGCCAGCCTCGTTGTTCATCATAGCCTTTTCTATGTTGATAGAGCTGAAGCCCTTCTTTCCGGCGATACCTGTGATAGTGCGGTTCAGGCTCTCGCGGCTGAAGTCGTAGTCATCGGAAACGATGAGAGTGCCGTCATCCTGCGGACGGTTGGTGTTTCTGATATTTATCGGTATACCTGCTGAACGGACGGGGAATATAGCGTCCTCATGGAGAACGGATGCGCCCATGTAAGCAAGTTCGCGGAGCTCTCTGTAGGTGATGACTTCGATGACGTCGGGATCTTCAACTATTCTCGGATCTGCAACGAGGAAGCCGGAAACGTCTGTCCAGTTCTCGTAGATATCAGCGCGGACAGCGTTTGCTATGATAGAGCCGGTAACATCTGAACCGCCTCTGGAGAAAGTCTTGATGAAGCCCTCTGTAGTTCTGCCGTAGAAACCGGGGATAACAGCGTTGTCGAGTCCCTTGAGCCTGTCGCGGACAGCCTTTACGGTCTGGTCGAGGAGAAGATTGCCCTTGGTGTCGAAAACGATGACATCGGCAGCGTCAACGAAATTGAAGCCGAGGTAAGCGGCGAGGACCTTGCCGTTGAGATATTCACCGCGGCTGGCAGCAAAGTCCTTGGCGGGACGTGATCTCAGCTCGGATGCGATCTCGCTGAATTCGTTTTCGAGGGACATATCTATGCCCAGTTCGGAAATAATGCCGTTGTATCTGTCCTTGATGATCTTGAACTCTTCGGAGAAGTCGATGCCGCTTCCTGCGAGTTCGCAGCACTTATAGAGCATGTCGGTGATCTTGATGTCGTCTGAGAAACGCTTTCCGGGAGCAGAGGGGACAACGTATCTGCGCTTTGCGTCACTCTTGATTATGTCAGCGACCTTTCTGAACTGGTTGGCGTCAGCGAGAGAGCTTCCGCCGAATTTTACGACTTTATCAGCCATTGTATATCATTCCTTTTATAATAGTTATTTTATGAACACATTGATAAATTTGTCACAATACAAATTATAGCCCAAAACACGGCTGAAATCAATTGACAGAAAGCCAAAATTGGACATAAACGGAAGTGTTTTTTTAGTGAAAACGCATGTCCGTCTGTGGTGGACAGTGGACGGGCGGCAGTTTCAGTTCCGGATACCTCTGTATCATATCGGCATGTTGGACAAAATTGCTATCGAAATACTATGATGTTGCACATAAATAGAAGTTTTTACATGTAATTATACCCAAAAAACGGCTATCATATTTTTGCAATGCGACGAAATTATGAATTTTTTGTTGAAATTAACCGGATTGTAATATATTGGTAACCGAATTGTAATCAACTTTTTTGAAAAACACTGTATAATGATTGCAGGCAATACATATTATAGGCAACTCCTTACAAATGAAAGAAGTGTGAATAATATGGTTACAAACAAACTGAACAGGATCAAATCATCTATCCTTGGCGGTGTTGTTGCATTATCCGCAATGGCCGGTGCATTCCCTATGGCTGTGAACTCCTCAATTACAGCTTCAGCTGCCGGTTCTGACGACTACGCTAAGATCTTACAGTACTCCCTCTATTTCTACGACGCAAATATGTGCGGAGACAATTCAAAGGGTGCGCTCTCATGGAGAAGTGACTGCCATAAGGGCGACGAAGTACCCGGCGGCTTCCACGACGCAGGTGACCACGCTATGTTCGGCCTTCCTCAGGGCTTTACAGCGTCTACTCTCGGCTGGAGCTACTATGAATTCGGCGATGCATTCGATTCAACAGGTCAGACTGAGCACCTCAAGGTGATAACTGACCATTTCTGCGATTTCTTCAAGCGTTCCACAAAGCTCAACGGCAATACGGTTTCAAGTTTCCTTTACCAGAAGGGAAGCGGTGTAACCGACCATCAGTACTGGGGTGTTCCTGAGGCTCAGGAATCCCAGCAGGGAAAGCGCAAGATGTACTGGACTTCAAACAGTGCCAGCGATATCGCAGCAGACTATGCAGCAGCTCTCGCATTCAACTATAAAAACTTCGGAAACGCAGAGGACCTCAAGTACGCTGAGGCACTCTACAAGTTCTCTACTCAGTACAACTCAATTGCTACTGACGGTCCTACAGAGTTCAATCCCCAGACCGGTAAGGTGGAGACATTCTATCAGAACAGTTCTTGTCAGGATGAGCAGGCTTGGGCAGCAGCAGCTCTTTATGTTGCTACAGGCAACCAGAGCTATCTCAACGATGCCAAGGGCAAGCTCAACAAGTACATGGGCTGGGTACACGGCTGGGAGAGCGTAAACACCGGCGCTATGTGTCTCGTTGCTGAGGCTACAAATGACTGGAGCGACGTAAACAGCTGGTTCAGCAAGACAATGCAGGAAAAGACAAAGAACGGCTACTACTTCCTCGACAAGTGGGGCAGCGCACGTCTCAACTGCTCAATGCAGTTCACAGCTCTCGTAGCTACAAAGCACTCAACTGCTGACTATACAAACTGGGTAAAGGGTCAGATGGATTACATCACCGGCAACAACCCCTCAGGCTACAGCTTCATCGTAGGTATCGGCAACAAGTATCCTCAGAACGCTCACCACAGAGCTGCTTCAGGTTACAACGGATACGCTGAGATGGGCGACAACACGCAGGCTAAGTCCGGCAGCCCTGTTCTCGTCGGTGCTCTCGTAGGAGGTCCCGGAGATGAAAACGGAACATACAGCGACAGCATCAAGGACTATGTATGCAACGAAGTTGCTCTTGACTACAATGCTGGTCTCGTAGGCGCAGCTGCTGGTCTTTACAGCATGAAAAGATCTGGTTCGATCGCTACAAGCATCCCCGGCGTTACAAAGATCTATTCCGGTTCTGTAACTCCTCCGCCTAATTCATCCACTTCTACTACCACAACTACAACTTACTACAATCCTGGAATCACAACAACTACAACAACTACAACTGCTCCTCCTTCAAACAAGACAGAGTATGAGTACAAGCCTAATCAGCATGTTGTTTACGATCAGAACGCAGACGACAAGATGATCGGCTGGAAGTGGTCTGAATTCGGCATCCCTTCAGGTGCTACTATCAAGAAGGTAGAAGTAAATATCTCCTCCAACGGCAATATCGGCAAGTGGGAAGGCGCTTTCGGTTCTTCCACAACAGTTGCTCCCGACTACTGGACAATGACAGACAATATGTCACAGCAGGTAAACGGCAACAGCGCAACCATCACATGGAACGTTCCCAGCGCTACAGCTGCTATAATCCAGACACAGTACGGCGGCGAGCTCAAGTTCGGTACATGGTGGATCAACAGCGGTGAATTCACAGTAAATTCCGTAAAGGTATACGTTGATGCTCCTGCTGTTACTACAACAACTACGACCACAACAAGAACTACCACCACAACAACTACAACATCCACAACTTCAACTACAACTACAACATCTCCGACACCTAACCCGACACTCATCGGCGATGCAAACTGCGACAATGAGGTAAATATGGCTGACGCTGTACTTATCATGCAGTACCTTGCAAATCCCGACGTTTACGGCGTTGGCAAGTCTGACGGAATCACAAGACAGGGCCTTGCTAATGCTGACTGCTGCACACCCGGTGACGGCGTTACAAACGCTGACGCAGGTGCAATCCAGGAATTCAAGCTCAGCATCATCCAGAGCCTTCCCAAGTATTGATCTGCTCAGCAGTAAAAACTGAATAATCACGGCTGCCGGAGCAATTTCTGCTCCGGCAGTTTTTTGTACTTGTGATAATAGCTAATTTGCGTATTTCATTTTTGATATAATTTCCAAATTTTAATTTAAAAACGGCTTAGACATAATTTAGTAACAAATATCTGTATAAATGTGGTATAATACTATGTAAGATGTGCATAGTGTGCAGACTTGCACATACCAACGTGTCCAAACAATGAAAGGAGTTATTATCATGTCAAGAACAGGTAAATTCAGAAGGATGATCGCAGGCCTGCTCGGTTCAGCAGTCGCGGCATCTTCAATGACTGTAGCCAACATCGGCACTACAGTTTCTGCTGCTGACGGCAGCAATTATCTTGAAGCGCTTGCTCTCAGCCTTTACATGTACGATGCAAATGCCTGCGGTACAGGCGTTACCGGCGGACCTCTTACATGGAGAGGTGACTGTCATACTTATGATGCGAAAGCTTCTGTAGGAAGTCTCTCAGGCGCTGCAAAGGCAGCCGTCGATCCCGACGGCGACGGTAAAGTGGATGTTTCAGGTGGCTTCCACGATGCCGGTGACCATGTAAAATTCAATCTGACTATCGGCTTCGGACTGTCCAGCCTTGCTATGTCCGAGTATCTCAATGAGGGCATTTATGAAAAAGCCGGAGCTAAGGACCACCTCATATACGAGCTCAAATGGGGCGCAGATTACCTCATGAAGACCACTTTCCTTGACGGCAGCGGAAATGTCGCTGCAGTTGCAGGAACGGTAGCTGACGGTACTGTAGACCACGGCATCTGGTCTGCTCCTGAAGTGCAGACATATGACCGTCCTGTTTACTGGCTGACAGCCTCCGACAACAACTCTGCGGTTTGCTGCGAAATGGCGGCAGGTCTTGCGGGTACTGCGTATGTTGTAAAGGACTCCGATCCGGCATATGCGGCTGAATGTATCAAGTATTCAAAGGCTCTTCTCAGCTTTGCACAGAAGAATGTCGGCAATAACTGCGCCGGAATGAGTTTCTATTCCACCAATTCGATGTATCAGGACGAAGAGGCTCTTGCTCAGGCATGGCTCTGGATACTCGGCGAGGGCAGCAAGCCTACCCGTACTCCAAGCGGCGGTGACTACGGCGGAGGACTCTACGACGGCTATCTCTACTGCTGGGATAAGGTATGGCAGGGATACTCGGTTATGATGTACAAGGCGACCGGCGATTCAGCATTTGAGCGGGAGCTGATGAACGTTTACTCCAACGAGGGCGGCATAAGTTCAACTTCCTACGTTGCCAGCGGCTGGGGTGCTTCTCGCTATAACTGCGCAAAGCAGTTCCGTGCGCTCGCACTTGCAAAGGGCGACGGAAATTCCGAGTACGCAAAGGCTGCAAAATTCCAGATGGACTACATCCTCGGCAATAACAGCTACGGCTACAGTTTCCTTCTCGGCTACGGTTCAAAGTGGCCGTCACATATCCACCACCGTGCTGCTAACCCCGGAAACGGAAGCCAGACTTCCGCAGATAACCCGTCTGCAAAGTATACTGCATACGGCATGCTCGTCGGCGGTGCAGATAAGAGCGGATATGAGGACCACGCAGACCGCTATCAGTACACAGAAGGTGCTCTCGACTACAACGGCTGCTTCGCTCTCGCATGTGCAGGTCTCGCAAACATCTACGGCGGCGATGCTTCAGCTATAAACGGACTTGTAGCAAGTGCTTCCGAGATCAACAGCGATTTCGTTTTCGGCAGCGGCGAGATAGATCCCCCTAAGCCCACTGCTACCACAACTACCGGCTCAACAACTACTACCACGACCACAACTGTCATCACTACAAAGATCGTCGAGGAGATCGACATCGCTGCAAACAGCAAGGAATTACAGGTACAGCTCAAGGAGGCTGATGAACTGGAGATAACCTACAGCGCATCTTCCGGCGTAAAGTTCAACGGTGCTATCGACTATACCGATGCTTCCGGATATAAGCAGATCGGCAGCTTTGACACAACTATGGACAGCAGCGGAAAGTATACAAAGAGCGTGAACGTTTCCGGTGCAGCCCCAAATAACGACACCGTTACTATCCATGTATGGTGGTCGGAAGACAGCTCAGCTGTTATCGACAGCGTAAAGCGCGTATACTATAAGGTCGTAGAAAATACAGGTACAACAACTACCACAACAACGACTACCACTTCCACTACGACTTCGACTACAACTACTTCTCAGCTGAAGGTCACACTCTGGGGCGACGCTAACTGCGATAAGGAAGTAAATATGGCGGATGCTGTTCTCGTAATGCAGTATCTCTCCAACCCGGATACATACGGTCTCGGCAAGCCGGACGGCATCTCCGAGCTGGGACGTCTGAACGCTGATGTTTACGATAACGGCGACGGCGTTACAAACTCCGACGCAAGTGCTATCCAGGAGTACAAACTCGGACTGAAGGAGGAACTTCCTGTATCATACAAGAAGTAAAACTTTCTTCGGCTTACCAAAGATGATATGAGATCCCCCGCATATGGCGCTTTCCGATTCAGGATTTGCTGTATGCGGGGGATATTATTTGTGTCATTCATGATAGCCGGACTGTTTTACACGCTTCCATATCTTGTACTCTGGGTATATTATTAAAGAAAAAATGTGAATAACTTGACAAAGGTGTCTTAATGTGCTACAATTGTTTTGCTTTTGTAAGTTTTATAAAAATAATAACTGCAAAATGGAGGACTATAAGATGGAAAAGAAAAACAGAAGACTTCTTGCACTTGCACTTGCAGCAGTAATGTCAATGTCACTGGCAGCATGCGGCGAGAGTGGCGATGACGACGAGAAGTCAGCAAAAAGCAGCAAATCTTTATCTCAGCCTGCGCCGGAAGAAGATGACGATGAGCCGGAGTCAACTACCGAGGAAGAGACCGAGCAGGAGACTGAGCCCGAAACTGAAACTGATGAGCCTGAGACTACTACCGAGGCAGAGTCCGCGGTTGAGGCAAAGCCCGCTTCCGAGATAATCGCAGAGATACCCAAGGCAGAACTCAAGAGCGCTGTACTCAAAGAAGCAGGCACTCTGGATGCCCCCGGCGTCGACAACTACGGCTGTTTCCTCTATAAAATGGTCGGTGAAGATTCAGTACAGTGCTGTGACTACACAGGCAAGCCCCTGCTGGACGGCAAGGTGGTCTATGTTGATGAGCTGAAGGATACTGATTATTATGTTTACTATACAGAGCCCGAAGGCGATATCAGCTACTGCGGAATAATGGACGCAGAGGGCAACGTGATACTCGGCACTGATGAAAAAGTCGGCACTTTTGACGCTGTCAATGAGCGCTTCGTAAAGGCATATCTGCCTGAGGCTGTTACAACTGACAAGGAAAAGGCTATCTACTATTCTACTGACAGACAGTTCAGCTTGGATGTTGGTGACGGTGATGTGATGTATTCCGGTACAGTAAAGCTTTATGATCTTCAGGAGCGCAAGTTCATTGAGAACACAGCACAGAAGTTTGATCCCGACTATGAGGTGGGCAACGAGATCATTACCTTCAATGATGAGGACTACAATACGTTCGCAGTTACAGTTGATGACAAACCGATTGATATGGAAGACGGCAAGACTATTGAAGGCGACCTGATAACTTATTATGCAAGCAGCGTGACAAATATTTACGACAAGGACATGAACAAGCTGCTCACTACAGCATGCACTATTTCAGAAATAGACGGTACACATGATTTTTACAGTATTTATGATCCGGAGACAGGAAAGCGCGGTGTGATGCACAAGAGCGGTACTATTGTGATAGAGCCTAAGTACAAGTCACTGTCTTATCTGGCAGACGGTATATTCAGCTACTACTTCGAAGATTACAACAAGCAGGGCATGGTCTATGCTGACGGAACAGAACTGACCAAGGACGATTACAAGGACATCAAGCCGATAGGAATGCCCGGATTCTTCAAAGCACGCAAACAGGACGACACATACGAACTGCTCGATTCACAGGGCAACGTACTTGTTCAGGGTATTGATTACTTCTACGATAAGGAATGCTATACCCAGGACAGCGAGAATTACGCATATTTTATTGGTGAAAAGAAGGACACTTCTCTGAAAATCAAGAGCAGCGGTACATATCTTGGCAATCATCTCCTGTTAGTCAACAACGATAAGGTCATCTATGATCTGGTATCAGGCGAAAAGGTAATGGAAGGCTTTGAGAAGGCTTTCCAGGCATATGGATATATCTACGTTCTCAAGGACAACAAGGTAACTATCTATTCTGCTGAATAATAAACAAAATGATATGGCAGCGTTTTCCGGCGCTGCCATGTTTATTTTTATGACTATATCCGGGGAAAGAAAAAGGCTGTGCAGGATGTCCTGCACAGCCTTTGCTGCTGACAGCTATACTGATTTGTCAGGATTTAGCCTCTTCGATAGCGGTAAATATCTCCGGGAAGAGATCACTGTAGCGGATGCAGCGGTCTGCAATGAGAAGCTTGGCACTCCAGAGACGGAGAGGTATCTCCTGACCTTCCCATGTGAAGGTGTTCCCGTTCTGGGAGAGTACCTTTTCGGCGACTGCATCGGCTTCTGCTTCGTTGTCGGTGCCGGTGGCGAGGGCGAACTCATCGCCGCCTATGCGGAAGACGAGCATATCCTCGCCGGCAGCCTCGCTGATACGGCGCAGGGATTCGCGGATAGCGGCATCTCCGGCTTTGCTGGAGATATTGTTTATGGGGATAAGTCCGTTGATGTCGAAACCGACGATGTAAGTGCCTCTGCGGCTGGTGAGATAGTCGTATAATTCGGATATATCGTATTTTCTGTGCATCTCGTTCATATTATTACCTCCGTTTTCACAGTTCAGTTCCAGCTTGGGGAACAGACCGGCAAAGTTCCTTTTTTTGCGGAAAGAGGCGGGCGGCTCGCCCCAGATGCGGGTGAACGCTCTGGTGAAGACTTCCGGGGAATTATAGCCGTGGCCGAGGGCTATATCAAGTATGCTGCGGTCGGTCTCTATGAGTTCGCGGGCGCAGCATGTGATGCGGCGGCGAGAGATGTAGTCAGCCGGGCTGATGCCGAAAGCGTACCTGAACAGCTTCTGGAGCCCTGAAAGAGATACATGGCAGCTGTATGCCACATCAGCGGGCTCGGGCGCTGATCTCAGGTTCTCTTCGATATAATTCAGGGCGTCGCTGAGTATCATGAAATTTTTCATAGCCTGCCTCCTTTTCCTGAAATGGGATAACGTTATCTTAATTGTATTATAACACATGATCGGCTTCCTGTCTTGATTATTTGAGCATTTTTTCTTGTGCAATTGTTATAAAATAGTGTGGATAATTTATACGCGATTTTTTTGGCAAAGTACTTGAAATGCAGCGGAAAACGTGATATAATAATATAGCTAATCGAAATATAAGGCGGAGTGCCTTTAGTTATTATGGAGGTAACATCATGAGTACACTTGAGATCGTAGGAGGCATTATACTTCTTATAGTATGTGCGCTCACTATCATACTTTGTCTTTCACAGGAGCAGAAATCACAGGACAGCATGTCGGCTGCACTGACCGGTGCAAGCACTGATTCATTCTACGGTAAGAATGAGGGCAGAACAAAGGAAGCGATCCTGAACAAGATAACAAGATTCTTCGGCATCGTTCTTTTCATCACTGTTCTGGCGATAAACCTTGTGCCGCTTTTCCAAAAGTAAGCAGATAGGGCTGTTGTGGATCTACAACAGCCCGTTTTTTTATTTATTATTATTTCCGGAGGCAATATGGCAGATAAGAATAAAAAGAGATCGGTCGCATCTTCAGCAGAGTCATACAAAAATAAAATAGTAACTTTCCTGACCGCGTATAATAAAAGACTCATGCCGCTGAATGAACTGGAGGCTAAGTGTCGTACTAAGAAACAGGGCAGGGAGGCTTTTACTGATGCGTTCGCTCAGCTTCGCGATGAGGGCGTCATAATGGTGAAGAAGGGCATGAAAGTCGCTCTTTGTTCAAGACTTGGCGTGAAGCCGGGTACGGTATCGCGTCTGAGCAAGACTTTCGGCTTTGCCGATACCGATGAAGGAGAGGAATATTTTATCCCCGGCAAGTGCATGCTTGGCGCTATGCCCGGCGACAGGGTGCTCATAGCGGACATAGCTTCACGTTCGGGAGAGCCGGAAGGTGAGATCGTGGACATCCTTTCCTTCGGCAGTCAGACTCTCACCGGCAGGATAGAGTATGTGGACGGCAGACCGTATCTTGTCCCGGATAGCGCAACAAAGAATCATATGATAATAGAGCAGGTCCGCAGTGCTGATTTCAGCAACGGCGACAAGGTCCTCGCTGAGATAACCTACCGCGGAAGGCGTCATGCCGAACACAAGGTAAGGATAACCGGAGTTTTCGGAAATGCAGAAAAAGCAGCTTCATGTGCAGCTTCCATACTGGTCAGTCACGGAGCACCTGATGAATTCCCGGATGAAGTACTGAAGGAAGCGCGGAAGATACATGAGGGCGGTGTGCAGGAATACTCCTTCAACAACCGCGAAGACCTGAGAGGTATGACCATATTCACCATAGACAGCGCTGAATCCAAGGACCTGGACGACGCTGTATCCGTGGAGAAGACGAAAAACGGCTGGCTGCTCGGTGTCCATATAGCCGATGTCTCCCATTATGTCAAGGGAAACAGTGAACTGGACAAAGAGGCAATGAGACGCGGCACGAGCATCTACTATGCGGATAAGGTCATCCCCATGCTGCCGAAGGAACTTTCCAACGGCATCTGTTCGCTCAATCCCGGTGAGGACAGGCTCACGCTCTCGGCGTTCATGGAGCTTGACAGCGAAGGCGGCATAGTCTCATACCGCTTCTGCAAGAGCGCTATCCGTTCGAGAGTAAAGGGCGTGTACTCTGAGATAAACGCTCTGCTCGCCGGTACTGAAACTCCCGAGATCGCCGAGAAGTACGCGGATATCTCCGGCGATATACGGCTCATGAAGGAACTGGCAGATGTGCTCATCGCCAGAAAAAAGCGGAGGAATGCTCCTGAACTGGATACTGCCGAAAGCAAGCTGGTCATAGATGAGAACGGAGTTTGCGTGGATGTGCTCCCGAGAGAGAGAGGCATATCCGAAGAGATGATAGAAGTGTTCATGCTGACTGCCAACGAAGCAGCGGCACGTCTTGCAAGGGAGAAGAAGGTACCCTTTGTGTACCGTATCCACGAAGCGCCGCCGGAGGCAAAGGTGGAGGCGCTTCATGAACTGCTGCCGAAATTCGGCATCGAGTGTCCGCATTACACTGAATTCAAGCCGGCGCATGCCGCAAAGATACTTGACAGCGC
Organism: Ruminococcus flavefaciens; assembly: GCA_002373775.1. Taxonomy (GTDB): domain Bacteria; phylum Bacillota; class Clostridia; order Oscillospirales; family Ruminococcaceae; genus Ruminococcus; species Ruminococcus flavefaciens_M. The sequence goes on along the minus strand of DFJW01000002.1, from coordinate 20,270 downwards.
AAGGGGGACGGACAAGTACGAAGCCGTGAACCTTGCAGTGCTGCGTTCCATGGCGAAGGCAAAGTATTCACCTGAGCCTCTCGGACATTTCGGACTGGTGCTGGAGGATTATGCGCATTTCACGTCGCCCATACGACGCTATCCCGATCTGGCGATACACCGCATAATAACCGATATCCTTGCCGGCTACAACAATGAATGGCTCAGCAAGAGATACTCCGGTTTTGCAGTCAATGCGGCAGAGAGATCCTCTGCGGCTGAGATAAGGGCGGTGTCTATCGAGCGCGAATGTGAGGACTGCTACAAGGCTGAGTATATGAAGTCTCACATCGGAGAAGTTTTCGATGCGAGAATATCCAGCGTCACTGAGTTCGGATTCTACGCCGAACTGCCCAACACTGTGGAGGGACTGGTACATATCCGGACTCTTCCGGAAGGTGAATACGACTATTCAGAGCCGGTCTCGCTGACCGAGAAGCTCAGCGGAGTTTCCTATGTTCTTGGAGCACCGGTGAGAGTGCTGTGTGCGGCAGTCAATGTGAGTGAAGGCACGATAGATTTCGTGCTGGATAATGATGAGGAGTGAATAATATGAAGAGATATATCGCGTGTGTGCTTGCGCTCATGGCGGCAGGCTGCATATCTGTTTCCTGCGGAAAGAGCGGGGGAAGCGACACAGCGTCAGAAGCTGAGACTACAGAGGCACAGGAGGCAGTTCAGCCCGATCCGCTGGCGCCTAAGACCACCGAAGAGACCGGCGATGAGCAGGAAGTGACTTCCGGAAACGAGACCGAGACTTCCACAGCAGCATCAACTGATAATACCGAGCCGGATGCTGCCGCTGACGTTACAGCTGAGCCTTCTGACGGCGATACATATGAGCCGGAGACCGAGCCTTTCACCGAGCAGTTCGATCCTCTCGGAGGAGGAGCCTTCGTCTATGACGAAGGCGGTGCAGTCGTATTTGAGGAAAACTCCGGCGAGCAGGACGAAAGAGTGCTGCTGGCAGCTGCACAGGCACTTTTTGAATCAGCGTGTAGGACGCAGTGGACATATCTTTTCGGTATGCCGTACACTGTTGATGAAGATTCGTTCATCGAAAATGATTTCGGCTGGCATTACAGTCTTATCACCGATCCGGGCGTGAACAGCGTGGCAGATGTGCGCCGGGACTATGAAAAGGTGTTCAGCGGAAGATATCCGGATGAACTGGACGATTACTACATGGACAGCAACGGACGTGTCTATGCTCTCTGCGCCAAAAGAGGCGGAGATATCTACTATTCAACTTCAAAGATAACAGGCATCCAGAGCAGAGAAGGCGATGAGATAATCTTTACCGTGGAGAATTATTACGACGGCAGCGATTTCGAAGTAGATAAAGCCTATACCGAGTCGGATGTATTCTCAGTGGTCATCGGTTCGGATGATACATGGCGTGTCGGAAGATTCAGACTGCCTTACTGATAATAAACAGACATATCTTTATATAAAGATGCCCCGGGCGGTCTTTTCGAAGACCGTTCCGGGGCGGTTTGTTTTATATGGTCACGCTGTCAGATATCCAGCTTTTCGATAAAAGCTGTGAATATCTCCGCGACCTTTTCCGGGATCCGGGCATACATCATATGACCTTCATCCATAAGATGTATCTCTGCATTGCATTGCTGCGCATAGTCTTTTGCAGCCTGCTGCCATGAGAGTGAGCGGACAGGGGACTTCATATTGCTTACGATAAAGCAGGCAGGGCATTTGAGATATCCTGTGCTGCCGGCTTTTTCTGCATTCGCCTCAGCCAGTACAGCTTCATCGAACACAGCCTCACTCGCTATGTTTTTGTAGTAGACTTCTTCATATGTCTGCTTTTCTTCGTCGGTGAGTTCGCTGCTGTTCAGCAGTCCGGAAGCATTTACAGTCTTGTTCCTGAGAAGTTTAGCCAGTAACCCTTGTCTGGAGATCTTCTGCATAAGTGATTTTGACCGCGCGACCATTGCCTTCTTTTTCTCATGCGGTATCTCTTTTGCCTGCGCTTTCATCATATTCGGGAACCCCATATCCAGACCAAGCACAGCTTTAACTTCATCAGGGTAGGTGTTTGCCCACCATATGGCTTCGAAGCCTGAGTATGAGTGCGGAACGAGTATGTAAGGCGGTGTGATGTTTAGACTTCTGAGTGCGGCACGGCTTTCCTCGACCATATTTTCGACTGTGCGCTCTGTGACAGCTTTGCTGCTCAAGCCGTATCCTGCCTTTTCGATGACTGCTATGCGATATTTACCGGATATTCTTCTGTAGACGGGTTTGTATTCGTATGCCGGGCATCCGACACCTGAACCTGCCATGAATACAACAGTGATATTGCCGCTGCCTTCTGAATACACGTTTATTTCAGTGTTTCCGATTTTTGCGAGTGTTCCGTATTCTTTCATAAGATCACCTCCGGATATGTTTTGCGTTCTGCCGGAATGGCAGCCGTATCGTAAAAAATGCCATAGTATTTCCGAAAGTAAACCAGAAATACTATGGCTTGATACTTATACATCAGTACAGCATTTTTGGTACTTGCTGTTGATATTATTATTCGTTATCTGCTGTTTCTCCCTTTTTCTTCTTTTTCATGTACCTGTTCTTCTGACCAAAATTCAGAGAGATAGTGAATATCTTATCTGTCATGAAGATCCTGAGTGCAAAGAAGATGCACACGACGAAGAATATGATCTGATATATCAGACCAAAGAAGAAGATAGCTGTGTTGCCGAACATGAGGTTCGGTATAGCTGTGAATGTGTGAGTGAAGGGGATAGCGTATACGATAGCTCTTACCGGAACGGGAAGGCTGTTGATGTCAGCCAGCATTGAGATCATGTAAGGCACGATAGCCAGCATCATGATAGGCATGAGCATGTTCTGTACCTTCTTGGGATCGTCCACCAGTGCTCCGAGTATGAGAGAAGCTGAAAGGCAGATGAGGATCGTGAAGAAGAGCTGGAGTCCTACCATGATGTAGTCGCCGGTGGAGAGTGAGATGCCCAGCTTGTCGAGAGCTTCATCAACGGTAATGGTGCTCTTCATAGCGTTCTTTGCAGTCTCGGTGATCTCCGATGTGGAATCGGATACGAATACCGAGAAGCCTACCATGAATACTGCCGCGTTGATGAGTGCGACGATAGCAGCTGCCAGCATTTTAGAACCGATAACAGAAAGACGGGATACCGGTGCGGAGAGAAGTGTCTCCAGAGTCTTGTCTATCTTCTCATTTGCGATAGCGCTCATGAGCATCTGTGATGTGAGCATGATGAGCACGAAAACGATGATAGGGAGTATCATGTTCTGTATCGTTACCTTAGCCATGATGGAATTGGAGCTTATCTCAGCTGATTTATCCTTGACTACGGTGTGGTCGGCAACTTCAACAGGGATCTCAAGAAGGTCGTACTGTTCAGCTGTAAGACCGGTCTCTTCTGCGATGGATGAAGCGATGCAGTCGCTTATGAGACTGACTGCGCTGTCGTTTCCGCTGGATATGTTTGACATGGTAGCGGCAGAAGTCATGCAGTTGATGCTTATGATATTGGGACGCTTGTTAGCTTTGATGTCCTCTGTGAAGCCCTCGGGGATGATAACGAGGTTGTCGATATCGTTGTCTTTGAGCAGAGCGGCATAGTCATCGCCGGTGGTATCGAAGTACTCAAGCTTGACGGTCGTGTTTTCGTCCGGATCATCATTGATAGCGAGAAGAGCCTCTTCGATGGACTTGGTGAAATCCGTCTTGTCGCGGTCACAGATATTGATAGTCACGTTCTTTGCTGAGTCCATAGCGTCATCTATCGAAGATTTCATAACTCCGCCGAGCACCATGAAGATAGCCATAGTGAGCACGAGACTCAGGAGCATCTGAGCATTTATGAGTTCCGAAAGCTCTTTCTTCAGGAGGTTAATGAATTTCATGCTCGATCACCACCCTTTCGAATACTTCTTCCAGATTCTCTGCATTGTAGCGTTCTTTGAGTTCGTCGGTCCTGCCGGTCACAAGAAGATGACCTTTTGCGATGATGCCGACGCGGTCGGAGACGAATTCTATCTCCAGCATATTGTGGGACGAGAGCAGGAAGGACATTCCTTCCTCAGCAGCCAGCTTCTTTATCATCTTTCTGATCTCGATAGCGTTGAGAACATCAAGACCGCTGGTAGGCTCATCCAGGATAGCGAGTTTCGGGCGTGTCATGACTGCGCGTGAAAGCAGGAGCTTTCTTATCATGCCTCGGCTGTAGCTGCCGATCTTGTCATTGAGTCTGTTTCCGAGACCGCATATCTCCTTTGCCCTCTCGACGGACTTGTTGATCTTGTCGAGATCGGTGTCGAAAAGACCTGCCATGAAGCGGAGGTATTTGATGCCGGTCATGTTTTTGTATGCACCAGCCTCATCGGGGAGGTATGTTATACATTCCCTGACCTTTTCGGGCTCCTTGACAACGCTGTGACCTGCAACTATGGCGTCGCCGGCTGTCGGTTTCAGCAGAGTTGAGATCATGCGTATGGTGGTCGTCTTGCCGGCTCCGTTGGGACCGATGAGAGCGAATATCTCACCTTTGCCGATCTCGAAGCTGACTTTGTCAGCAGCAAGAACTTTGGTGTACTGTTTTGTCAGTTCTTTTACTTCAAGTACGTTTTCCAGAGTGATTACCCCTTTCATTGAATTGATAAATCCCTTAGATTGCAGTTTTGTGCCGATATTACGTTGTTTTGCTGAAAATCGCCATAATACTGCCGGATTAATAATAACACATTTGCGTGAGAATGTCAACACAATTGTTGCGGAAAAACGGTGAAGAGACGATTTTGGCGGGTAAGCGGCAAAAGTGACGAACGGGCAGGAATATCGTAACGAAAACCGGCAAATGATATCGCCTGTCAGAATGCACTGTGTTTTGCGGCAAAATTTGTAAGATGTCCACAAATCGCATCCGCATAGATGATAATTTAATTAGGATTATTTTGCTCACTGATTAAACCATGATTTAAGTAAAAGCTGTGGGTAATAGATAATATTGATAGCTGCGATTTGTACTATATGTACATATGGCGTGGCGGCAGAAGGGTATATAAGGAAAAGTAAATATATATTTTTTATTGATATTGCTCTGTAGTTCTTGACAATATCGTATTAATTTGGTATACTTATTAAGAAGATATTATGCGGTTGTGGCAATACTGCATAAAAACAGGGATATCAGGTGTAGGCAGCCTGAGCCCGGATAAATCAAATAGGAGCCAGATCATGGCTGCCGCTTATGCAGTTCCCTCAGACTGCTGTAGCGGGCGGTTTGTTTTTCATGCCCTGAGGGGATAGCTGTATCTTTATGAGCTTTTTGTATACTTATTTATATTACCATGTCTTACAGGAAAGGTGGATAAGATGGATATAAAGAAGATTTGCAGCAGTATCACCTGCGGCGTACTGTCATTTTTTATGGCAGCCGGCGGTCAGATAGGTGCTTTTGCTGCCGAAGAAGACGATGACACTGCATCCGCAGCAGTGCTCGCGGCGATGAAAGATGATTATTATACCATAACGCCGGTGGATACCGACCTCAGTTCCTTCAGCGATTACTACGATATGTACGCGGATAAGAACCGGCCGGATAAGGTGATCGAAGTCAGAGGCACGGAGTTCCGCACCTCATCCGAGGGCTTCTCGCTCGGAACTTACCCTTCATCCGGCGGATCAAGGGATAATGTGCTCATCTGGGAAAGCAGCGAGGGAAATATCTCCTGCGGCATAGATGTTGAGGAGGCTGGTCTTTACTGTCTCGAATTCACCTATTGTCCCATGATATCCAACAACTCCTTCATCGAACTCTCCATGACCATTGACGGCAAGCTTCCCTACGATACAGCTTCCCGTATCACACTCAACAGAGAATGGCAGGACGAGCAGGAGATATACACCGATTCCCGCGGAAATCAGGTCAGACCGGCACAGATACAGACCGAGGCATGGAAGACCTGCTTTGCCGGAGACGTTGACGGACTTTTCGGCGAGCCGCTGTTCTTCTGGCTGGAGGAAGGAAAGCATGAGATAAGCTTCTCCTCCGAAAGAGCACAGTTTGCCCTTGACAGCATCCGTTTCCGGAATCCGGAGGAACTCCCGACCTATGCGGAGTATGCAGCATCCGTGAATGCGTCAGTGACGAAAGAGAACACCCCTTCAAGAGTGTTCCGCATAGAAGGCGAGAGAGCGGCTTATAAGTCGGATTCCACTCTCTATCCTACATACGACAATACAAATTATCTCGTATCGCCCTCGGATCCGAGAAAAGTGGTATACAACACCCTTGGCAGCGGAAACTGGAAAAAGGCACTCCAGTCCGTGACATGGGAGATATCGAAGGAAGAGATCGGCTACGACGGCTGGTACAAGATAGGCATCAAATCCCGTCAGGATCAGATGCGTGGATTTTACTCCAACAGACGTATCTACATCGACGGCGAAGTGCCCTGCGAAGAGCTGGATCAGGTAAAGTTCTACTACGACACAGAGTGGAATATGGTCAGCCCTGAGACGGACGATGACTACGTTTACGTTTACCTTGACCGCAGTCACGATCACACCATAACCCTTGAAGCTGTTCCCGGTGAGATAGGCAATTCTCTCAGGAAGCTCGAAGACGTGGTCGCCGACCTCAATACCTATTACCGCAAGGTGCTGATGATAACCGGCCCTTCACCGGATCAGTACACCGACTACTATGTACATGAGAAGATACCTGAGCTGGTCAGCGAGTTCGACAGGCTCTCAGGTGAACTGAAATCCATACAGGACGAGATCGAGGACCTTTCCGGATCGGCAGGCTCCGAAGCTGCCGCACTTGAGACCATGACGGTCATTCTCGACAAGTGCGTGGATAAGCCCCTGAAAATACCGGCATACCTCTCACAGATCAAGGAGAGCATCACATCCATTTCCTCTTGGATGAGAGATTACCGCGATCAGCCGCTGGAAGTGGACTTCATCGAGTTTGCCTCTGCGGACGAGGACTTTTCAAGCTGCGACAAGAAGTTCGGCAAGTCGCTGAAATTCGGATTTGACGCTTTCATAGGCTCATTCTTTGAGGACTATACCACCCTTTCCGACGTTACCGGAAAGGACGCTATAAACGTATGGGTATCTCTCGGACGCGATCAGGCTCAGGTCGTAAAGGAAATGGCTGAGAACCAGTTCATGCAGGACACAGGAATACCGATAGCGGTCAACCTTGTTGTCGGAGGTGTCGTGGAGGCGACACTTGCCGGAAAAGGTCCGGATGTAGCACTCTTCCTGGGCGGTGAGTTCCCTGTGAACCTTGCCTGCCGTGACCTGCTGGTGGATCTCTCGGAGTTCAGTGATTTCGACGATGTGCGGCAGCGTTTCCAGCAGAATGCCATGACGCAGTACTCCTACGAAGGCGGAGTCTACGGACTTCCAATAAGTCAGACATGGCCCATGCTCTTCTACCGTACCGATGTCCTCACCGAACTTGGCTACGATCAGCCGCCGGAGACATGGACCGACCTCATAGATATGCTTCCGGCACTCCAGAGGAATTATATGTCAGTGGGACTTGTCCTTCCGCCGACTAATATCTCTCCTGCGACCGAGACAGGTCATACCTTTGCTATGCTGCTTCTCCAGAAGGGCATAAACTACTATAACGAGAAGCAGACTGCTTCGACGTTCGATTCCATAGAAGCTGTTGAGGCATTCGAGGAATGGACGGATTTCTATACAAAGTACAGCTTCGTCCAGACCTACGACGCATTCAGCCGTTTCAGAACAGGCGAATATCCGCTGGTAATATCCAACTACACATTCTACAACCAGCTTTCAGTAGCTTCACCCGAGATAAAGGGACTCTGGGACTTCTGCCCTGTTCCCGGAACTCTCAGGGAAGACGGAACAGTTTCCCACGCCGCAAATTCCAACGGCGCAGGCGCTGTCATTTTCCAGAAGGTGGACAATAAGGAAGGCGCATGGGAGTTCATCAAATGGTTCACCGAGACCGATACGCAGGTGCAGTACGGCAGACAGATAGAGGGACTTCTCGGTCAGCTCGGCCGTTTCGATACCGCTAATCTTGACGCACTCGAACAGCTCTCATGGTCCAAGGATGAATTCCAGAGACTTCGCGCACAGCAGGATGAACTTGTGGAGATACCGGTCATACCGTCATCCTATGCGGTCACACGAAATATTATGAACGCATTCCGCGAAACTGTAAACGAACTTCAGAACCCGCGTGATACACTTATCTGGTACAACCGCGACATCAACGACGAGATAACCAGAAAGCGCGAGAATCTCGGGCTCGATACCGATGATTGAGGAAAGGAGGAGATGAGCTTTGGCACAGATAGCTGCCGAGGATATCGGCAAAAAGACCAAGCAGGAGGAACGTGCAATGATGTGGCGTTCCATGAAGCAGAACAAGGCCTGCTACCTGATGATAGCTCCGTTCATGATATTCTTTATCATATTCACGGTAGTTCCGGTAGTGATGTCACTGCCCATGGGTTTCACCGACTTCAACATGGCACAGCCTCCCAAGTATATCGGATTATCCAATTATACGACACTCTTCCTCTCAGATAAGGTGTTCATCAAGTCCATAAGGGTGACTATAGTTTTTGCTATCTTCACCGGTCCTGTCAGCTACATCCTCTGTTTCCTGCTGGCATGGCTCATAAACGAGCTTCATCCGAAGCTCAAGACCATATTCACGCTCATATTCTATGCGCCGTCCATGGCTAATGTGTATTTCGCATGGCAGCTCATATTCAACGGCGATATGAACGGCTACATCAACGCTTTCCTCATCAACCTCGGACTGGTCAATTCACCGGTGCAGTGGCTGACGGATGCGAAGTATGTGCTGGGCGTGACTATAATAGTACAGCTCTGGATATCGCTGGGAGCAGGCTTCCTTGCACTCCGTGCAGGATTCCAGAACATCGACCGCTCAATGTATGAGGCAGGCGCTATCGAGGGCATCCGTACACGCTGGCAGGAACTCATCTACATAGTTATCCCGTCCATGGGACCACAGCTCATGTTTGCGGCAGTAATGCAGATAGTAAGCTCCTTCACAGCCGGCACAGTTGCGCAGAATCTGGTAGGCTTCCCGAGTACCGACTACAAGGCACACACTATCATGACTCACGCCTATGACTACGGCTGGGTAAGATACGAAATGGGATATGCTTCGGCGATATGTATGATACTCTTCGTCGTCATGTACCTGCTGAACAAGCTCATCAGCAAGGTGCTGAGCAAATATATGGACTAAGGAGGCGAAATAATGGCTCAGGCAAATACTCTGAAGCTGAAGGCTTCAAATAAGCAGGCAGGCAGAAAGATTGGCGGCACTATAGCCATTTTCGTTTTCCTCACCCTGCTCGGACTCTTCATGCTGTTCCCCATATACCTTACTATAGTAATGTCCATAAAGCCGGTGGAGGAACTCTTCATCTTCCCGCCGAAGCTCTATGCCATACGCCCGACACTGAAGAACTTCAGCGAGATGTTCGCAGCTCTTCATCAGAACAGAGTGCCTTTCTCAAGATATGTGTTCAACAGCGTGGCTGTTACCATATCCGTTACGGTGCTCCAGTGCGTGTTTGCTTCAATGGCAGCGTTCGTGCTGGCGAAATGCAGATTCCCGGGCAGCAAGATCATCAACAGCATAATCGTTATCGCTCTCCTTTACCAGAGCAATGTAATATACATCATGCAGTATATCGTAATGGCTAAACTCGGACTTATCGACAACCCTCTCGCACTGATACTTCCGTCTGTAGCCTCACCGCTGGGATTGTTCCTCATGAGGCAGTCCATCAGTCAGACGCCCGACGCTATGATCGAGGCTGCAAAGGTGGACGGCGCAGGACTTTTCCGCATATGCTGGCAGATAGTCATGCCGAACCAGAAACCGGCTATGATGACTCTCATCATATTCGCTTTCCAGGCAGCATGGAACATCCAGACCGGCACTATCGTCTTCCAGGAACAGTATAAGACACTTCCCACAGTCGTAACTCAGCTTTCTGCATCAGGCATGGCGAGAGCAGGCGTTATGATGGCGGCTCAGGTGTTCATACTCATTCCGCCTGTAGTTGTGTTCATGCTTGCCCAGAGACAGGTCATCGAGACCATGGCTCATTCAGGCATCAAGGACTAAGGCACAGAAAGGGTGTAATAAGTGAAAAAAGAACTGAAAAAGCTTTTGTCGCTGGTATGCTCGTGTGTGCTGACAGCAGGTGCAGCCGTTTCCATGACGGCTTCCGCAGACGAGCCCTATGACGTGTATAACTACGACCGCTGGGGTGAGGCTATCCCTTCCCAGGCAGGTTACATAGCAGAGAGGACAGTCTCGGGATATGATCTGGGCATTGGTCCTTTTGATACGCCAAGCGACATATTCTGCGATCATGAGCAGAATTTCTATCTTGCCGACAGCAAGAACAACCGCCTTGTGGTCATCGACAGTGAGATGCAGAACGTAAAGAAGATCTACACTGAATTCACAAGGGAAGACGGTTCGAAGACATCTCTCAATCAGCCCAAAGGCGTGTACGTCTCCAAGGTGAACGGCTATATCTATATCGCGGACAGCGAGAATGACAGAGTGCTCGTTGCTGATACCGACGGAAACGTGGTACAGGAGATAAAACGCCCGGAAAGCGAACTCTACAGTGCGCCTACCTTCAAGCCCCAGCGTGTGCTGGCGGACAAGGCGGGAAATGTGTACATAGTCCTCGGAAACATAACCACCGGTGCTGCAATGTTCAGCCCGGACGGCGTGTTCACGGGATTCTATGGTGCAAACCGCGTTCAGCCCACGGCTGAGATAGTTGGCAACTACATAAAGAATCTCTTCGTTTCAGAGGAGAAGAAGGCGCGAAAGGCGAGGAACGTTCCCACAGGTATAACCAGCTTCGATATCGACGGCGACTTCATATTCACATGCACAGCTTCCACCACCCAGACCACCGATACGGTCAAGAAGCTGAACGCTGCCGGCAACAACATATTCGCTAACATGCAGCTGGCATTCGGCGACTACACTCCCATGTACGACACTTCTCAGAACAAGGTGCTCCAGCCTGCTATCACGGACATAGATATTTCCGATGACGGCAACATAAACATCCTCGACGCTACTACCGGACGTGTGTTCCAGTACGATGAGGACTGCAACCTGCTTTTCATAACAGGTACTCTCGCTTCACAGGTGGGCGGATTCCGTCAGGTGTCTGCGCTTGAGACTCTTGGCAGCAATATCTACGTCGTGGATTCCCAGAAGGACACCATAACAGTGTTCACGGAGACTTCCTTCGGCGAGATAGTGCATGAGGCTACATCAAAGTTCAATGCGGGATACTACGAAGAGGCACTCGAACCATGGTACGAAGTGCTGAAGCGTGACGGCAACTACCGCCGCGCATACATCGGCGTTGCATCCGCACTGCTGAGAAAAGGCGATTACAAAGGCGCTATGAAGTACGCAAAGCTTGGCGATGCGCCGCTGATATACAACAAGGCATTCGAGGGCTACCGCATGGAGTTCCTCAAGAAGAATTTCAAGAAGATTTTCCTCGGACTGGCGGCGCTGATCGTGCTGCTCATATTCCTGAGCAGGAAGCGCAATGCGAAACGGCTGGCAGCGGAAGCTGCAAAGGCTGAGAACAAGGCAGCCGGGGATGAGAACGAAGAGAGAAAGGAGGAGCAGCAGCCATGATGGATCTTACAGAGAAGGAATGGGTGAAACATGCAGTCACACATCCCTTTGAAGGCTTTGAGGATATGCGCTGGAAGAAATCGGGCTCGATGAAGATAGCCTGCCTGATAGTGCTGCTCCTCTTCATAGGACAGATATTCCACAGCCGGCTCTACGGTTTCCAGTTCGGAGTAGTATATGACAAGACATTCAATATCATCCCATTCCTCGTGAAGAGCGTGGTGCTGTTCGCGGCATGGGTAGTGGGCAACTGGTCCATATGCACGCTGCTTGACGGCGAGGGCACGATGAAGAATATCTGCATATACAGTGCCTATGCGCTCATACCGTACATCGTGCAGCTGTATGTGAACGTGCTCCTCTCTCATATACTCATAAGAGACGAGATAGTATTCATGCAGGCGGTGCAGATAATCGGAGTGGGATGGTCGGTGATACTTCTGTTCTCGGCTATAAAATCGGTGCATCAGTATTCCTTCGGAAAGACGGTATTTGCGGTGATACTCACTATCGTAGCAATGCTGATAATGCTGTTCCTGCTGGTGCTCTTCATGTCTCTTGTACAGCAGGTATGGATATTCGTTTCAACTATCTATACCGAGTTGTCCTACAGACTGAGAGTGTGATACGGAGGCGATGAATTATGGGAAATAGAATAAGAAGATTCCTGCTCTGCCTCCTTGCGGTATCGACTATGACAGTCGGCGGAAACATATACGCCGACGACGCTGACGGAGATGCAGCAGCAGTCACGGAAGAGGACGGAGGTACGGCTGATGAGGTGAGCGGAGAAGAAGCTGCCGCTCAGAGAGCAAAGCGTTCCGAGACTTCCGAAAAGGTGGAACTCTCGGTCGAGGATGCAGAGAAGTATCTTGAAAAGATAGGCACAATAGACGGCCTTGATATCTACTACAAGGACAAGGATATCGACGACAAGCTCTGGGAAGCTGCCGGCGGAAAGCCCAAGAAGAAAAAGGACTACACCGACGAGCAGAAGGAACTGGCTGACAAGATCGACGAGCTGAAAAAGCTGGGCGAACTCGTTGCGGTCGATCCCGTCAAGGGCGAAGCTGTCGCCGATTTCAATTCCGGCAGCAAGTCCGGAAAGACAGAAAAGATATATGTCAGCGACAAGAAGCGCTATGTGCTGACCACAGACGCTGAAGGCAAAAAGCTGATATCAATGTACTACATCGTTTCATCCATTGACAGCGAAGTGATGTATCTCACCAAGGACGGCGATACTCTTGTCAGGATGAAGAGCGATCATAAGGGCGTGGAAGCTCAGTACACCTATGACAGCACTGAAGAGGGCAGGAAAGTGTTCCTCGATGAAAAGGGCAAGGATATGGCGTGGCTCTCTGAGGACGGCAGCCACTTCCTCGGCGTATTCAGATACGGTGCTGAAAATGATATGTTCAGGATGATAATCGACTATGAGAACGTCATATTCGGTATAGAGAACAAGGAGACCGGCTACATCTGGTGGTCTTCTCCGCTGGGGGCGACTCAGGACACCTATGCTACCGACCTGCTGGTGGACGAACTGCGTTCATCCAGCACTATGGTCTATGGCATACCTGAGAAGCGTACTGCGGACAATAAGCTGCGTTCAGGCATAAGCAATGACTGTAAAATGACAGTCAGCGATATAACCAACGGCATCCGTGTAGTTTACAATTATGAGCAGGCTGGATTCAGCTACCCTGTGGAGTATGTGCTTGAGGGCGATCACCTGAAGGCAAGCGTGAAGATGTCAGAACTGGAGGAGAACAACTCCGCGAACATCATTACCGATCTCACCATACTCGGCTCTATGGGAGCTGCTTCTGACAAGGAAGACGGATATTTCGTGATCCCCGACGGAAGCGGTGCGCTCGTCCGTTTCAATAACAACAGGACCATGAACGCCAACGCATATGCTCAGAGAGTTTACGGAAACGACGTTACAGCAGTCCCTGCCACAAAGGGCGCGGTGACTGAGCAGATATATCTGCCCTGTTACGGCATTGTCAAGGAGGACAACGCACTTCTCGTAGTTGCGGCAAAGGGCGATTCCAATGCGGTGCTCTCGGCAAAGTGCTCGAAGCAGTCCAACACAAGCTACAACCTCTGCGGATTCAGTTTCACGCTGAGAGGTACGGACACATATTACATGTCCGGAAACAGCAACCAGAAATTCACCATTTTCGAAAGAGGAGACGTCAAGGCTGACGATATCGAACTGCTCTACTATCCTATAGCGAAAGAGGACGCGGATTATGTGGATGTGGCAAGCCGCTACAGACAGTACCTCATCGAAGAAATGGGCGTTGAGACCAAGGCTGAGGCTGACAGTGCTCCTATGTATGTTGACCTCTACGGCGGCGTTCAGAAGAAACGTCCGGTTTTAGGAATACCGATAACCATGAAGACCGCCATAACCACTTACGATCAGGCGAAGGAGATACTCTCGCGCCTGAACGAGAGCGGCGTGGATCAGATGGTAGTATCCTACACCAACTGGACAAATGACGGCATAAAGAACAAGGTGGACACCGACGCCAAGCCCTCCGGCACACTGGGCGGCAAGAAGGACTTCCGTGACCTCACCGGTTTCATGGAGGACAATGACATTGAGCTGTATCCGGTTTCAGACAACCGCGATTTCTATTCCGGAAACGGATATTTCTCGTTCACCAGCACGGCAGTGAGAGTTTCCGGCTCATATGCGCGTATCGTCAGCTATGACAGAGCATACGGCATCCCGGACGGATTCAAGAAGAATATGTCCCTGCTCTCTCCGGGCTATTTCGGCGACATATTCGACGAAGCAGCGGATAACTACTCCAAGCGCGGACTGGACGGCATATCCATGGCGAACCTGACAACCTCGCTCTACGGCGATTACGGCAAGAAGAACATCTCCCGCTACGAGACCATGCAGAAGCTGGTATCAGGCTTTGAGACACTCAGCGACAAGCTGGATGACGGAATGCTCGCTGACAATGCCAACGCCTATGCGCTGCCCTATGTGAGCCATATAACAAATGTGCCCATGACATCAAGCAGATTCGATCTTTTCGATGAGGACATACCGTTCTATCAGCTGGTAATGCACGGACTCATACCGTACTCGACCACAGCCGTTAACGGTGATGCTGATTCAGAGACACTGCTGATGATGGCGGCTGCTACCGGAAGCAACCTCTGCTATGATATGCTCTATGAGGAGACAAGTACTCTCAAGGATACGGAATTCGATATCTATTACTATGCGAACTACGAAAACTGGATAGATACCGCTTCCGAGGAATACAAGCTCCTTGCTCCCATACTCAGAAAGGTCAGCGGCTGCACCATAACCGGTTACGACATGGAAAATGACGGAAACAACATAACTACCACATTCTCTGACGGAAGCATCGTAAAGGTGGATTTCGAAAAGAGGACCATTGATTTCAACGGCACACTGTATGAACTGGAAGTGCTTGAAAAGGAAGGAGGCGTGAGATTCTGATGAGCAGCAAAAACACCAATGATGCAAAAGCTGAGGCAGCAAAGCCTGAGCTTCCGCCGCTTAAAGCAGGCGACACGCCTACACCTGTAAGCACTAAGCCGGAGAAGGTCAGAGTGAGCAGGATACCCTATGAACGCCGCAAGGCAATGTACGGCTACGGATTTATTTTCCTCTGGATAATAGGCACGCTCTGGTTCTTCCTGATACCGCTTATGAAATCGCTGTACTACTCATTCTGTGAGGTAACGGTAAATCCCGGATCACTGGATACCGAATGGGTGGGACTTGCAAAATACAAATATGCGCTCAACACCGATCCGAATTACATGGATTACCTTGAGTCCACACTTCTGGAAACTCTCTGGAAAACTCCGCTGATACTCATTTTCTCACTGTTCATCGCGGTAGTGCTGAACCAGAAGTTCCGCGGCAGGATACTTGCGCGAGCAGTATTCTTCCTGCCTGTCATTATCGCTACAGGTCCCGTATTCAAGATAATCAACGGCGATATGGATTCGACGGGAAATACCGGCGCACAGCAGTTCTCTACCATGTTCTCCACTGACCTTGTGGGACAGCTGATGCAGTTCCTCGGAGTTTACGGACTGAGCGAGAATATGGGAACTGTCATATCCACAGTGGCAGACAACATTTTCGGCATCGTATGGAGCTCGGGAATACAGATACTCCTGTTCCTTGCTGCACTCCAGAACATACCGCCTTCCGCAAAGGAGGCGGCACAGGTGGAGGGAGCTACCGCATGGGAGTACTTCTGGAAGATAACCTTCCCCTATGTCAGCCCTTTCATACTTGCCAATCTTATATTCACAGTCATTGACTCCTTCACCAGCCCCATGAACAAGGTCATGAACCGGATACTCGACATGAAAAAGGACTGGGCGTTCGGTGAGGCTTCTGCAATGGCATGGATATACTTCGTAATAGTCCTTGCGGCTATCGGTATCATCACTGCGATAGTAAATAAGTTTATTTACTACGAAGTCGAATAAGGAGGTGCGAAGCATGTCAGAAAACACTGCTGCTGTAAAGCAGGAACATCAGATCGGCAACGGTATGAGCAAGAGAGAGGCAAAGAAGATACGCATGCAGTCAATGTCAAGGGCAGAGCGCAGCTATGTCAGACGCAAGGCGGCATTCGATAAGGTCTGGCCCTTCTTCAGATTCGTCATACTCTTCGGTCTCAGCTTCGTCATCCTCTATCCGCTTATATATATGATAAGCTGTACCTTCCGCGAGAGGACAGACATGAACGATCCCACAGTAATGTGGATACCCCGCAACTACACTCTCAGCGTCCTGAAGGATACCATGAATGCAATGGACTTCAAGACGACGCTGAAAAACACTCTTTTCCTCAATATAGGCTGCTCGCTGGTGCAGGTGGTATCCTGTGCCATAACCGGATACGGTTTCGCGAGATTCAAGTTCAAGGGAAAGGGGATACTGTTCGGCATAGTAATACTCATGATACTCGTTCCCACACAGGTAATATCACTGCCTCTGTACACGCAGTTCAGATACTTCCTCGGAAGCAGCAAGATAAACCTCATCGACTCCATGTGGACGATGTATCTGCCTGCAATGACTGCAAACGGCATACGTTCGGGACTTATGATACTGATATTCCGCCAGTTCTTCAAGGGACTTCCCAAGGAACTGGAGGATGCAGCATATATCGACGGCTGCGGTCCTCTCAAGACTTTCATAAGAGTAATGATACCCAATGCGGCATCATCCTTCCTCACCGTATTCCTGTTCTCTGTAGTATGGTACTGGAACGATTACTATGTCAGCACCACATTCTTTACCAACACCAAAACAGTCGCAATGACACTCTATAAGCTTGACAGCGAACTGAAAGTATGGCTCTTCGGCGACGCCAACGCACAGGTCAGCCCGAGAGAGATGATAGTCTGGAAACAGGCGGGATGCCTTATCTCTATCGCTCCCATACTTGTCCTCTATACCTTCCTCCAGAAATACTTCACAGAAGGTATCGAGCGTTCAGGTCTCGTAGCCTGAACAACTGTATTCAAGATCCCCTCATTTACGACGGTCATATCCGGAATGCGCGATGCCGGACCTGCCGTATATGAGGGGATAGTATTTTAATAAGGTCCGAAAATTTTTCTCGAACAGCATGTCACATAACGCAGGGGCAGGACGTTATAATATATGAGACGTCTCAAAGGGAAGGTGATGCAATGGAAAGGAGCGACGCTGAAAAGCTCAGCAGGCTGTATGAACTGTATGAGCAGCCGATGTACCGGATAGCCTATGCGGTACTGCACAACAGCGGGCTCGCGGAGGACGCAGTATCCGAAGCGTTTGTCCGGCTCATAGGCAAGATATCCAGACTGGATGATGCTGACAGCCCGAGGACGAAGGCGTATGTCGTCAAGGTCATAAAGAGCACATCAATAAGCATATACAGGCGGAGCAAGCGCACATTCCTCCATGAATTCCCCATAAACGAAGAGACAATGAAACTGCCCGATATATACACCGATATTGAGGGAAAAGTGCTTGCGGACAGCGCAGGCAGCGTCCTCGGCGGACTGAATGAAACGGACAGGAAGATAGTTGTCCTGCGCTGCCGGGATGAACTGCCATGGAAGGATGTCGCAGACAAAGTGTCACTGACCGAAACTGCCGCGCGCAAGAGGTTCGAACGTGCGAGACGGCGGATAATAAAAATGAGAGGAGAAAAGTATGATGAAAACTGACTGGAAGAAGATAACAGAGGACGCATTTGCGTCAGAGGAAGAGCATATATTCTCCGAAAACTACTGCCGCCGCCGTGCGGAATTACAAAGAGGTGTAATTATGGAAAAGAAGCGCAGAAGAGAGAAGAATATAAGATTCAGTGCAGGAGCAGCAGCGGCTGCTGCCGCATTCGTACTCATACCGGCAGGAACTGTCGCAGTTACGCATTTTGCATCCGGAGGAAAGTCTCCGGCAGCGATAGTTGAGGACGAGAGCATGCAGGAGGTCATCACTTCTGAGGAGACCACTGCTGAATACACTGAGCAGGCATCCGAAGAGGCTGAGCCCGAGGTAGTAACTGTCGTTGCAGACGAGATCATCGCGGAAGCTGAGGAGATAAGTGAGCCTGCGGAAGCTGCTGATTCAGAAGAAGCTGTTGCAGAGATGAGCGAAGCTGATGAAGAAGCAGAGGCTCCCACAGAGGGAACAGTAAAGTATGATATAAGTTTCGAGAACGTACCGGATATTTTTATTTCCACGGACGGCTGGAAGTATCATTACAATGACGGCAAATATCATGCCGGCGGAATATCCCCCTACGGACCGGTGGATTGTACAAACATCGATGAGATCAAGCAGGAATTGTTCAACAATGAAAACTATCAGTCAGAGCGTATAGAGGAATTCGATGTAGGCACAGGCGATGACGCAAGACACGTTTACGTCAGCTACAGAAAAGAAGACAAATATCCTGTTTACGACGAGAACGGCAAAGATATCACGGAAGAGTACTGGAAAAACGGCTGGTTCAACAGGGACGTGCTCGTTGTATTCGGTGATACAGGCTGGGGCTGCGGACTTTTCATACACAGTGATATCACAGATGAGGACATGTGGGCATTCATCAACGGAATTGATCTTGTAGAAGCAGAATAAGCAGATATTTAAGCGGTCATCCCCGGCGGATGGCCGCTTTTGCTTGACACAGGCTGCTTTTTATATTATAATAGAAGGGCAGGCAGTTTCCTGGGAAGGATATATAGTTAAAACAAAATTATCGTTCATGAAAAATTTACAAAATATTTCACAAACTTTTTGCCCTGTACTATTGCAATCTGACGGGAAATGTGGTAAAATTATACCTGTTAAGCGCGCTGAAAGTGCGCTGACTGCAATACGATATGCGATGAAACGGAAGGTTGCTGCCGGTATGGCAGGTAATTTCTGTGGAGTATGTCCGATTTTAAACCGGGCGAAAAGGGATAGCGAACACAGTTTGTGGTATTTGTATCGGCGCAGCTTGCGTATGCGTCAGGTACGCCCTATTTGTGTCTCTATGCGCTTTCAGCTCGGAAAACAACGGTTTTTCGAGCTTTTTTAATAAGATAGTGCACGAAACACACGGCAGCGTGTGACATCCCGATGAGCGTCCCCGTAAATTCTTCAAGGAGGCGAAATTTAATGGCAGTCAACGAAAAGATCAGATTCAAGATCAAGGGTTACGATCACGCTACAGTAGACATCGCTGCAGCTAAGATCGTTGAGGCAGCTAAGAGAAGCGGTGCGAGAGTTTCAGGACCTATACCGCTCCCTACAGACAAGGAAGTAGTTACTATCCTCCGTGCTGTACACAAGTACAAGGACAGCCGCGAGCAGTTCGAGATGAGAACTCACAAGAGACTCGTAGACGTTATCCGTCCTACAGAGAAGACTACTGCAACTCTTGACAAGCTTGAGATCCCCGCAGGCGTAGACGTTGTAATGGAAGTCAAGTAAGACTCAGCGGCACCTGAAACCACCGCTCGGGAAGCGAAATGGCGGTAAACCGCCGGTCAAGTTGATGCAAGTTCATCAACCAATAACCTAACAGGAGGAAAATGATATGCAGAAAGGCATTATCGGCAAGAAGATCGGTATGACTCAGATCTTCGACGAAGCAGGAAAAGTTGTTCCTGTAACAGTAGTAGAAGCAGGTCCCTGCGTAGTAGTACAGAAGAAGACTGTTGAAAACGACGGTTACGCTGCACTTCAGCTCGGATACGGCGATGTAAAGGTTCAGAGAATGAACAAGCCTATGAAGGGTCACTTCGACAAGGTAGACGTAGCTCCTAAGTCAACTCTCAAGGAGTTCAGACTTGAAGACTGCGATTCACTCAATGTAGGCGACATCGTAAAGGCTGACACATTTGCTGTAGGCGACGCTATCGACGTTGTCGGCACAAGCAAAGGTAAGGGCTTCGCTGGCGCTATCAAGCGTCACAACCAGCACA
>DFJW01000072.1 GCA_002373775.1 Ruminococcus flavefaciens | reverse complement strand
GGCCTGAATTTCTATCTTAATGAATTGATCCCGGCATATGAAGCTGCTGATTACAAGGTCTTGCTGACCGGCAATTGTCGTGAAAACGGACAGATGGTTGAATTCACCGAGAAGAACGGCAAATATTGTGTGACCGCCCATGTTTACGCAAAAGACCTGAACGAAAAAATAGTCGCTGAGGTGGTAAAAAAAGATAAAGTGATCTATACTTCTGAGCCTTATTCAGTTTCTGATTATCTTGAATCCGCTCTCGAAAATGTGACTGAACCTGAAGCTCTTACTCTTATAAAAGCAACAAAAGTTTTTGGCTCTGCATCCGCTGATTATTTCTATGAGGGAGACCACGGATTTGCTGAATCACTTGAGGCTTACCTTAAACAGACCGATATCTCAGAAGATGATCTTATCAGACTCGGAATGCTTGATGAATATGCTCCGAATTTTGATTCAAATGAAGCTAAGATCTCTCTTGTTCTTGATTCGAGAACAGCTATACGTCTGTACATAAAAGGCGTTGCTGCTAAAACAAAATCAGGCAGTTTAATTTCGGAAGCAAGTACAAAAGTAAATAAAACGACTTATCCGTCTTATTTTGAGATCACAGAAATAACACCTGATCAGCTTGCGAAAAACTATACTATCACTTTAAAAGGCAAAAACTATTCACTCTCCGCACTTTCATGGGTTTACCGTGTCATGAACAATTACATAAGTGACGAAGACAGCGTATCTGACAAAAATCTGAAAATGGCGAAGGCTATCACAGCATATTATATCGCTGCAAATGAGTATGTTAATGCAGATCACGCTACCACTTCCTGAACAGATAATACCAGAATAACACAAAGGAGGTCTATTGATGGATAAGTATTTACCACCCGAGATAGAGATCGTTGTTTTCGACTGCGAAGATGTCATAACAACAAGTCAAAATGAGCTTGATCAGATGTAAAATCTGAAAAAACAGAAAGCTCCGGCAGAACTATCATAAATGTAGAAAACGGCAGGCCAGCGTAATCGCTGCCTGCCGTTAAAAACTTATTAACCGTTCAGTCCGCCCCAGTTGCCTTCACCGCTGTCTCCGTTACCGGAACCGCCAGTCGGGATTCCACCGGAGGTGGTGATGACATCTTCTGTTTCAAAAACAGTAATCTCCATAGCGGGAGTAACATACTTCTCTTCCATTTTACAAATCTCCTTATAAATTAGTTATTGCTCTGATCATCAGCGACTTTGAATGTAAGCGGTGCTCCTTCAACTCTTGTTCCGTCAAGTGTTATGATATATACCTGAGCAGTCAGCGAAGTGTCATAAAGTGAGTTAGGCATTCCTGTTATGGTATAGGCTGCGAAATACTTTGAATCTTCACAGAATATATCGGGAGTATACGAAACATTCTCACCGTTTACAAAACCGTTGAGACTATCATGCAAACGAGTGATCTGTCCGTCCTTGATAACAAATCCGTTATCTGTAAATGTCAGAACAAAATGCAGGCTGTCATAATCACCGCAGTCCAGTGTGCTGACAAGTCTAATGTCAGTCTTGTTCGGATCGGGATTGTCAAGACGCTTCTGCCACTTCACAGTGATACACTTTTCGTTGATGAACTTCGCATAGGCATATCCGGTGGTCTGCATATACGGAGTTGTGTACTCGCTGTCAGCGAACCAGCCTGCGAAAACCTTGCCTTCCTGCGTGGGATATGTGCCGTTTGCCTTGTATTCGTCAACAAGGAGCATACCTGCGTGTTCGTCCACAAGCATCGGGATGATCCATGAGCCTTCTCCTATAACAATATACTCATCGCCTTCAAGAACATAGTAAAGTCCGTCAGAACCTATATAGTATTCTGTGTTTCCTTCTTCAGTGTATGTAGGCTCTTTAGCCTCGACTTTCGTGTAAGTTACGGTTGTGTCTTCGGTAATGGAAACGTCATAGAGAAGCACTCTGTTTCCTTTGTAAATGAACTCGACACTGTATGTTCCGACGTCGGCAGGAGTTTCAAATATGAATCTTACACCGCCCGGAACAGAGGCATCAAATTCCATAGTGAGGTTTTCTGAGAGGAGAGTCATGCCTGCACCGTTTCTTTCATACAGCTTGACTTCCATATCAGGCTTGAGCTTATTCTGCAATTCTCCGTTTTCATCGTAGTAGAAAGTGAAATATTCCGCAGGGATGTACGGTGTAATGAGCTCATTGATACATATCATTGCAGGCTCGCCGTCATACTGCTTATCAAAGTTACAGTCGGAATATGAATAGCTTTTTACCTTCCATAGTGGGAATACAACATTCCATTGTAAGAGTTCTTCATCTACTTCTTCGCCCGGATAGAATTCGTAGAAGTTGAAACCGTACTCGGAATCATGGAGATTGGAGTCATAAATGATAGAAAATCCGTTTTCACGAGCTGCTTCAAGAGTGTAAAAATAAGCCTTTTCATCTGTGACCACCCAACAGTCAAACATAGTTCCCGCAGGAGGAGTCATTATACATTCAGGCATAACAGCCTTTCCATTTTCATTGACTTCAATATGGTCAACGAATTCCTTTGACGGAACTCCGTCATTCATTGCAAGGCTGTAAGTACCGCCGTTAGGTTCAATTGAGACGCCTCTGCCCTTCATATGGATAATGAACTTGTCGGAGTCTATATACTTGTCTTCGTAGCCTTTTGCCCAGGCACGGATAAAGCATTCATAATCTTCCCATTTGTTGGAGCTTTCTATCTCGCAGCCGTAGCCGTAAATATCATCATAGATATATGCTGTATTTTTAATATCAATTGAAGCAGCCGGTTCAGAGGAATTTACAGGTTTGTAAAAAACCTGCTGTTTTAATGCCTTTGAACTCAGATCCCATGTAAAGTAGCATGTTTCGTTATAATTTGCTTCAAGATCGTAGTCATTCTCTGACGGATCGTGTTTGAGTTTAAACTCCCGGATAGTGAAAATATCGCTGTAAACAGGCTCTGCATCTTCTCTGTACTTTGCTGCAAGACGGTATTGACCGACTCCAAGGCTTCTCAGCTGTTTTGACCTGATAATAGGAAGCGGATCCACATACCACGCAGGAGATTCTTCCGTTCCGTCCTCATTGACTTTAACTATACCAAACTCCACAGGCTCAAAGTTTATATCCCATGTTATTGTAGGTGCCTGTGCCTGACCGGAAACGAAATCTGCGTCTTCGGGCTGGACAGTGAAACAATGATCGGGATATTTGATCTCAAATGCCTCAGGCTATACAGGTGATCCGATAAAACCGTCCATATAAGCTAAGACAGCATACCGCCCTTCTACAGAAGGAATAAGTGAATCAAAGGTATGAACTCCGTACATCATACATCCGCCTGATGCTACACACTCGTTATTATCATTCCATATTTCGTATCTGTCAGGAACAAGATTAGTCCACCATGTTACAGTATACTCGGTATCCGAAGGAGGAATGTACATCCCTGAGGCTGAATATCAAACTCATACTTAATACCTGCGTTACTGTCATCCGTAGAAAAGGAGTCGACTCCTTGTACTCGGAATCACTATAATAGGCTCTTAATTTATAGATCGTCATTCCGTTCGGTGCAAAAGATTCTTCGCCTTTTTCTCCGACTCCCACATACGTTTCTTCCAGCGTATCGCCTCTTAGCAGTTCTGCTTTGGTAGCTGACAAAGTTGTCAATACGCTGTTTACCAGCAGGGGGAGCGTGATTGTGTACAGAACGCCCGTTTGCGGTAATTATATGCTTTTATTGCAAAAACGCTTATATAGTGGTATAATTGATATAGTTGCCATAATGTATCACAAAGCTGATGCATAAACGATAAAATGAAAGCAGAGGTAAAGCTATGAATCAGCATTCAAGATTTGATCTTCCCCTATGTCTTGCAGTTGAGGAGGACGCCTTTTTTCACTCGGATGAGATCATAAAACGCTATATCCCCGATATCATCGGTCAGAAGGCGATAATCATCTCCGAGCAGAACCTTATAGATATCTACAGGGAAAAGGTGGATGATATCAGCCGCGATTTCGGTGGCGCTGAGGTCATCGCCATAAACAGCGCCAGCTTCGATGAGGCTGTCGCTATCGCCAAAAGGGTGTGCATAGAGGAGATACGCATAATCATAGGCTTCGGCGGCGGCAGAGTTCTCGACACTGCCAAGTATGCTGCACATGTCAGCAAAGCAGCATATATCTGCATGCCCTCTTCCCTGAGCAACGATTCCCTCGCCTCCCCCTTTGCCGTCCTCGAAACGGAAAACGGTGCAAGACGCACTCTTGAGTGCAATATACCTGCGGCGATAATCGTTGACACCAACATGATAATCAGTGCCCCGGAGGTGCAGACACTATCCGGCATCGGCGACACCATTGCCAAGCACACCGCCCTGAAAGACTGGAAGATCGCAGCAAGGAAGACAAATTCCCGGACGGATGACTTCGCCTACGCTATCAGCCGCATGGCATACGATTCGGTCTATCACTGCGATGAGAAGAACATGAAGAGCAGGGTGTTCATAAGGATACTCTCCCGCGCTCTCGTCATGGGCGGCCTTGCCATGGAGATAGCTGGATCGTCACGCCCATGCAGCGGCAGTGAACACCTCTTCGCCCACGCCATAGAGGAATACTACCCCGGCATCAGGATATCCCACGGCATTGCAACTGCCATGGGCTCTGTTCCTGCCTGCATTTTCCAGAAGCAGGATCCGGAGGGACTGGTGCAGTTCTTCAGGACGTACAGGATCTGCATAGCCCCTTCAGCCTACGGCATAACTGAGGATATGTTCGCGGATATGTGGAAAAAGGCAAGGACAGTTCGTCCCGGCAGGATAACCATACTCGACGAAACGCCCTGCGACAGGGTGCAACTGGGCGAGATATACCGTATGATGGAGGAGACAAAGTGAGAACAGGAATTATTTTCGATATGGACGGTACGCTCTGGGATTCCTCGGAGAATGTGGCATACTCATGGACTGAGAAAGTGAAGGAGCTTGGCTATGACAGACCGGATATCACTCAGGAGGATATCATGGGAATCATGGGGCTCACCATGGACAGGATAGCCGATATCATTTTCGGTGATCTGCCGGCAGATGAGAGATACAGGCTGCTCGATGAGTGCTGTGAACATGAAAACGATTACCTGCTCAGGCACGGCGGCGTCCTCTATCCAGAGCTTGAGGAGACTCTGAAAAAGCTGAGGGAGAAGTATGAGCTCTACATCGTGAGCAACTGCCAGAGCGGCTATATTGAAGCCTTTCTTGAATACTACGGCTTCGGGAAGTATTTCACGGATATCGAATGCTACGGCAACAACAAGCTGGACAAGGGCAGCAATATCGCTCTTGTGAAGGAGCGCAACGACCTTGACAGAGCCTACTATGTGGGGGATATACAGGGCGATTACGATTCTGCCATGAAGGCAGGCTGCGGCTTCATACACGCTGCATACGGCTTTGGAAAGATATGTGAAGCAGTACCGGAGCTGACAGCATTTGAGAAGCTCCCTGAGCTGCTCAGGGCAATAATAGTCTGACTGGCGAAAGGCAGCATGATCGTTCCATAGACAACATCATATCCGCACTCACGGCGCTCCCGGAGGCTTTTGCATGAAGAAGTATTCGAATTCGCCCTGACAACTGCCCTGCTCATTTCAGCCGCTTCTGTAAACACGGCAAGTACCGTTTCCCACTCCAGTCGAATCTTATGTAATGGTCTTATTCTGATTCTTACGCCGGTACTCCAGTCCTGTCATGCCCACCTTGCTCCGGAACTGTCGCATAAAATGTGCACTGCTGCCGAATCCCACCTGCTCGGCGATCTCGGTGACGCGAAGTCCTGTGTGCGAAAGCAGCCATTTGGCGCGTTCCAGCCTTGCGTTCAGCACATCCTCCATGACAGCGATACTGTAGCGTTCCTTATACAGCCGCTGTAAATAGCCTACGCTGAGATGATACTTTGCGGCAATATCCGACAGATTCCAGTCCTGCTGCGGCTCGGAATGTATCTCGAAATGCAGATGCTCTATCTGCTCCTGTGCACTGATCGGATAACTGCTGCGGATGCTGCACCGCAGATCAAGCTTTTCTTTTCCGATGTTCAGGTGACGTTCCAGTTCGTTCATGTTGTGAAGCAGAAAATCATCTGTTACGCATACAGGCTCTGCGGCGATCAGATGCAGCATCGTCCCCTGCTGCTGCAAAAAGGTTTCGTGCAGCTGACGTATCCAGCTTTCCGCCGAATACTCTTCGCTCTCCGGCAGCAGCACTGCGAAATACTGCTCTGTGATACGGCAGAACAACTCTCCCTGACTGCACACTTTTCGCAGTGCATTGGCTATCAGACCGGTGATGCTGACCGGCGTATGCTCGTTGATCGGGTAGGTGAAAAGTATGTACCTGTAGCTCTGTCCGCACGTCATCTGCCTTGCGGCTTTCTCCAGAAATCCGCGTCGGTTAAGGATACCGGTCCCGGGATCATAGACGGACAGGGAATCGAACTGATTGTGGATATAATCTGTGTAAAGCCGCATTTGCAGCGCATTCAGTCCTTCTGCGATAACGTCACACCAGTAGATATAATGCTCGTCCAGACAAATATCATCCACCGACGGATAAGCAGCAGAAAGATATCCGAAAACCTGATCGTTGTAATGCAGGGCGGATAATACGAGCAGCACAGGTTCGTGCGGCATTTGCAGTGCCGGAAGTATCTGCTGCGTCGGGAATTTATACATACAGGGCGCATTCACCGGCAGCCGCTTTGAGAGCAGCAGGAGCATCTGCTCTGAAAATGCGTCCTTCCGGTAGCGTGACGAATCCTTGAAGTCAAATGTCCAGTCTTCAAAAAGGCAGACATCGAGCCAGATGATATTAAACTGCGTATATGCCAGCTCGTCTATCTGCGCGGATAATTCTTCCAGAGTATTTGCACCTGTGAAGCGAGAGAGCTGATTGGATGCCATGTAATTCTTCCGGCGTTCATACAGCTCCATGCGGCTGATGACATGGTTTTTCATTTCAAGCGGTGCTGCTCCTGCAAGAGACTGGCAGCCGCAGGAAATGCCATGCTGGATCGACTGAGAAGTCTGTGGGATACTGCACTTCTGTCCGGTCATAAGCTCATGCAGACGACAGACTGCCCGGATACCGAGTTCCTTTTCCCTGCCGGAGACGGTAGTGAGTACCGGAGTATGCAATGCTGCCCGCCAGCCTCCGTCATAGCCTGTCACGGCGATGTCTTCCGGGACACGGATGCCGTGTTCCGCCAAACGGTCAATGAGTGCCATTGCCATCATATCATTGGCGCAGACGAACGCCTCCGGCTTCGGAATGCTGCCGTCTGCAACGCCGTCTGCAATATCGGCAGGCACCTGCTTCCAGTAATACCCCCAGAACACCTTTGAACTGTCCACTGCGAGCCCATGCTCCTGCATCGCTTTCCGGTATCCGTTTTCACGCTTCTGTGAGATCTCGTTGTCAGGGACACCGCCAAGAAACGCAATATTCCTGAACCTGTGATCTTCGATCAGGTGCTTTGTGATCAGGTACATTCCCTCCTCGTGTTCTGCAAAGACAGGCTCAATGCCTTCCATCCGTTCGTCCAGCACCACACATGGACACTGCTGCTGCCGTACGAGATCTGCGATCATATCCCGCATTGCAGTCCTGTGAAATCGTGACGCAGCAAATATCACACCGTCAAACTGTGCTGCTGTCAGAAGCTGATATACGCTTTCCAGTCCCTGCATATACGACGTTACATAGCTGTCTGAGATATTATTATAGGTATCCGTGATTATCAGCACATCATATCCGAGTGCTCTGGCTGTTTCATGAATGCCGCCGACCAGCTCAGTCTCCAGTATGTCACATAGTTCCGGCAGTATCACAGCGATCAGTTTTCGCATAGTCTTCGCCTCCTTTTTCAAGATTATAGCATATAATTTCGGAAATTGCAACATACGCAGCAAGGGCTGTACTTCGCATGAAGTACAGCCCTTTGCAGTATCATTTTATGAAATTTCCGATCGTCAGATCAAGGGCTTTGGTCTGTGCGGCAATGATGCCGGCAATGACCGTTGCCCCCTGTTCAGAGAGGTGTGTATTGTCGAGCGTTGTGTGTTCTGCATCTGCCCAGCAGTGAAGAGCTGCGGTATTGGCTGCACCTATCTGGTTGTAGTACGCCGTAGTCAGCGCAGTTGCATCAATGACCGGCACATTGTATGTCTCGCCAAGGCGGATAAGTGCCTGCTGATATGCGGTGTGTGCTGCATAATTCGGTGTACCGTCCGAACCGCGTCTTGTGATAGGTGTAACAAGCACCGGAACAGCACCGGCTGCCTGTGCAGGTCTGATGTACTTGTTGAGGATGATCCATTCGTAAGAATACCGTCCGGATGCATCCTTTCCTTCGCTGTCAAGTGTGGACTGGTCAAGTCCGGCATAGGTGCCGAGTCCCGGATAGGTCGATTCATCGGTCTTTTCGTCGTTGTGTCCGAACTGTATGAACAGGTAATCTCCTGCTCCGATATTGCTCAGCAGCTTCTGATAATTGCTTTCGGTAAGGAAGCTGCGGCTGCTTCTGCCGGAGAGCGCGTAGTTTATGACCAGACCGCCGTTGAACTGTTCGCCCAGCTTCATGCCCCAGCCGTAACGGTTGTAATCAGTGCAGATGCTGCCGGTGTACTCGCAGACAGTGGAATCGCCCACCAGATACATCTTGCCGGACAGCTTGAAGCCCTCCGGCTCATAGCCTTCTGATACCGGCGGCTCTGTCGGAGTTTCCGGCTGTACGGGAGGAGTAGGTCCCTTCTCGATAATTGCCTGCTTCAGAAGTGTAAGATCGAATATATCCAGCGTATGGTCAGCTGTCAGGTCGCCTGCCGTCCAGTAAGGGATAGTGATATCCGGTGTGGCAAGGAGCCATTTCTGGAGCATTACTAAGTCTGCTACTGTGAATTCGCCGTCTCCGTTCAGATCACAGCGATAGCCTCTGTCCCTCTGCACGATCACGGTATAGTTGATACAGAATGCAGACTGCTCATTGCTGCCGAGAGAAAGCGTTTCTCCGGCTTTCAGTGAAATACTGTAGAATTCAAACGTCACATCGTTGCTTGTGTATGCAGTAAAGGAAGTCTTTTTAAAACCATTCATCCATGACGGAACTTTCTCCACTCTGGAATCAAGTCCGACATATACTGTACAGTCGCCAGCAGCAGTCATCACCGCCAGTTCACCGGTGGAATTCTTGGCGTCGCAGGCTGTCTGCACCAGTTCAGATGTAATGAATGTCGGCGGCAGATAGGTGAATGTAAAATCACGGTCGCCGTAGATCTTGTCACCGGTCTTCACTGACGGAAGCAGTGCCCAGTTCTGGTAAGTTGCCTTATCCTTGAGGGCAAGTTCACCGATCAGGTTACCCTTCAGCGGTTCAATGTTGGTTTCCTGCATTTCAGTCTCCGGTGCAGTCACATACCCTGCTGACGGAACACCCGACTCGGCAAATGCGGCATAAGTCATGGCAGAAGCACTGGATTTCGAGCCGGCATTCTTCATGCAGTATGACTTGACATCAGATGCAGACTTTGCAGTATAGCTGTAATTCGAGGACGGTCTCCATGTGCAGGCTTTTGCATAGCTTGCAGTCAGACCGTAATTGGAGCCTGTCAGAATAGAACCGGAATCAGTATATACTCCCGGATATGTGGCAGAAATATCACTGCCGGGACGGTCATTAACTACGGAGCCTTTGCCTGTTCCGGCTTCAAAATAATTGCTCTCGGAATAAAGCTTGCAGGCAGAATAGATCGTATAGCCCATGTCGAAATTCACGACGTAATTATTGAAGCTGTGGAAGTAACCGTATCGCATCAGGCCCGGTGCTCGGGTAATGGTGTTGTTGTAGTAATTGTCGCAGAGGGTGATGCAGGGCTTGCCGTTGTAGAGGTCATAGGTCTCCTGTGTGTCGGTGGGATAACCCATGAGCACACCGTATTCGTGATGTCCGAAGGTGCAGTCGGAGATCGTTGAATAATCTGCCGTGCCCTTGAAATTCAGAAGCTTGTCCCAGTCATCAGAGCCGAGTGTCGAAGTCTCGATCTGATCGTGTCCTTCCATGTCACAGTGGTCGATCCAGTAGTTCCAGCCGTAGGCAAATTCCCAGATGTTATCAGTGTTCAGCTCGGTATCATGAGTACAGTCGATATTGCGGATGATGATGTCATGTCCCGGGCCGTAGTTTTCATTATATGTGCGGAAATAGACATTGTACAGCTTATGTGCCGAATAGCTGCCGATAATGGTCTTGTTCGGCTGGAGGTAGATGTAGTTATCACGGCAGTAGTAGCGCTGACCGCCGTCATATCCAACAGAGATCTCATAGTTTGAAGAACCCGTTTTACCTGAAATATCCTTAGTGATTATGATAGTCAGCGGCTCGGTGCTGGTGCAGGCTGCTTTCAGTTCATCGAAGGTAGTTACTTCTACCTTCTTGCCAAGCGCACCACCGATATCGGAAGCTTTCAGTTTGCCGGAAAAGTCCTTGCAGCTGCCGGCAAATCCCTGCAAACCGGCAGTGTTCAGCAGCCATTTCTGACCATTCGCACCTGTATAGGCAGAGAGCGAAATGGTATTCGCCGACTGATCCCATGACAGTGCCATATCCGGATCACAGTAATTCGTGATCTTGTAATACAGTGCTGTGCCCAGCGAGTCATTTCCGACCGGAGTAACATACCAGTGCTGGGACTGAGCACTTTCTGAGCCGAAGATCACGCAGGATGTACCGGCTGTTGTTTCGTAACCAAGTGGTGTTATGAGCTTGCCGGTCCCCATGTTGGTGATCTTGTAGTACTTTCCGTGACTGTTTTCACCGACGTAATCAAATCGCCAGTTCTCGTTCTGCACACCGTTCGTCGTCCATGTGTTGAGTGCTGATTTGTCGCCGTAACCTGAAATGTTCAGATTCCGGCTGTTGTCGTAGGTGCTGATCCGGAGAAGCTGCGCAGGATAATCTGCACCGGCAGCGTCCGCTGTCATTGCCTGTGGGAACATCATGCCGAGGATCCCAGACAGCATCACCAGTACGATCAGAATTGCTTGCAAATGATTTGCTTTTGTTCGCTTCATAAGTACCCTCCTCTTCTGAAATCTGTATTAAATACGAGCAGAAGCTTTGAATGTAACTTCAGTGTAGCATAAAAGGAACTGCAAATCAATCACATATGAAGACTATTTTATGACGGATCATATACAAACGCTGACTTAATCGAAGTTGTAGACGCCAATCCAAGCGCCTTTCTGCTTAACTACTACAGCGTTTCCGGTAAACGAGTAGTCGTCCCACTCCCCTTTGCCGAAGGAGATAGTTTCGCCGCTTTTGAACGTGATCTCGATCCTCTCAGCGTATTCCATGTGCTCACCTCCTTCAAATGGGTATAAGAAAACCGCTCATTGCTGGGCGGTTTTACTCTATTAGATTATTTTGACTCCGGATTTTCTTTCTCTTTCTTTCAAATCAAGATACTTTTCAAAAGAAATTCTTGCTTTTTCTGGAGCTTTATCTGTCAGATATGGCTTTTCATTTTCATCGTAATCATACCATTCAGAATTAGTCATCCAGTATAAATATACTTCGCCTTTTACCATAAAATCACCTCTCTGAATAAAGCTGCATCATATTTGAACATATTCTCCTTGGCTGCTTACTACCGTAATACTCTGCGAAACACTCAGCAATAAAATCATTGAAATCGCCCTCAGCAGCATATACAGATAAGTTGCTTTTTATCCATTCATCAGCTTGTTTTCGTGTATAATGCCTGCCAAATGTCTCCTCGAATAATGTCTTGACTTGTTTTTTAGGGTTGATACCGTCGATATGCTCAACTCTATGACCGAACTCATGAAAGATAGTTGCCCTATAGTCTGTACCGACAGGATGATATTTCTTGCTTACGTCAGATGAATACACCTTCTGCATTTTTTCAAAGTTATTATAGAAAAACGGATTCAAGTGTATAGTCCCTGTGTTAGGAACATATCCTGCATAATCATTATCTGTCATTTCCTTAACTGTTCCGAAATCAAGTGTCAGCCCTTTGAAGTAGTCAGGGAAATCGGATTTAAGCCTGCTGAAATCCTCTGCTATTTCAAGTAAATGTTCCTTGCTTTCAGTGTAATTCTCAAAGCCTGTAACATTTTCAAACTCATGAATATCCTGCTGAGTTGCTGGTGTATGTCTTTCTGATTCTATTATACCATTTCCCTCAGGAATGTCAATAGACGAACTGTTAAATCTAAGCCCTCTGATTTGTGCAAGATGCTCCTGCTCCAGCCTGTCCGCCTCCTCCTGAGAGAAGATCTTGGGCGGCGGGGCTCCGGCTCCTGTCTTGGGTGCCTCCCAGCTGCGAGGGCTCCAGACGTCCTGCCGGAAAGTGACTGAGAACGTGCTCAGGAGTGTGTGCAGAAAATTTTATATGATTTTCCCGCCGCCATGTGATATACTGAAATCAAGCTAAAGGAAAGAAGTGAAGAAAATGTTCGTACATTACGATAAGAATGAAAATATGCTCCCCATTAAGATATGGCAGACCGACCTCGATGCTGTCGGCGAGAAATGTATCGAACAGGCGGAGCACCTTGCAAAGCTTCCGTTCGCTCACAAGTGGATAGCTCTTATGCCTGACACTCATGCTGGAAAAGGAATGCCAATAGGCGGCGTGATCGCATGTGAGGATACTGTTATCCCTAACGCTGTCGGTGTTGACATCGGCTGCGGAATGGCTTACGTCCAGACCGATATACCGGTTTCTCTCCTTCGTGAGACCGTTACCGGCAGCGGCGATCTTGTGAAGACTATATGCGGCGATATCCTGCGGAATATCCCGACAGGTTTTGCTCACTACAAAACCGCTCAGCACTCGGAAATCCTCGACAGAGCCAAGGCTGAGATGAACCGGTATGAAGCTGATATGGAGCTTATCCCTCAGATAGAGGAAGGATACTTTCAAGCCGGTACTCTCGGCGGTGGAAATCACTTCATTGAGATCCAGCAGGACGACGACGGGATGTGCGGCATAATGCTCCATTCCGGCAGCCGGCACTTCGGCAATATCGTCGGACAGCACTTCAACAGGATCGCTCACGAACTGAATGACAAGTGGTTTTCACAGGTCCCCAGCGAATGGAACCTGCCCTTTCTCCCTGTCGATACCAACGAGGGACAGCGTTACCTCGCATGGATGCAGCTCTGTATGGACTTCGCCTATGAGAACCGCGCTATAATGCTCAGAAAAGTCAAAGATATATTCACAAAGCACGTCGAAAAGCACACCGGCATCTCCCCTGCTTTTTCCGGTGAGATCAACTGCCACCATAACTATGCCGCTCTGGAAAATCATTTCGGCAAGAATTTATGGGTACACAGAAAGGGCGCTATCCGTGCCCGTGAGGGAGATATGGGCATAATCCCCGGCGCTATGGGCTCATACAGCTATATCGTCCGCGGAAAGGGCTGTCCTGACAGCTTCATGTCTTCATCTCACGGCGCAGGCAGAGCTTACTCCCGTACCGCCGCAATGGATAAATTCTCCGTTGAATCAGTAATGGTAGACCTCAAAGAGCAGAATGTCGTTCTTGCAAAGAATAAAAAATCCGATGTTGCCGAAGAGTCAAGATTCGCTTACAAGGATATCAACGATGTCATGGCGAATCAGACTGACCTTACCGAACCCGTAAAGCGGCTGTTTACTGTCGGAGTTATAAAAGGCTGATATTTCGTCACTTACAGCAGTTGTTGTACAAATTTGAACCGATTATTCAAAATGCATGTGACGAGTTTTTAAGGCACTTACAGCAATTCTCTTTATCCTGTCAAGATAAACGAAGTGCCTTGTTTATCCATGATACTGCGGCAAGATCCGATCGCCGCCGCAGTAAACTTCCATTTAAGACGCTGACTGCATATGAGTTGATTTGAATTTATCCAGTTATGTTATATTTCTAAAGTATGCGTCTTGCCAGGTCCCCTGCCCACACATTGCAGTGGACTTTTCTGTCCGCTTTACACTGTCACCACGTTATCCGCTGCTTCATTCGCGGTTTATCCGGACTTTCTCGGCTTTATCCTCACTTTTCACGCGGCGTCATTAGTTAAAATAAAAAAATATATCTCAAACCCTTGACTTCCTTCCTCCTCTATGCTATAATAATTAAGTCGTATGACAGAGATGACGCGGCGTGGAGCAGCTAGGTAGCTCGTCGGGCTCATAACCCGAAGGTCATAGATTCAAATCCTATTCCCGCAATTTTTTTATGCCCAGTTAGCTCAGTTGGTAGAGCAGCGGACTGAAAATCCGCGTGTCTCTGGTTCGATTCCGGAACTGGGCATTTTTGGAGCATTAGCTCAGGTGGTAGAGCACTTGACTTTTAATCAAGTTGT
>DFJW01000105.1 GCA_002373775.1 Ruminococcus flavefaciens | reverse complement strand
CCCGAGGAAGACATCGGAATGACAATGATAAGCTTTTAATGCTGAAAGGAGAAGAATTATGAAAGTAAACGCAAAGATCACTAAGATCATCGACAAGCCTGATTCATCTATCAAGGCATTCGCCAGTGTAACGCTGGACGGCTACTTCGCAGTTCACGGCGTTAAGGTCTGCGATGGCGAGAAGGGACTCTTCGTCTCTATGCCTTCAACATCTTACACTTCTAACGGCGAGTCCAAGTATCGTGACACCTTCCACCCAATCACTAAGGGAGCCAGAGAAGCTCTTACTCAGGAAGTCCTCGATAAATATGATGCAGCAATATCACAGACTCAGGACGAAGGTATCGAGATACAGGATCTTCCCGAGGACGAGGAAGAGTGCGAGGAACTGGACGAACCGGAGCCTGAACCCGAAATGTCTATGTGAACATTGTCGAAATTCAGACGGTGCGTATAGTTAAAAATGTAGAAAAACCTTCTTAGGTATGGATTTTTGTAAAACGGTGTGGTATAGTAGGAGAAAAAAGAGGAGGTCAGCCACATGAAACGAATATTATCGCTCCTACTTATATCCGCTATGCTCACAGGCTGTGGTCACATCTCAGAAGAAAAGCCGTATGTTGCAGAGGAAACCACGACGGCTAGTCAGAATACGGAAACAACATCCTCAGATGCAATAGATACGACTACTTCAGCAGTAACAGTTACGAATGAGGTCACAAGGAAGAATAGCTCACAGTCGGTAACTGAGAAAACTGCTGAGAGTGTGACAACAGCAGCCGCAAATACAGATATTCAGCCTAAGAAGGAAAGCAAACGATCTCAAAACTCGCAGGATAATGGTACTCCAGAGGTTAAGAAATCCGAGAGCAAAACTACAACAACTGTACGCACTTCTCCTCCGGTGGTCACTACTGCTCCGCCGGTAGTAACTCAGCCGCCAAAACAAACGGAACCACCAAGACAGACCGAACCACCAAGGCAAACAGAACCGCCAGTCCCGAAACAGCAGGTACTTGATTATGACAGACTGAATGACCAGATGCAGACCTTCATAGACGGCTATGATATTGATTATGACTGGCTGTACGATAAAGGAAAAAATCTGAGCCATGACGGTACCGACTACGGTAAGGCTGTGGCAGTATGCAACGAGGCTGAGAGCATGGGCGGAGTCAACTGCATAAACTACGCCATAAACGCTTACTTTATGGCGCAAGGTGCAGGACTGGAATGCTATATAGCCAGATCATCAGACTATGACTGGTATGGCCATGTAGCAAACATAATCCAACTTGACGGCAAATGGTACTATATGGAGCCTATGGGAAATGTTGTAGGATCGCCGACCTCATGTCCGAGTGGTGGAATACCATATCCTAATGGACTGGATATAGTCACAGACATCTACGACAACAGAAAAGACGTAACAGTCGAAAGCGACTGGTACAAGTAAGAAGCATGGACGGAGCCGAGAGATCGGCTCCTATTTTTTATGAAAGGAAAAAGAATATATGACAAAGAACAACAATTTAATCAGAAAGCTCGGCGCAGGACTTATGGCAAGTCTCTGCGCTGTTTCTATGTTAGCGACTCCCATGACCGGAATGCTCTCTGCGAGTGCAGCAAGTACAGCAACAGAGAATGATGCATTTCCTTCTGCAGATGAGGTAATCGCTCAGGCAGCAACACTCCTCGGCTCCCCCTACGGCTGGGGATTTAAGGGATATACAGGGGTATATTATCAGGGCAGCTATTCTCCGCTCTCACTGGACTATGTCAGACAGCAGGGCGTTGACTGTTCCGGTCTCATCTACTATACCCTTGCACACCTCGGATACAGCACGAGTGGTTTCAGCTGGAACAATCCTGTTCCTGTGGATACCCCTCATTGGCTGAGCGTCAGCGATAACTGCACTATTACCTATAACGGCGTTACTTCCAAAATCGATGTAGAGAAGGAAAACATTCCATATAAGGAGCGCCCCTATTGGGAATGTGCAGACGGCTCGACTATTACACCAGGTTCCGTAGTTATCGCAGATAACCTTAATGGAGAAGATCACTCATGGATATATATCGGCGAGTTCAATAACCGTAACGAAGTTATCGCATACCTTAAGAAGATCGGAGTAAACGAGAGCTACATCAACAGCAACACTGTCGGTGACGGCAGCGGGGACGGCGGAACACACTGGCGTATCGAGTCGAACGGCTCTCATGGCTGCGTTATTAACAACAAGACTGACGGAAAACAGGCAACAGCTCTGAATATGTTCGCATTCCGTGTATCAAAGACAGACGTTGAGTTCTCCGTAACAAAGCTGGATAAGGATACTCAGATGGTTATCGGAAAGAGTCCTGTTGACAACTCCTCTGCAGTATATGGAGTATACAAGGATAAGGAATGTAAGAACAAGGTCGGAGAGATCACTATCGGCGAAAAAGGAAAAGGCTCTATCAAGCTGCCTAATGGCACTTATTATGCAAAAGAGATAAAGGCTCCCACAGGATATGACCTTGATCCGACGGTATATACACTTAAGTCCGGTCAGACCATAGACGTGCTCGAAGACAAAACCACAGGTACAATCATTATCAATAAGACTGCTGAGGACGGTATAGTTGGCGACAGAGAGTTCAAGGTTACTGGTTCAGACGGCAGAACATTTACAGCTAAGACCAATTCTTCTGGCAAAGCAGAGGTTTCTGGTCTTTTCTTATACGACATGAAAACCGGAAAACCAATAACCTACAACGTATCAGAGATCAATGTAGAAAACCGTTATGAGACTCCAAAGGCTCAGGACATTACCCTCACAAGCGGCAACGCTGATCTGACAGTAGCTGTTGACTTTGAGAATACACTGAAAAAGGGCAATATCAAGATCAATAAGCAGTCTGAGGATAATCAGAACGGCGACAGGACATTCACGGTTACAGGCGGCGGTGAGACTTATACGCTGACTACTGCAAATGACGGTACGGCTATCCTTGCAAGTATTCCCGTTTATGACAGCAGCAACCAGCCCATCACCTATACTATCAGCGAGAAGGACGTTCCCGTGAGATATGTTGTTCCTGCTGATCAGACCGCTACCCTTACAGCAGATGCTACAGTGGATGTTAAGTTCGAGAATAAGCTGAAGAAGTTCACAGCAGAGATCACTAAGAAGGACAGCGAGAACATCACCGCACAGGGCGATGCTACTCTTGCAGGTGCAACTTACGGTCTCTATCGTGACGGTAACCGTGTAGCAACTTACACCACCGATGAGAACGGACACTTCGTTACAGATGAGTTCGTATGCGGAAACTATACTCTTCAGGAGCTCACACCTTCACA
Source organism: Ruminococcus flavefaciens (assembly GCA_002373775.1). GTDB lineage: Bacteria > Bacillota > Clostridia > Oscillospirales > Ruminococcaceae > Ruminococcus > Ruminococcus flavefaciens_M. Next base: position 13,090 of record DFJW01000105.1, on the reverse strand, counting down.
GGGATATCAGCTCAATGACGAGATCTACAAGGTAGGTGCCGAGCCTCAGAACCATAAAGTAGAGGTCAATCCTATCGCTCTTGACGTTACATAGGACGTAGTAAAAGGCAAGGTATCTGTCATCAAGCACAGCGATGACGGTACAACAGGAATCGAGACTCCCGAGGACGGTGCTGAGTTTGAGGTTTACCTCAAGAATGCAGGCAGCTATGAGGACGCAAAGGAAACTGAACGTGACTATCTCATTACAGACGAAAACGGCTTTGCAGAGACAAAGGAACTCCCTTACGGAACATACACTGTTCACCAGACCACAGGCTGGAAGAACACAGAATTCGTTGAGGACTTCGACGTTATCGTAGACGAAAACGGCAAGACTTACCCATATATCATCAACGACGCTGTTATCACAGCAAATATCCGCATCGTGAAGAAGGATGCTGAGACCGGTAATACGATCCCTGTATCCGGTATAGGTTTCAAGGTATGGAGCGTTGATGATGAGAAGTACATTTCTCAGACTGTCAACTATCCTTCTGAGGAAACTATCGACACATTCTATACAAACGAAACAGGCACCCTTATGCTCCCCGGTGAGCTTGCATACGGAAATTATGAGCTTCATGAGGTAAAGGCTCCCACAGGATACTTCCTCAACGAAGAACCTGTACCTTTCACAGTTGACGGAACAGAAAAGACTGTTGAGGTCGAGAAGTTCGATACAGCTCAGAAAGGCAGGATCTCAGTAAGCAAGCGCGGTGAGATCTTCAAGAGCGTGACAGCATCATCTTCCGCATATGAAAATATGGATGGAGAGTATAACGAAACTCCCACTACCTATACCACTGTTTTCGAGGAAAGCGGTCTCGGCGGAGCTGAGTTTGAAGTGATCGCAGCCGAGGACATTTACACAGCAGACGGCACACTCAGAGCATCTGCCGGCGAGGTAGTTGCTGACATTATCACAGACAAGGACGGAAATGCTTCAACTGAGCCTCTCTACCTCGGTAAGTACATCGTAAGAGAGAAGAAGGCTCCTGTCGGTTACGTTCTTGCAGGTGAGGAAAAGCTCGTTGAACTCACCTACGCAGGACAGGAGGTTTCTATCACAGACGCTGTTAATAACACATTCAACAACGATTATCAGAGAGTAAAGATCAGCCTTGCCAAGTTCATGGAGCACGATGAACTCTTCGATATCGGCGAAAGCGATGAGTACAAGAAAGTAACATTCGGACTCTATGCAGCCGAAGACATCACTGCCGCTGACGGCACATATATCCCCGAGGATGGCTTCATCGCACAGGTATCACTTGGCGAGGATATGACAGCCGACTTTACAGAAAAGCTCCCATTCTCACGCTATTATGTTCAGGAGATAGCAACAGACGAGCATTATATGCTTAACGGCGAGAAATATCTTGTGAACTTCCAGTACATGGGACAGGATATGACAACAGTTTACATCGACTGCGGAACATTCATCAATGACATCAAGCGTGGAGCAGTAAGCGGTAAGAAGGTCAACGAAAATGGTGATCCTCTCGAGAATGCTCTCTTCGGTCTGTTCAGTGCAGACGAAACTGAGTTCACAGCTGAGAACGCATACCTTACAGACGAGTCCGACGAGGAAGGAAACTTCGGTTTCACAGATATTCCTTACGGCGAGTACATCGTCAAGGAGATCGCTGCACCTACCGGATATATACTTTCAGACGAGCATTATCCTGTTGTTATCGCTGAGAACGGCGATGTTGTGGAGATAACTGCGGAGAATAAGGCGATCACTGTATCTATAAGCAAGGAAGACCTCTACGGAAATGAGCTGACAGGTGCGTCTATGAAGCTCATCGACGAAAACGGTGATATCGTAGACGAATGGACATCTGACGGCGAGAATCACATCATCACAAACATTCCTGCTGGCGGCTATACACTCAAGGAAGTTGCAGCTCCCGACGGATATGTTATTGCAACTGATATCAGCTTCACTATCGACGAGTACGGAAACGTTACTGTTGACGGCGTTGAGGCTAATGCTTTTGATGATGACGGAAATCCCATTGTTACAATGATCGATGATGCAACACTTGTAAAGATCAGCAAGCAGGATATGACAACAGGTACAGAGCTTGCAGGTGCGACACTTCAGGTCATCGACAAGGACGGCAACGTCATTGAGGAATGGGTATCCGCAAACGAGCCTCACTATATTGAGGCAAAGCTCATTGCAGGCGAGAAATATACTCTCCGTGAGATCACAGCTCCTGACGGTTACAATACCGCTGAGGATATCGAGTTTACTGTCAATGCAGACGGAAGCGTCACTGAGGTGACTATGAAGGACGAAGCAATTATTGTAACAACACCTAATGTTGCCACAGGCGATACAGGCAAGAGTCCTCTCGGATATATCATGGTGATCGCAGGTCTCGTACTGCTCACAGTATCCATATTTGCAAGAAAGAAAAAGGAAGAGCCTGCCGACAATTACGCAGAGCTCTGTCCTGACTTTATTGAGGGAGAAGAAGACTGATGAAAAAGAAGACTATACTTCGCACACTGGCGGCTGCTTCGGCAGTCGCCCTCCTTTTAGGAGGCGCATATCTGCTGACAAAAGATGATGTACGGCAGAAACTCAAGGAAACTGATCTCAAGCCATATATGCCGACACCTTCGGTTTTAGCGGCACTTGATGATATTTCCGAGCCTGAAATCACTACGACTACAATAACTACAACTATCACAGACGAAACTACAGAGCCTACCACGGAAGCGGCTGTAATAACCACCGCATCTCCTGAGTTATCAGCAGAGGTCAGACATAGTCTTATTGACTCAGCACAGTCGCTGAATTCAGCATACCCCGATGCACTTGGCTGGCTGTATATCCCTGATACCGTAATATCATATCCGATTATGCAGTCAGACGATAATGATTATTATTTGTCTCATGCGTATGACGGAACATACCTGAAAGCAGGCTCGGTATTCCTTGATTATCGCTGTGAAGGACGATTCCGGAATCCGATAAATATCGTGTACGCCCATAACATGAAGAACGGCTCCATGTTCGCACAGGTGACAAACTTTAAGAATGACAGCTATTTCGAGAGCCACAAGTACGGCTGGCTTGCTACTCCTGAGACAGTATACAGGATTGACTTTTTCTCCTGTGCTGTTGCAGACTGGAATGACAGCCTGTATGAGGGAGATACTCACGTGGTGGAGTGGGTTCCGCATATCTGCGACAGATCGGTAGTCGGCAGAGAGATAACCTATTCAGATGATGACAGGTTTGTTTCATTATCGACCTGTTCATATGAATTCCAGAATGCACGAACTATCCTGACAGGAAAGCTCGTGGAGACAAAGGAGGTATAAATATATATGAGAAAACTGAAAACCAAGCTCATATGTGCTGTAACGGCTTTTATGGCAATGCTGAACTTTGCAGCTATGAATGCCTATGCCGCAGGAGATGTTGCGAGTGCTGTTGAAAGCACATGGACATCGGCGAAAGACCAGATACAGACTGTGGTAAATAATGTCGTATTCCCCGTGATCGACGTTATACTCGGTGTTCTGCTCTTCGTCAAGATCGCTACGGCGTATCTCGAGTATCGCAAACATGGAACACTTGAGTGGACTCCGATAGCTATAATCTTCGGCGGTCTGCTCTTTTCCCTTACAGCTCCGCTGTATGTATGGACGATACTCTGATTGAAAGGAATAAAGGTGATATATATGAATTTCTTTACAGAAGAGCTCAAGAAGATAACTGACAGGAGCGAATATATTCAGAACCCTAAGTTTGTCGGACAGTCCTGCGTTTTCAGGCTGTCCGATGATGTTACGGGTAAACTGGGATTCATTACACAGGGTTATGCCGATAACTATACTGCCCTTAAACTTACTCTGCTCAACAAGAGAGAGGGGCCTATTGATGTTCAGGTAATGAATATAACTGATGTCATAGGCTTAAAAACGGTGCGCGGCGAGTCTTGTTCTCCGCATATCTGGAGGTACGGAAATGACATTGATTGGTATGGTTATCATCCCAACAGTAATGACTATTCTGCTATGTCGGAAACCGTTGACGATTACCTGTCTTGTTTCGCAGAACAGGAGTTAACCGAAGATGAAGAACTGAATATATCGCTCACTTAACGGAGGTATGAAAATGAAGAATAATATGAGAGCGGCGATAGCCGTCATTTTAATTACCGCAGCTTTCACAGGCTGCGGCACTATAAAGCCGCCTGCTATAGATAACACGGTAACAACAGTCCCCACAACCACTGAGACTACTACCGCAGAACCGACAACGGTACCTGCTACAACAGAGGCTCCCACTGAGCCTCCAATGACTGAGGAAGAAAGAAGACAGCTCGAGCAGAGCACCTTTATAGCTGAATTCCTCGGCTCTCAGATAAAGTTCGAGGATACCGCAGGTATTACCGATGAAGTGATCAAAAAGGCCGACTTCGAGTGTGAAAGTGCCAAGAACGGCACTGAAAAGATCACTGTCAAGGGCAAGAACGGCGGCGGTAAGATCGAAGTTTCTGTTATGGATATTTCAGCAAGTACGCTGAAAAATGACGTTGAAAATGTCCTTGGCAGATATGGTGATTACAGCTATGAGCAGATAACTGCAGGCATGAACGGCATAAACAGCGTGGACTTTACCTCAAACTACCGTATGATAACAAGTGTGGTGTCCAAGGGCAAGTATCAGCGATATGGTGCTATCCATAAGACAGACGGAATGTCCACACAGTTCGGTTACGCCGAAGTATATGCTGTACTCAGGGATAACAAGCTGACCGTAATATCAGGACAGCTCCTTTCGACGGACATGACCGAAAGACAGAACTTCTCGGAACTCATAAAGCAGCTTGCAGAGAAGGTGGAGTACTGATGAAAGTAACTGTAAATGGCGGTACTATGCCACAGGCGGAGATCGACGAGTATGTCAGAATGATAAGAAAGAAGCATCCGGATAGGATGATCAAAGACCTGACACTTACCATCGACGGCGAATATGTGGATATAAGGTATAACTACGATACCGTACCGTTTGAACGTATCCGCAGGATAACCGGCTACCTCGTGGGAACGCTTGACCGTTTCAATAATGCCAAGAGAGCCGAGGAAAGTCAGCGGATAAAGCATGAGATATAAAAGAAGGTGGTGAAACTATGCCATATATACCATTCACGGATGAACAGAAAGTCATGGCAAACTCCGTGGATCTTGAATACTTTCTGCGAAGTCGTGGGGAAACACTTGAAAAGGTAGGACGTGAGTATAAGCTCATATATTCCGACGGCAGCGGCAGACACGACAGTATAACTATGTCCGGCAGTACATGGTTCGATCACAAGAACCAGACCGGCGGCGGAGCTATCAAGTTCATGCAGTATTTCTACGGTATGAGCTTCACGGATGCTGTACAGAATCTGCTGGGATATACAGTATCTCCCCTTGCAAGAAGTGTCCCTGAGACAGCACCAGAGCCTAAAAAGGAATTCGATCTTCCGCCTAAGAACAAGACCATGAACAGAGTATACGCATATCTGATCAAACAGCGATATATCGCTCCGGAAGTAGTATCGTTCTTCGCAAAGGAAGGAAAGATATATGAGGACTCGGAGCATCATAACGCTGTATTCGTGGGATACGACGAGAACGGAGTCCCGAAACAGGCTCATAAACGCTCTACAAACAGCTACGGAAAAACCTTCCGTATAACCTTAGAGGGCTCTGATACCGATTACAGCTTTGCACACTACGGTACATCAGGCAGGCTATACGTTTTTGAAGCACCGATAGATATGCTGTCATATATCACACTCCACCCTGAAAACTGGCAGAAGCACAGTTACATCGCAATGAACGGAGTGTATGAGTCTGCGGTGATGAAAGCATTGGAGTTGCATGATAATATAGAGCATATCATTATCTGCACAGATAATGACGAGGGCGGTATCGATGCATACGACAGGCTCAATGACTTGCTTCGGGAGCGAGGATATACCAATGTTACGAGGATATATCCTACCAACAAGGATTTCAATGAGGACTTGAAAGCACGAAACGGTCAGCTTGCGTTGATCGCAGTACCGTATGAAAGAAAGGGGACATTCTATGGAAATGTCGATAATTTAGGATATTACCCATGCCGTCCGGATAAGCTGACATCACAGCTCAGGGCAGCGTATAAGAACGGACAATACAGGTATCTTGCCGAGTATGCATTAGCAGGCTCGGCTTTCTTTATGCGTGTGAAAGACGAGAGCAAGGCGCATTCCGCACTCAAGGCAAAGCTGAGAAAAGAGTACAGAGCATACAAGGATAAGGCAAGGATCAATGTTAAATGCAGAGATCTGAGCAATAAGCTGAAAGAGGTGCTCAGTGACCTGAAGCAGCCTGCAAGGACCTATGAGCAGTCCATAGCAACAGCCAAGCGGCTCTATGAGCTTGCAGACTGTGCAGTAAAAGTCGAAACAGAGACAGATATGGTCACCGCACCTGCGGAAGAAATGACCGAAAATGAAGACCAGGACGAGGAAGCGGAGCTATCTCCGCTTCCTTCATTGTCATAGGGGGCGCGTCAATATGTCATAGGCATATATTAAGTATACAAGTAACTAATTATTAACATAGCAAAAGAGGAAGTGAGATATTGGATGATAAAAAAATATATCTGTTAGCATTAATGGCGGCGTGTCTGATAATTTTTGCAATAGTTGTTAGTATTTTGGACAGCCGCGGAATAAACAGTATAAAGTCAAAGGCGGTCGGTGACGGTCAGCATGGAACGGCAAGGTGGGCAACTAAGCCGGAGATAAGGCAGACTTTTGTCTCTCAGCCATTCGAGCCTGAAATGTGGCGACAAGGGAAAATCTGCCGAAAGTGCAAGGTACGGTCATCGGATGCAGCGGAAAGGTCAATACAACGGCACTTGTGGACACAGGAGATGTTCACAGCCTTATGATCGGTGCTGCCGGCGTCGGTAAGACAGCGTACTTTTTGTATCCCAATATTGAATTCTGTCTTGCGTCAGGAATGTCGTTTTTGTCAACGGATACGAAGGGAGACATAGCTCGAAACTATGGAAATATAGCCAAGAACTGCTATGGGTACAATGTATCAGTGCTTGATCTCAGAAATCCTACTCGAAGCGATGAGGACAATATTCTGCATCTGGTCAATAAGTACATGGATATTTACCTATCGGACAGGACAAACCTTTCAGCTAAGGCGAAAGCTGAGAAATACGCAAAGATAACGGCAAAGACGATAATCAATATCGGCGGTGGTGACAGCTCGAACTACGGTCAGAATGCATTTTTCTACGATGCAGCGGAAGGACTGCTTTCGTCGATAATCCTGCTGTTAGCTGAGTTCGGTGAAAAGAATGAGAGACATATAGTATCCGTTTTCAAGCTGATACAGGATCTCATAGCAAAGCCACCTCCGAAGAATGCAAAGGACAAGCCGCCGATGTATTTCACAAAGCTGATGGAGCTCCTGCCGAGTGACCACAAAGCAAAGTGGCTGGCAGGTGCAGCTCTGAACTCAGCGGATCAGGCGATGCTGTCGGTAATGTCAACTGCGTTATCAAGGCTGAATAGTTTCCTCGATAGTGAGATGGAGCAGATCCTGTGCTTTGGTACAGCCATAGACGCTGAACGCTTCTGTAACGAGAAATCCGCTATATTCATAATACTTCCCGAGGAAGATCAGTCAAAGTATTTCATGGTCAGCCTGCTGATACAGCAGCTATACCGTGAGATATTAGTTATCGCAGATGAACACGGCGGCTCACTGCCGAACAGAGTAATGTTCTATTGCGATGAGTTCGGCACCTTCCCCAAGATAGAGGGAGCAGAAGCGATGTTCTCCGCAGGTCGAAGCCGAAAAATTTCTATCGTAGCCATAATCCAAAGCTTCGCACAATTAGAGCAGAAATACGGCAAGGAAGGCTCAGAGATAATCACGGATAATACTCAGCTTACCATATTCGGCGGATTTGCTCCGCAGTCACAGTCAGCAGAGGTGCTGTCCAAAGCCCTGGGAGAACAGACCGTTCAGTCAGGATCGGTATCGCTGGGAAAGGAGCATTCACGTTCCATTCAGATGATGGGCAGACCGCTGATGACCGTTGACGAACTCAAAAGTATGCCTAAAGGTCAGTTCATAGTTATGAAAACAGGAACCCATCCCATGATATCAAAGCTGAAGCTATACTTCAAATGGGGTATCAAGTTCGGAGAGCCTTTCATGCTGGCAGATAAAGCAACACGTTCCGTGACATACATGGAGCGTGACGAGCTTATGAGAGAAGTCGCAGTAAAATATCCGCCTGCAAAGAAAAGCATTCCTATACCCGTGGATATGACGTTTGAGAAAGCGGATATTCATGAAGAACCCAAGAAAACCAATATTAAGACAGAAAAGAGGAGTTGATCATTTGAATATTGAAAGACGAATATATGACTTAGGTCTGCCGCACAGAGCAGTGACAGTATACTGCTACCTGTGCGACAGGTCGAATAAGAAAGGAGAATGTTTTCCGTCAGCCAAGACAATAGCTCAGGACCTGAGCCTGAGTCGACGAACTGTATTCAGAGCTCTTCATGAGCTCCTTGAAAAAGGGCTCATAGAGAAACAGCCGAGACTTCGCAACAACGGTGGATCAAGTTCAAACCTCTACAGGCTGACGGATGTTCCCAAGGAGGTGAACGATAATGTTTGATTGGATCGGCGATGCCATAGACTGGATCGGTGACGGTATATCTTCGTTGTGGGATAACACGGTTGGCGTAGTAACAAGTGAAGCAGCCAGAGCTATATTCGATGTAATGTTCGATTGGCTGTTTATGCTTGTGTATGACGGCATAGCGGATATTTTTAACTTCATCAACGAGTCAACAACAGACCTGTTTCAGCTTGGCTGGATACAGGCATTCCTGACACTGTTCCATAATATCGGTTGGATACTGTTTATCACAGGTATGGTAGTTGCAGTGTTCGATACGGCTATAGCCTATGAAAACGGTCATGCGAATATTAAGGATACATGTCTTAATGTGCTGAAAGGTTTTTTTGCTTGTAGTCTCCTGACTGTAGTACCGCAGCGGCTGTATTCATTCTGCGTATCTCTGCAGCACACCTTTGCCAATGACCTTGTGGGAGCTCTGATACAAAACAGAAGTGCAACTCTTACAAGTGCGGGAATGGAGGCGTTGGAAGCTCTCAGAGCAGACGTATCACTGTCAAGCCTGTTTTTCATAATACTCTTCGGATACTGTACAATAAAAGTCGTTTTTGCAAATATAAAGAGAGGCGGTATACTGCTGTGTCAGATAGCGGTAGGCAGCCTGTATATGTTCAGCGTGCCGAGAGGATATACGGACGGATTCGTAAACTGGTGCAAGCAGGTCATAGCAACGTGCTTAACGGCATTTTTACAGACCACTATACTCTTCCTTGGACTGCTGACCTGTCCTGACCACCCGATACTGGCGGCAGGTATATGCTTATCAGCTAACGAGGTTCCTCGTATCGCACAGATGTACGGATTGGATACAAGTACAAAAATCAATGTAATGGCGGTAGGTCATGCGGTCAATATGGGCTCAAGAGCAGTAGGTCTCATAAAATCCGCATCCAAGGTAGCAACATAAGGAGGTTCCGAATGAAAACATATATCTATCCCGAAAACCTCAGAGCTACGGTCAAGCTGTGGTTCTGGTCGGTAAGGGACTTTATAATCATATGTGCAGGTATCATCATTTCAGTGGCTGTATTTGCGAATTTCTGGAATGTGATACCTGCGGCGGTGACAGTCTGCTTTGCACTCATAAGCCTCAGAGCTGACGATATGTCGGTGCTTGACTATATAATAAATGCGGTAAAATACTTCCTGCTTACTCAGCAGGAGTACCGCTGGAAGGAGAAGTAATGGCAAAGAATAAGAAAAACGGCGTTCAGGACCTAATCGGCCTTGAACGCTTTACTAATTACGGCGTAAAGACGGATAAGGCGGAGATAGTATTCTTCGCCGTCGAGCCGACAAACATATCGGTTTTATCATCGGCAAATATCGAGATAAAGGTCCACGACCTGACAATAGTGTTGTCGATGATACCTGACCTTGAAATAATCGCCATGGACAGTGCAGAGCGTTTCGACGGCAATAAATGGTACGTCAAAGAGCGATTACAGAAAGAGGAAAATCCTGCGGTTAGAGAACTGCTTCAGGCAGACCATGACTTTCTTGACGAGATACAGTTGGAAATGTCTTCAGCGAGACGCTTCATGTTCGCAGTAAGATTCAGACGTGAGAAACCTGAGCAGATATTCGGTATCATATCACAGGTGCAGAAGAATATCTCTGAACATGGCTTTTCCGTCAAGAGAATGGAAAAGGCAGAGATCAAGCGTATGCTGGCACTGTATTTCGGTGCAAGCATTATCGGAGATGAGATACCGGATATTGAGGGTGAAAACTACATCAAGGAGGCTGATACGAATGAAGAAAAGAACTAAAGAGCTGACCGCAGAGCAGAAGGAAGAAATGAGCATCAAGAGCTACTTCGACCGTATAACACCGGGAGCAGTCAAATTCTACACTGATCACTATATCTGCGGCAATTATTATAAATCCGTATGGGTAATAACGGAGTATCCGCCCACAACGGAGCAGCTCGCAATACTGGCACATCTGGCAGATAAGAATGGTGTGACGCTCCGTATCTACAACAGGCTGGTAGACAGCATCGAACAGGATAAAATAGTACAGCAGGCTATGCGTAAGAATCACATGATGACTACGGTCAATAACGTTAATGAGAGCATAAAGGCTCAGGACAACATCAATGACATAGTCGAGCTTGTCAGCGATATGAATCGCAACAAGGAGCCTCTCCTCCACTGCTCCGTTTTTATTGAGTTGAAAGCGGATAGTGATGATAAGCTGAGGGAACTCCAGAACGACACAAGAATGGAGCTCACAAGAGCAAAGATATCCGTAGACAGACTTATCCTCCGACAGAAAGAAGGCTTCCTGTCGGTGCTTTCGAGCGGAATGAATATGTTCGGAGGTCAGTATGAGCGAATACTTCCTGCGAGTGCGGTGGCTAACCTCTATCCCCTGAATTACAGCGGCAAAACTGATGAACACGGCTTCTATCTCGGGCGAGACAAATACGGCAGTAACGTGCTTGTGGACTTCGACCGTAGAACCGAGGACAAGACTAACAGCAATATCCTTATCCTCGGTAACAGCGGTCAGGGTAAGTCATACCTGATGAAGCTCCTGCTCTGCAATCTCCGGGAATCAGGCAAGAATATCCTTGTGCTGGATCCCGAGCAGGAGTACCATGATCTCTGCGAAAACCTTGGCGGCACATATATCGACATGATGTCGGGAGAATATATGATAAATCCGCTTGAGCCTAAGTCATGGACTGACGGCGAAAAAGGAAATAAGGACGAGCCGGAGGCGTTCAGAAAAATATCAAAGCTCAGTCAGCACATATCCTATCTCAAGGATTTCTTCCGTGCGTACAAGGACTTCACAGATGCGGAGATTGACACCATTGAGCTTATGCTCATAAGGTTGTATGCACGTTTCGGAATAGACGATACCACAGACCTGGATAAGCTGACCGGAGATGACTATCCTCTTATGGATGACTTATATGAACTTTGCGAGAATGAGTACAGGAGCTTCGATCATGAGGTAAAGTACATCTACACCGAGGATACCTTGCAGAATATCTGTCTCGGGCTTTACTCTATGTGCAAGGGAGCTGAGTCGAAATACTTCAACGGTCACACGAATATACGCAGCGGAGACTTCGTATGCTTTGGCGTTAAAGGCATTATGGATACCAACAAAAAGCTGAGAGATACTCTGCTCTTCAATATTCTGTCGTATATGAACGACCAGATACTTGGCAAGGGCAATTCGATAGCGGCGATAGATGAGGCATACCTTTTCCTTTACAACAGAACGGCAATTGAGTACATCAGAAACGGCATGAAACGCTGTCGTAAGAAAGAATCGGCATTTATTCTCGCATCACAGAACCTCGAGGACTTCCTGCAGCCTGATATAAGAGAACTGACAAAGCCGCTGTTCAGTATCCCGACTCACCACTTCCTGTTCAACCCCGGCAACATAAAGGCTGAGGAATTCATAGACACACTTCAGCTTGAGCCTGCGGAATATGAGCTGATCAGGTTTCCGGAGAGAGGTACCTGCCTCTACCGCTGCGGCAATGAGAGGTATCTGCTCATGGTCAAGGCACCGAAATACAAGGCGGTTCTTTTCGGCTCGGCTGGAGGAAGATAAACTGAAAGGAGTGATGAAGAATGAGCAACGTAATTGATAAGCTGGAGCATGTAATTGGTCAGGAGTATGCATCAAAGCACAAAGAATGGCTGAACCTGAGTCATGAAGAACTCATAGAGAAAGCCGATGAAATATCGGCTGCCCGATTCGTAAAGGATAATATCCATGACTCATTCACAGAGGAAGAAGCGGAATATCTGCTGCAGTTCAAGTCCCCTCTGGAGATACTTGTCGACAAAATAACTGTTCTGAATGATCCGAATAACATAGCTGTAAAGGAGCAGTTCAGCGATATGGTATCGGAGATGTATGACAAGAAGGATGAGTATTCTGACTATGAACTCAACGAGGACTCAGGTATGCAGATGCAGTAAGGAGGCGGCAAATGGAAAAAGTGTTGATATTGCTGGCGAAGATTCTTGCCGATAAAAAGATCAGAGATAAGGTACTAATATTTATCGGCAGTATCGTTGTCGGATTTCTGCTTCTGCTTGCGGCTCCGATAATTGCCATTTACACATTGGGAAATGTTGAAATAGAACCGCCTGAGATAGACCGAAACACCTTTAATGAAAGTGCATTCATAGAGCAGTTATCTCCGGAGCAGCAGGAGCGAATGTCTGAGATAGAGTCCGCTGGCGATGCAATAGAAACAGAGCTGACCGCACTTGGTATAGCAGATCAGACCATAAAGGCACAGCTCATATATATGTCATACTT
>DFJW01000050.1 GCA_002373775.1 Ruminococcus flavefaciens | reverse complement strand
AGGTCGCCGTCACCGATGCCCTGCTCTGAGAGGCTGGAATCCGCCATGAGGAACGCTATGCCCTTGGCTGTAGCATGGTCTTTCATGGTCGTGTTTCCGTATACACAGGCGCTTTCTATGACCTTTGCATTACCGCTGATATTTGCCCTGCCCATTACGAGTCCGCAGTCGTCAACTCTCGCATTTCCTGAAACCACCGCATTCTCAGCGACCATTCCGTATCCTGCGATAACTGCGTTGTCGGACACCTTTGCGCTGCCCTCGACTACTGCGTGGTCAAGTATGCGAACGTTTCCGGTAACGACTGCATTGCCCTTTACCACAGCGCCGGGAGCAACATAAACAGAAGCGTCTACTTTAGCTGTACTTGCCACAAGTCCGCCGCCGTTGGGATGCGGATTATAAGTCGCCTGCTCCCACCAGTTCGCGCTTGTAGTGGAGACTTTTCGCTCCTTTATCTTAACATTATCGTCAGCACCGCCGTTGAAAGTCACAGAATACGGATACTGAGTCTTGGTGCTGAAAGGCACATTGCTCTCTGAGAATTCGCTCCTGTCGTCGTAAATTCCCGGAAGTCCGTATTTCTTCACCGTGCTGAGTTCGGGAGTTGCTATTACCGAGAGGTAAACGCTTGCGCCTTCCACAGTATCCACGGTGACTTTCTCTCCGGGACCGAAAAGTGCGGAATATGTGCATTTTCCGTCGCTTGTCTGCTGAACTACGCAGGCTCTCCAGTCAGCGCCCTGCACATCAGTTTCTGGATTCAGCTCAGCAGTAAAACTGCTGCCGGTGACTTCGAGCGGGATTATATTGAGACCTGCGAACTGAGGAGCACGTTCGGTAGGCACACGGAAAGTGCCTGTTCTGCCGTCAGCTTCCGGCATGGTATATATCTGCTGCCAGTTCCAGTCGCCCTGCGCCAGCAGTTCGCTGAGACGCGCACGGTAAGCGTCGCCCTTTCTGAAATCAAGTCCTGCCATATGAGCGGCAAAGTAGCCCAGAGTATCTTTGAGGTCAGCAGGAGCAAGTCTCTCCACCTGATCGAATGGGAATTCGTCCACCTTTCCCTGCTGGAGCATGGTCTTCACAAATTCGCTGCCGTAGCCTTCCAGTCCTTCCGGATTCTCGGTGAGATACTGGAGGAAGGGCCATGCCGCATAGTAATCGCGTCCCAGCGGGAATGTGAAACTGAGGTTCTTCATGTAGGTCTCGAAAAAGTCTGTACCGTGACCTGTCTCATCGGTGGAATAATCGCTGTAGAGATACTGCTCGCGGAACCAGTTTCCGAGAGCCTCCCACCATGCGTAGGAATATTTATTGCTGTTCCAGCCCAGCTGATGTGCGGTCATGACATGGCCGAACTCATGGGGGAACACCCATGAAGGCGGATCATAGCGCATGGAATCCACGCAGCAGAACATGTAAGCATAGCCGCCGTTGTCGTAGGACATGTATGCCCAGTCATCCTGCATGCCTTCCAGTCCTGTGCCGGAAATGTATATATTTGTCTTGTACTTCTTGCCGTCCCTGAGAGACATGTTCACAGATTCGCAGGGCGGCGTCATGCCGAGTTCATCCATGTACACATGCCAGCATGCTTCCATATTTTTGGCGTTCTGCTCAAGGAATGTCTGAGTCACCTTGGAAGCATCTCCGCTGTTTCCCCAGATGAACTGGAAGTGTTCGGATTCATAGTAATTGTAGCCTTTGCCGTAGTTGTAGAACGGATCGCGCACAGAGTATTCGTCTGCCGCCTCAGCAACATGGCTGTACATAGGTGCAGGAACTGCACAGAGAGTGAGGGCTGCCGCAGACAATACTGCCGCTGTTCTTTTTGTGTGTCTTTTCATCTCAAGTGATCCTCCAAATAAAAAATTCCCCGGCGGTCTGCCTATTGACCGCGTTTATTGGTGACTATATTTTATCATTCCGTTCACGGAATGTCAATATTTTATGTGCATTATGCACCATTGGTGCATCGTAAAAGCAGAAATAAATATCCCGGCACAGTCTGAACTGCACCGGGATCCTGTTCAGTATTTAAAAGCGCTGTTGCCAACAAATTCGCACACAAGTGATTCAGGCGGCAGAAGTGAGAGGTCGATAGGCTCAAGATTGTCGAGCACTTCGATAGTCTCCTTCAGTTCCGGCACATCATCCATCTCTTTGAGCTGATCTATGAGACTGCTGCGGTATACGCTGAGTTCATATGCCATGAATGTATCCACATCATAGTCCGAGCGCTCTTTATAGGGCATTATGTACTTGTTCTCGCCGGCTTCCACACTGGGGAACATGTTCATAGTCTCGCGCAGAGAGCGCTTGCGGAACTTCTTGTCCCTTATCATGCGGCGGAGGAGCCGCACTCTTGAAGGATGCAGGAGGATATCGCCGTCCGTTATCCTTGTGCGGACGCTGACGTATATCTTGCAGAGCAGTTCATCGGGCACGGTTATGACATCGGGATTGAGCGCATGGATGCCCTCGAATATGACCATTTCGCCCGGCTGACGCTTCAGTTTCTTTCCGGACTTCTGGCGTGTGGAATTCTTGAAATCGTACTTGGGTATCTCTATTTCTTCCCCTTTGCCTATTGCCTCTATCTGCGAATTGAGCAGATCCTTGTCCACGCGCAGAGGAGATTCAAGATCCATTTTGCCCTCAGCGGCAAGCATCTTCTCCTCAGCGGAAAGCGGCGAGAAGTAATTGTCCATGGAAAGAGTATGTGTCGGGTGACCGAGATCGTCCAGCATTTTCTCTATCATCATAGCCGTAGTGGTCTTGCCGGAACCGGAAGGTCCTGCGAGAAGGATGACCGGTCTTTCATCCCGGGATGCAGCGATGTCCTTGACGATGCTGCCGAGTTTGTATTCATAATCCGCGTTTACTGATGCGATGTAATCCGAGGGATCATGTTCGATAGCTTCATTGATCCTTGTTACTTCTATATTCATATATTGTGCTCCTTTTGTACCAGATATTATATAGTATTTATGCTATATTATGATTATACCACATATTGCACTTATTTTCAAGTGGAAAACGTTTAAAATTTGGTGAAAAATCGGATGCCGATTGACTATTCCCCTGTAATAATGTATAATATCCTTATCTGTTGAAGGAGTTTTGATAATGATACTTGATGATCTCAGGTTCAGTCTCAATGCGACTGTGCCTGTATTTATGATGATGATTTTCGGCTGGTTCTGCAAAAGGATCGGTCTGCTGGACGACCACACCACCGCCGTTCTGAACAAATTTGTTTTCAGGACTACTCTTCCGGCGCTTCTCTTCGCCGATCTTTCCAATGCGGATTTCAGTTCTGTATGGGACGGAAAATTCGTGCTCTTCTGCATCATAGTCACACTGCTCAGCGTGGGTGCAGCAGTGCTCTACTCCCTTTTGCACAAGGACAAGGCAGAACGCGGCGAGATCATACAGGCGTCCTACAGGAGCAGTGCAGCCGTCCTCGGCATAGCCTTCGTGAACAACATCTACGGACAGGCGACCATGGCGGCGCTGATGATAATCGGCACAGTCCCGCTGTACAATATCGTCGCCGTAACGACGCTTTCCCTCACGTCGCCGGATAAATCCGGAAAGGGCGGGAAGTCCCTTCTCACGGACACGCTGAAAGGCATAGCGACAAATCCCATAATACTTGGAATAATCATAGGCATGGCGTGGTCGCTTGCCGGCATACACCAGCCGGTGATACTCAGCAAATCGGTATCCTATCTGGCAAACATGGCAACTCCCCTCTCGCTCATCGCTCTCGGTGCTTCTTTCAGATTCGGCGAGGCGAAAGAGAAACTGGGCGTTACCGCCGGCATCGCATTCATAAAGCTGGTGCTGTTCTGTGCCGTATTCCTGCCGCTGGCTATACACCTCGGATTCCGCGGTGAAAAGCTCATCGCCATCCTTGTGATGCTCGGCAGCGCCACCACAGGAAGCTGCTTCGTAATGGCAAAGAACTTCGGTCACAGCGGAACTATCACCGCATTCGCCGTCATGCTCACCACCCTTTGCAGTTCCGTCACCCTTACCGGCTGGCTGTTCCTGCTGAAAACGCTATCCTACATATAAAACTGACCGCACAGGCTCCGGATCACGGATCTGTGCGGTCTTTTCATATATCAGTTGAATGTAGCGACTTCTTTTTCCGGCGGTGCAGAATCCGTGCTGTCTATAACTTTCAGCACCGGACCTTTTCCGCGGTAGAACTTGTGCTTCTGGACGCTTATCTTAGCCTTTGTGATGCTCCAGCCGCGCTCGCGCACCTTTGATTCGTCGTCCGTTTCGGTGACGAACCAGCAGTACTGGATATCCTCAACGCAGCATGTCATGACATTGCGTCCGAGGGCGAATGTGGTCTTGGGGAACTTGGGGTTCCTTGCCGCAAGCGCCTTGAATGTGACGGTCTTGCCGTCATACTTGGAAGGATCTTCCATTATATCGCGGTAGAAAATGGCGTAATCGTTATCGTCGATCACGATATTGTTAGCCTCGATATTGTAGGGCAGCGGATCTTCTATATCATCGTACGCTACAGCTCCGTCGGTGTACTCATAGGCGATGTCAGCCTTTCTGGTGATGCCGCCGAGTTCGGTACGGCGCACAACAGCTCTTACGATCTTGTGGAACTCATTGGGATCCATAGTTCTCTCGAATCTGTTGAATACCACCATTTCGCACACAGAGAGCTTGTCTGTAACGAGATTTCTCATATTTGCATTGTAATTGAGGAAAGTGGAAGCGTCCGCGAACATCATTATCTGGTATACCGCCCAGTTTTCCGGCATTGCCTCGAAGAAATCGTTCATCAGCCACATGCCGTTGTATTCGATGACCACGCGCTCTGCTCTGCATTCGTCCACCAGCTTCATGAGGTTAGCCTCGTTGAAATCCGACTTGTCTTCAATGCTGCGGATGAACACATCCTTCTTCGGGTATTTTGAAGGATCAAGCTCCTCGATACCCTCTTCGCAGACCAGCACGAGAGTCCTCTCGCCTGAATTGAACCGCTTATCCTCCAGTGTTTCCTGTATGAACTTCGTCTTTCCCGCTTCAAGGAAGCCGAGGAAAAGGTATACAGGTATCTCCTGCTGATTAGGCATAAAGCTCCTCCTTTACTGCTCGCTGCTGAATAATGCTGCTATAGCATCCTCTTTTATCTTTGAGCCGATAACGCAGAGTCTGCCGATAGTGCCTGCGCTTCCTGTGCGGACATCCGGAACACCGGGAACGTAATCGAAGTGTATCCAGTTTCCGTCCTTGCCGGCAACTATTCCCTTTGCACGGAGTATCACGCCGTATTTCTCCTCATCGCCCAGTGCATTGAGGCAGGCTGTGATCTGCTCCTGAGTGTATGCGGCAGGAGTCTCGATGCCCCAGCTTGTGAAGACTTCATCTGCGTGGTGGTGATGATGATGTCCGTGCTCATGATCGTGGTCATGGCAGCCGCATGTGCAGTCCGGACCGTGGTCGTGGTGGTGATGTTCGTGCTCGTCATCGTCGTCATCATCGTGGTGGTGATGATGTTCATGCTCGTCATCGTCGTCGTCATGGTCGTGGTGGTGGTGATGCTCGTGCTCGTCATCGTCGTCGTCATCATGGTGGTGGTGATGATGTTCATGCTCAGCCTCTTCAAGCAGAGCTTTCAGTTCATCGTCAAGAGTGTTCTTCTGTGTCATAGCGTCAACAAGCTGCTGACCTGTGAGCTCGTTCCACTCAGTCGTAACAATGGGAGCAGACGCATTGAGCGCCTTGAGTATGTTTATGCACTCATCAAGCTTAGCCTGTGAAAGCCCCTGTGTGTGGCTGAGAATAAGGCAGCTTGCGTAGGTTATCTGGTTGTCGAAGAACTCGCCGAAATTCTTCTGGTACATCTTGCACTTCTTTGCGTCAACTACAGTTGTGAAGCCGTCAAGTTCAACATCGTGAGCATTGATATTCTGAACGGCACGGATAACGTCGCTGAGCTTGCCGACGCCGGAAGGCTCGATGAGTATGCGGTCGGGAGCATAATCAGCAAGGACCTTTTCAAGTGCCTTTCCGAAATCTCCGACGAGAGAGCAGCATATGCAGCCGGAATTCATCTCTGTGATCTCAACGCCTGCATCCTGAAGGAAACCGCCGTCGATGCCGATATCGCCGAACTCATTCTCAATGAGCACCAGCTTCTCGCCCTTATAGCCCTCAGCGATGAGTTTCTTTATGAGGGTAGTCTTACCGGCTCCGAGAAAGCCGGAGAATATAGTTATCTTTGTCATAAAAAACACTTCTTTCTTATAATTATAGTTTTTCGCGTCTAACTTATATTATACCACTTTTCCTATACATTTGTAAAGTCCCGGGATATGATAATTTGGTGAAAAGTTGCGCACAAAAAGACCGTATCCGACGCAAATTGACTCTTGACAAGCATTGCGAAATGTGGTATAATAATTTTCAGAGCGGAGTACAGCTCGAATTTCCCTTGCGAAATTCCGAAATATAGATGTGTGGGCCCTGTGCAACAAGACCCCGTGAACCATGTCAGGCGGGAGACCGAGCAGCATTAAGCGGTGCGTGTTGTGTGCCGCAGTAAGCCTGCACATCTATGTTCCGGAATTTTTTGTTATAACATTATCTTCAATGTCTCCGGGCATTGGAACGATATCCGCCTGCGACGTAAGGAGGTTCTTCAATGCTGTTTTTTTCTATCCTTCTAAGACGAACAAGACGAGTTCTTATATGCCTGAAGCGTTCCGCACTGAGGGCAGCTGCTATCGCTTTCGCAGTTTCATTCATGATCTGCATGTACATGCGGCTTTTCACAGATAAGGTAGGCGCTGAATACAAGACCATATCCGACGTACTCATCGTCACCATGATATGCTCATGGTTCGTGTGCTTTATTGCCGAACTCACAAAATACGCTCTTAACACCTTCCACAGATACGATGAAGATATCATAGGCACTGCCTTCACCGGCATGGACCGCAAATCCGCGATCTTCGAAAAGGGCAATTACTATTTTCACCACGGCGATTTCCGCAATGCCATGGATTGCTTTGCTGAACTGGAGACCGGAGACTATCTCCTCACCACAGAGGAGAAAGGCGTCCTCTCCTTCTACAGAGGCAGATGCTACCACATAATCGGCGCATATCCAAATGCGCTCCTGAACTACGAAAAAGCTCAGGCTAACGGATTCGATATCCCGGTGCTGCCCATATTCATCGCAAGATGCAGTGCCGAGAACGGCGATACCGACCGTGCTCTTCAGCTCTACAGCAAGCTGATAGATCCTTCCTACAAGCACCACGACGTGATCCGCACGGAAGTCGGAAAGATGTATCTGCGTCTCAACGACGGTGAAACCGCTCTTAAATGGTTCCAGGAAGCTATAAATCTCCGCGAGAACTATTCCGACGCTCTCGGCGGAGCTGCTATCGCTTATACCATGCTGAAAGATTTCAAGAAGGGCGAGGAGCTCTACCGTGCTGCTCTGCTGAACGGCATACGCGATCCCGTTGACTACACCAACTACTACAAGGAGATACAGGCTGCTGTCCTCCTTGAGACTCACACAGGCTGACCGGCAGCCGGATCAATGATACGAAAGGAGGCTTTCCGTGTACAAGGCACTTTACCGCAAATGGCGTCCCATGACTTTTGACGACGTTATCTCCCAGCAGCAGACCACAGATACTCTCAAACACCAGATAATCCGCGGTAAGACCGCTCATGCCTACCTTTTCACAGGTTCGCGCGGCACAGGAAAGACTACCTGCGCACGAATACTTGCAAAAGCCGTGAACTGCCGTAATATGAAGGACGGCAACCCCTGTCTCGAATGTGATATCTGCCGTGACGCCGACAGCGGCGCTCTCACCGATATCGTTGAGATAGACGCAGCCTCCAACAACGGCGTTGACGATATCCGCGACCTCCGCGATGCAGCAGTCTATACTCCCGAACGCGGAGCCTACAAGATATACATCATCGACGAAGTGCACATGCTCTCCCCCAGTGCATTCAATGCGCTGCTGAAAATAATGGAAGAGCCGCCTCCGTATGTAAAATTCATTCTCGCCACCACCGAGATACACAAAGTCCCGGCAACTATCGCCTCACGCTGCCAGCGGTACGATTTCCGCAGGATAAAGGCGGAGGACATCGCTGCAAGGCTGAAATACATCGCCTCACAGGAGGAACTCGACCTCACCGATGACGGTGCCGCAATGATCGCACGTCTCGCCGACGGCGGTATGCGTGACGCTGTTTCGCTGCTGGATCAGTGTTCGGTATGTGCAGAACAGATAAACGCGGAAACGGTATCCAATGCGGCAGGCATCGCCGGCAGGGATTACCTTTACGATATGCTGGACGCCATAACCGATTCAGACACGGCAAAAGCACTTTCCATAACAGGTACGCTCTACGACATGTCCAAGGACATCACCCGTCTCTGCGAGGAACTGATAATGCAGATGAGGAACGTGATGCTGCTGAAAGTCTCCCCCGACACAGCCGGGCAGCTCATAATATGTATGCCCGACGAGCTGGAACGTCTCCGTTCGCTGGCTCAGCGCACAGAGACCGGCACAGTAATGTCACGTCTCAGCATGCTCCAGGAATGCCGCGAACGCATGGCAAAGGTCATGAACAGGCGCGTGGAATTCGAAATGTCGCTGATAAAACTCTGCGGAAATGTAAATAATGCTCCCGCAGCTATTGACAATTCTGAAATATATGATAAAATAAAACAGTTGGAGGATAAGCTGAACTCAGCCCCCCTCCAGAGGCAGAACGTTCAGCCGCAGGAAGCTCCCATAGAGGTCAGCAGTCCTGTTCCGGACGCAGAACCTGTCCCGGATGTGGACCTCAGCAAGGTCAAGCAGCAGGACTTCGTCCCCTTCGAACGCTGGGACGAGGTGCTGACGGAATTTGAAAAGGTGAACCCGTCGGTGGCAGGCAGTCTTGAAGGCTCATATGCCGCAACTGCCGGAAACGTGATGTTCATAACCGCAAAGCATGCCATATTCACCAAGCTCTTCCACGACAACAAGAGCAATGCAGCTTCACTGGGCGAGGCTATCGCCAGAGTCGCCGGAAAGCGGTACGCCATCCGCGCAAGGTGTCTCACCACCAACGCCGAAAAGAAGAGCATGGCTGAAGAGATGCTGAAAAAAGCAATGGACAGCAAAGTAGAGACAGAGATCGACAATACGCCGATAAACTGAGGCATTACAGAGCCTGAGTTTTAGTATAATAACCAAACATATTATCAAAGGAGAATTTGAAATGAAAGCAAGAATCCCCAAGAACATGGGCGGCGGCGCTCAGAACATGAACCAGATGATAAAGCAGGCTCAGAGAATGCAGGATCAGATCACTGAGCTCCAGGAAGATATAGAGGAGAGAGAGTTTTCTGCGACCGCAGGCGGCGGTGCTGTTGAGGTAGTTATCTCCGGCAAGAAGACTATCAAGTCCCTCACTCTCAAGCCCGAGGTAGTAGATCCTGAGGATATAGATATGCTCCAGGACCTCATCATCAGCGCTGTAAACGAGGCTATCAACAATGTTGAGTCCACAACTGAGGCTGAGATGAGCAAGATCACCGGAGGAGTATCTCTCCCCGGCCTGTTCTGATAAATGGCAGACCATAACGCGCTCCCGCTGGTGATACTGGCGGAAAAGTTCGCATCCCTGCCCGGCATAGGCATGAAATCAGCCCAGAGGCTGGCTTACCATGTCATGTCAATGGACGACGAAGCCGTTGAGAGCTTCGCACAGGCTCTTATTGACGCCAAGAAGAACGTACACTGCTGCAAGTACTGCCAGAATCTCACAGAACGCGAGATCTGTCCCATATGCAGCGATGACAGCCGCGACAACCGCGTGATATGCGTGGTCGAAAGTCCGAAGGATGTTTCGGCGTTCGAGCGTACCCGCGAGTATAACGGCGTTTACCACGTCCTTCACGGACTTCTCTCGCCTATGGACGGCATAACTCCGGACAAGCTCCGCGTAAAGGAGCTGCTTGCAAGGATATCCGAGACCGGTGCTGATGAAGTCATAATGGCTACGAATCCCACTGTTGAAGGCGACGCGACTGCGATGTACGTTGCCGGTCTCCTGAAACCACTGGGCATAAAAGTCACCCGTCTGGCGTTCGGACTGCCGGTGGGCGGCATACTTGAATATGCCGACGAGGTAACGCTCTACAGAGCCCTTGAAAACAGGAACGATATGTGACAGCAAAGCCCTTGTTTACGCAATGTAAACAAGGGCTTTATATTTTACTTCTTCTTTTTGTTTCCGCCGGACTTCTTGTTACCGCCCGACTTATTATTGCTGTCGGACTTTTTTTCTGCTGACTTCTCAGCAGTCCCGGACTTTTTCTCTTCTGCCGTTTTTTCAATTTTTGCGGCAGGCTCTTCAGCCGGCTTTTCTTCCGGCTTGTCATCGGAGACATCGTCGCCGAGTATGGTCTCGTAGGACTCTTCTGCCGCCTTTTCAGCTGCCTCACGGCGTTCCTTCTTCACCGATCTCGGAGCTTTCTTCCTGCTCCTTGACATGAGCACTACAGCGAATACTGCCATTGCCAGCAGCAGTCCAACGCATACCACGACGAACGCCAGTGTTTTCAGATTCTTTCCTGACACTTCATAGTCGATGTCGTTGTCCTTGGCGTACTTCTCGGCGGCTGAACCCGCAACGACACTCATGCTGAATCCGTCCACCTTTGCAGATTCACCGTTATTTACAGTATATCCGAAGGCATAATCACCTATGGTCTTGACGCTTTTCGGGACGCTTACTCTCTCCAGTTCCTCGCAGATCGCAAACGCGCTGTCGCCGACGCTTTCGAGTTCATCCGGAAGTATGACTTTCGTGAGTGAGGGGTTGTAAGCGAACGCCTCCTTCTCGATATTTTTCAGAGTCGTGGGAAGGGAAAGTGACGATATAGCGGTGTAATAGAACGCCTGCTCGTCTACCGAGACAAGTCCCTCGGAAAAATCAATGCTTTTGAGTCCGCTGCACCATGCGAAGGCGTGATGCTTTATCCTCGTAACGGATGCCGGGATAAAGAGATTTTCGATCTCCGGACACGGGAAGAATGCTCCCGGCTCTATGGAAGTAACTGTCTCGGGGATGTACAGGTCCCCCTTGATATTCGTTGCACCGCGGTAAACAGTGGTCTTGTTCTTGTCCATAAGGATGCCGTCCTCGACTGTGAATGCCGGACAGTCATCCGCATTTATGTCCTCCATGGAGAACCACATAGCCATTCCCATTTCACCTATGCTCGTGAGAGATGCCGGGAGGTCTATGGAAGTAAGGGATGCACAGTCATAGAAACAGTAATCGCCGAAGGACGTTATCGTATCCGGGATGGTAACGTCTGTCATCCTCTCGCACTGTCTGAAAGTATTCTCTTTCAGCTCTGTGAGAGTTTCCGGTATCTCGATGCTCTCCAGCGCGGAACATCCGCAGAACGCCGCAGGTCCGAGAGATTCCAGCCTTTTCGGGAGTTTTACCGTCGTCAGACCGGTACAGCCGAAAAATGCGTTCTCGCCGATAGTCTTTATGCTGTCCGGAATGTTCAGCTCTGTTATCAAGGTCTTGTTCATGAAGGCTTCGTCGCCTATGGCAGTGATCGGAATACCGTTTGCTGAGGACGGTATATCCGACACCATCTCTGCGGAACACCTCACTATGGTGTAGCCGTTCCCGATCTTCTCATATACGAAGGAACCGTCGGTGAGTTCGTCATCCGGACCTTCAAGCTCGTCTATCGCGTAAGAATATATCGCCGGAACTGATGTTATGACCGGCACAGCAGCCAGAGCTGCCGCAAAAAAGCGCTTTCCTATCATTCCTTTTCTTCCTCCTCAGCTTCAGCTTCTTTCTTCGCCTTTATCTTCTCTGCTGCCTTTTTGCGGATCTCGTCAGCCTTCTTTTCAGCCTTCTTTGCCTTTACCTTCTTTCCGGCAAAGACACCGATGATGCCGAGTATCACAGTGAGCAGCAGACCGGCTGCACCTGCCAGCATGCCTATCCTGATATTCTTGCTGCCAATGCGGACAGTGCCGGTGACAACTTCAAAATTGTTGTTCTTCGCAAATTTATAGGCATCGGAATTCTTGGGTGCATAGAGTTTGAAATCAGGCAGTCTTGCATCTTCTGTACCGTCGGTGCCTCCGTAAGAATAGCCGAACGCCATTTCGCCGATATTCTTCAGATTGCCGTAGGCTCTGAGAGAAGTGAGGCTGCTGCATCCGTAGAAGGCATAAGCACCAAGTATCTCAAGCTTCTTGGGCAGCACCACATCTTCAAGGTGAGTGCATGAAAGGAAGGCACAGCGCTCAATGTTCTTTACGCTGTCAGGTACAACGAAAGTCGTGTCTGTCCTGCCCATGGGATAGCGGATCAGTCTGGTCTTGTCATTGTTGTAGAGTATGCCGTCAGATGAAGCATATGCGCCGTCGCCGTCAGTGACATTGATAGCTTCAAGGGCATCGGTATAACCGAAGGGATCTTCGCTGTCATCGCCGAAAGTCTTGCAGTTTCCGGAAATAGTTATCTCACGCAGTGACGAGCATCCGAGGAACACGCATGTTCCGATGCTCTCAGCGCCGCCGAGGTCGGCATATTCAAGGCTCTCACAGCCGTCAAAGCAGTTGTTGCCGAGAGTTTCAAGGCTCTGGGGCATGGTGACTTTCTTGAGGTATTCGCACTTGTAGAACGCCATTTCACGCACAAGCTTCACGCCTTCCGGAAGTATGATCTCTACTGATGTACACGGAGTGAAGGCTGTAGGATATATCATGGTAACAGGGTAGCCGTCGATCTCAGATGGGACGTTCAGCACAGTATCTCCCGATGAACAGCTCTGGATGACTGCTTCGCCGTCTACGAGCGCATATGTATACTCACCGGAAACCACTGTATCCAGCGCAAGGAGCTTCTGCTCCTCCTCATACTGTTCTCTGGTCTGGAAACGGAAATTGTTGTAGTAGTTGTTATCCACATCCACATCCGTGGCGTAAGTATAGGCAGCGCCTGTATAAGAACCGATTATAAGGAAGTTGGAATCTGCAACCGTGCCTTCCTCTCCGTATTTGTATCCAAAAGCGGCATAGGCGATCTCCTGAACGGAATCCGGGATCACTATCTTGCTCAGCATGGTGTTTACGAAAGCCATCTGACCGATGTATGCAATGTGCTCCGGAAGTTCGATCTCCTTCAGGGAGCTGCATCCGGCAAATGCTCCGCCCTCTATCTCATAGAGCGAATCCGGCAGGTTCACTTCTTCAAGAGCTTCGCATCCCGTCATGCTGTAAACGCCTAAAGTCACAAGAGCAGTGCCGCTCAGGTCAAGGGAAGTGAGTTTGGAATTTCCGCCCAGTGAATAATAACAGGTCTCCTTCAGTGTTGAGGGGAATGTTATCTCAGAGAGCTGAGTTGCATACATAGAAGCTTCTCCGAGAGCAGTAACTCCCTCCGGTACAGCATAGCTGTTTCCCTGCTTGCTCTGGGGATAGCAGATGAGTCTGGTCATGTCCTTTGAGAACAGCACGCCGTCCTTTGCACAGTAGTCCTTGTTGTCGGCGGCAACTGTTATCTCTTTCAGTTCCTGACAGAACATGAACGGCATATCCGAGGATATGTAACTGATAGTTGCCGGCAGTTCTATCTTTTCATACACCGGCGAATCATCCGCATGTCCGAAAGCTGTTTTTCCCAGTTCTGTAACTTCCACGCCGTTTACAGATGCAGGAACGGCTATCTCTTTTTCCTCTGAAGTGCAGTTTTCGAGGCACAGCTTTCCGTCAGCTGTGAGGCTGTAGCAGAATCCGTCCTCCACTACATCATACTCCGGTTCAGTCGTCTCTTCATTTGATCCGGCATCTGTTGTTATTGTTATATCGGCAGCCTCTTCATCAGCCCACGCACTGCCCACCGGCATCACCGTCAGCGACACGCTCATGAGCAGACCGGCTATAAACGCTGCCGCTCTTCTTGATCCGTACATTTCTATATTCCTCTCTATTCTCATACAGCCGCATCAGAGCGGCAAATTTCCTTATTATTATAACACAGTTCCCCGTCTTATGCAATCCATTTCACACATTTTTCATCCTATTCACAAAGCTTTCCGGCGCCAAAAAGAAAGCCGCCTCAGCGGACTGAAGCGGCGTAATAGCTTTTATTATTTTCTGCGGTTCTTATTCTTTTTGCTGTCAGCATTTCCGGCAGGCTTGCTGCTGTTCTTTTCCTCCTCTGATGCGATCTCTTCGATCACCTCAGGGAGTTCTTCGTCTTCATCGTCATCATCATCGTCGTCAGGATCGCCTGTAACGAGTGCAGGCTTCTTGTAATCGCACTTTATAGCCTTGATGAAGGATACTGCAATGTAGATAACGAAGATGAGTGCCTCGACCACAAGTATCATGAAGAACGCATGCTTTACGATATCGGAAATAGTATTGGATGCGGAATTTACAGCAGGCACGAGAACGTTGTAAGCATTTGCATACTCAACAGTCTCGTAGTACTCCTCAGCAGTAGCGTTGATAACATCTACCAGATCAGTGAGCTTGGTATTGAGTGCCTCGAATTCCTTTTCAAGGCTTTCCTTCTGCTCATCTGTAACGTTCTTGCTGGATTCGAGAGCCTTCTTTCTTGCCTCGTAGTAAGCGTAGCTGCGCTTTGCCTCAGCCAGATCTGTAGCCACATTCAGCTTGCGCTCAAGGAGCTTGTCATACTCTTCGGAGGACTGTGAGAGCGTAGCGGAGTTTCCGTCTGTGCCCTGCATAACAACGATAGTGTCCTTCTGGTATGACTTGATAGAAGCTTCTATAGAATCGAGCACTTCAGTGAGGCTCTTCTGCTCACGCTCCAGATCTTCCATTCTGTAGGTGTAGTAGTTTATGGATTCCTGCTTGTCCTTTGTGAGGTTGTTTACGAATATCTTGGAAGAAAGAACGTCGAGGTCAATGGTCTCAACAGCCTTTACAGCCTGATAGAGATCGTTGAATGTGCGTCCTGTCGCAACTGAACGGTAACGCACTGTCTCGTGGTCAGCCAGTTCCTTGACATACTTTTCAAGAGTCGTGAGACTGGTCTTGAAGAGATCCACAGCTTCTGTGTAGTCGTAGTCGCTGTAATTTACAGCGGAAACAGCAACACCGAGATTTGCATTGTAGCCGTACTGTGTATAGAAGTAATCGCGGTAGTTGTCCAGCATTGTATTAAGTATCTGGACACCGTCATTCTTGCCGAAGCCTGCACCGGCGTAGTCGAAGCGTACCTTGAACTGTGTGGGATACCATGAAACATCCAGTACAGCCTGTGCAGCACTGAGGCTTCCGTTCACGGCAGTATCCATAACGCTCTTGTAGGTGGTGAGCTTGTCGATAGCGTCAGAAGGGATGATGCCTTCGATAGTGATGTTTTCTCTGATATCCTCAATGGAATCCAGATCCTTGCCCAGCTCAGTGAGAGTGCTCTCAAGGACCGTGGTATTCTTGAGCGTATTTACATCGAAGGTCCTTCCGGCAGGATCAAGTCCCTTTTCGATACCGTTGTATGTAAAACTTACAAGTGCGGTCAGCGGCGGTTTTCTGTGCAGTGTGCTTACAGTACTTACACCGAGCAGGAGCACTGCCGCCATAACGGATATGATTATCCATGGAAGGAAATACTTGCCAAGCATATGAAAAATGGTCGACATAGAAAGAACTACATCGCTGCTGCGATCATCCTGGCTCCTGATCGTAACATTGAGATTACGAGAATCATTTTTTGCCATGTTTGCCTCCATAACAGTAATATATCGTTATTTATTGAACAAGCGGCGATTTTGCCGCATTTAACATTATATCACGTTGCAGCTGAATCGTCAACTCATTTCACGATTTTTGCACATTTTTCAGTATTTAGACAAATATTCCTCCGGTGCTGCACACCCAATTTGCCAAAATGCTCAACAGAAGAGTGTCATATGTCCCCCGGCAGGCACCCGGAAAGAGCTGCTGCGCCCGTTTCTGCGCATGCTCCGCATTTTCAACAGTTGACAATATTATTACAATGTGTTATAATAAATTAAATGTGTCATATAACAGATATCAAAAGAAAGACTTGGAGGATATTATGAACAATAACAGTCCTGAGATACAGAAATTCCTCGATTCTGCGAAGGAAGAAGTAAAAAGCTCCGGCGAGAGCTGTGATCTGATCTCTTTCGGCGACTTCTGGGCAGAGAAGTATTCCGCCAACGATACCAATTTCAACTCCAAAGCATTCCTCGGCGATGCAGCTGCTCTTTTCAACCATAATCAGGTATCGTACTACAATGAACTCACCTCGTACCGCAAAGGTATATCCGTAATAGTTCTGCCTATCAAGAAAGTTATACGCAAACTGGTCAAATTCCTGTTCCTGCCTATCATTGCGGAACAGAACGAGATAAACCTCAGCATCACAAGACTTTTCGGCCATATGAAAAGCTATGTGAACAGAGAAGTCGGCGTAAAGGACATCAGCTCCATGCGTGAAAAGGAACTGGAGCTCCAGGTCATCGCCCAGCGCGAGATGATAAACGAACTCAGCGCAAAGATAGATCAGCTCAGCGAAAAGATCGGATCTCTTGAGAACGGAGGCAGCAGCAAATGAAGATATACCAGATAGTAGAGACTCTCGGCTTCGGTGACGCTATCGGAAATGACATCGTGGCTATAAAGCATGTCATTGAGGACATGGGCATCAAGACCGCAGTCTATGCCCGCTCAGTTTCTCCGAAAGTGACCGAAAAGGGCGTGTACACCCTCGAATCCATGCCCAGACTCAGCGAGGACGATATAATCATCTACCACATGGCGAACGGCTCTCCGCTCAACACCATGGTCACAGAGCTCAACTGCCGCAAGATAATGCGCTATCATAATATCACTCCCTTCGAATTCTTCAACATAGACGATACCACAGCTTCCGAGGACTGCCGCCGCGGACTCAGTGACATGTCCGGTCCCATGGTGGGCAAGTTCACTTCATATATCGCCGTCTCCGAGTTCAACAAGAGAGACATGGTCCGCATGGGCTATAAGGAAGGCGAGATAGAAGTCATCCCCATAATATTCCCCTTTGACGACTACAAGCAGACTCCCGACCACAAAATGGTATCACGTCTCTCGGACGGCTATACGAATATCGTATTCGTTGGACGCATCGCTCCCAACAAGAAGCATGAGGACATTATCAGGGCTTTTGCTTACTACAAGTCAAGAGTGAACCCCAAGTCACGCCTCATACTCGCAGGAAGCCCGAATCTCAACGGTTCCTACTACAATGATATCCTCGACTACATCAACGACCTCGGCGTGAAGGACGTAGTCTTCCCGGGACACATCTCCTTTGCCGAGATACTTGCCATATACAAGACAGCCCATGTGTTCCTCTGCATGAGCGAACACGAAGGCTTCTGCGTGCCTCTCCTTGAGGCAATGACCTTCGATGTGCCCATAATCGCATACGACGCCTGTGCCGTTCCCGAGACTATGGGCGGCAGCGGCATCGTAGTTGACGACAAGGATCCGGTATTCATATCCAAGGTAATAAACGAGATAGTTACCAACCAGTCCATGCGCACAGCTGTCATAAACGCACAGCGCAGCCGTCTTGAGGACTTCCGCTATGAGAAGATCAAAGCTCAGCTCCAGGACTACATCAGGCGTTTCATGGACAAGTACCCTCCCCTTTCGCCGGACGATCCGGACAAGAAATACCGCGATCTGTACAAGATCGTTGACGAGAATATGCACAAAGCCGGAAAGAGCATGGAATTCACCCGCGAAGCTCTTCTCGCCTGTGCCGACAGAGCCGCTGAGGAGACCGACGTCACTGCCCTGCTCAACAAGGATATGTCCGTCCGCAGCATGATAGAAACGGTGTATATCGCTTTCTTCAATTCTCTCCCGGACAAGGAGAGCTGTGCCCGCTGGGAAAGTGAAGCCGGCAGGCTGAACCGCAGTGACTTCATAAAAGCACTCGTTTCCTCCTGTGCGGACTCTGCCGACCGCGTGAAAAAAGGCACAAGAGTGCGCTTTGATCCCTTCTCTTCACCGCAGTACAATACGGAAGGCGGTGTTCAGCCCGTATGAAGGCTATCTATATAGACATCACCAACATCCCGGAACTGAAGCGCTATACCGGCATTTCCAGAGTAGTCAGTGAGATCGCGGTGAAAATGATATGCGACGGCGTGGACGTAAGGCTCATTTCCTACGCCCCCAAGCATCACGCCTACCGCCTTATAGACAATGACAGGTTCCAGCTGGCTTCCAGCGGCATGCTGCCGGACAAGAAGCAGTGCTATACCGATACCTATATCCCCGTGGACGAAATGGAGGCAGGCTCGGTCTTCTTCGACGTGAACAGTTCATGGCACACTCTCCCCAACAGGAGCTGGCTGCTGCCGAGACTGAAGAACCGTCAGATCAGAGTCATCCCCCTGCTCCATGATATAATCCCCATACGCTATCCTCAGTACATGGTGGGGCAGACGCTCATGCGCTTCATGGAATTCCTGACAGCGCACATGACCTACGCCGACGATATCATCGTCACCACCGATGCAGTAAAGGAAGACGTGCAGCAGCTCTTCCGCGAGCTTGACCTCCCGGAAAAGCCCATACACAAGATCGGTCTGGGCGCAGACTTCTCAACGGACAAGAGCCAGAACAACGCCGAAGAAGCCATCGACTCCGAAGTTGAGCGCATGATAGAAGGAAGGCGTTTCCTGCTCACAGTGGGAACTGTAGAGCCGAGAAAGAACCAGAAAGTACTGGTGGAAGCCTATGAAAAGGCTCTCGCCGACATGGGCATAGACGTCGTTATCGTCGGCCATATCGGCTGGGAAATGGAGGGCTTCCTCAGGCGCATAAAGTCCAACAGGAACTACAACAAGGGACTTTACTGCCTCACGAACTGCAATGACGCCACTCTGAACTATCTCTACCAGAACGCATTCATGGTCGTATTCCCTTCATATATTGAGGGCTACGGTCTGCCGACCATTGAGGCTCTCATAAACGGAGTCCCCATAGCCTGCTCGGACATCCCGGTAATGCGCGAAGTGGGCGGAAGGTTCTGCGACTATTTCCACCCGGATAATTCAGACCAGCTCATCTCCATAGTCAAGCGCTACGCCGAATCCGATAAGCTCTATCTGGAAAAGCGCAGAGAACTCGCCGAGGAATATCAGCCTCCCAAGTGGAGCGTAACAGCGGCTAAAATGGAAAAGCTGATGCTCGGCACCGACAATAAGAACAGATTCGAACACAAGCCGGTCAAGCAGATAGTATTCCTCTCGGCAAGACCTGCTCCCATACTGGCAACTCTGCCGTATATCGAGGAATTCATGCCGTTCATCAAGGAACTGGTAGTGTGCTGTCCCGACAGCATGGCGGAGTATATGCAGAAGAACTACGACGGCAGACTGAAGCTGACCACCGTCACTGACGACGAGCTTCTCGCCGGAAATACTCTTCCGCCCGACCACTCCACACGAAATTTCTTCCTGCGCTGTCTCGCTATGCAGCTGGACGTCATAGACGATGAGTTCATCATGTGCGATGACGATTACCGTCCTCTGCGTCCCATAACGGAAGAGGTGTTCTACAAGGACGGCAAATACCGCGGATACTACTTCTCGGATATAAGCAAATGGCATTACTTCATCCCCAAGCTGTTCTCATATGACTACTGCCATTTCAGAACGCTCAGGTTCCTGAAGAACCACGGCTATCCCACGTTCCAGTATTCATCCCACCAGCCTCAGCTCATAAACAAGGTCTGGTACAGGGAACTCATAAGCAAGTACCCGGAAATAACCCGCAAGGGCTACGACGAATGGAGCACCTATTTCAACTACATCGCCGTTGAGCACCGTGACCAGTATCAGCCCTGCCCCTATGTCACTCTCTCATGGCCCAACATCGGCGGTGACAACAAGGGCGTTTATCAGCCGGAATACATCTTCGAGAATTTCTACAGCGATAACTACGGCAGAAAGCATCCCTTCTCGGAATTCTCCGAACGTTTCTATGACCGCGACACCGTCATTTCCGAAAACGGCAGCAAGATACTTCTTGCCAAAAAGTACAAGACGGATCATATAAAGGCTCAGGATTTCGCAGCTTCCTTCGATGCCGAACACGAGAACAGGTTCCATGAACTGCCTGACGTAGCTGTGCGGTTCACAAATGCCTCCGACGATCCGGATCTCGGCATACCGGCATACTGGCGCATAAGCCGTTCTCTCCTCAACAGGATGAAGATCGGTATATCCCGTTCAGAACTCTGTGCCGCAAATATCCTCTCGGTATTCGTGGAGTTCAGCATCGTTGACGAGGCAAGGCAGGTATACTATGCAAGAAGCGTATCTATCGCGCCAAGGCTCAATTACACATATATAACCTACCTTCTTCCGGAAATGCCGGATACCAAGCTCTATCTGCGCATCAATGCACGATACAAGAACGGCAGACCGGGATTCACAGAGAAGATCATCCCCATAGAATTCGCGGACTGATCCACTGTTCTGCAAAAAACATCAGAGAAAGGAAAACAAATGGTAGAAGCGATCAAGAATCAGTTTTTAAAGCTGAAAAAGCATCAGTTCCTCTTTGAAGAACTGGTCAAGCGCGACTTCAAGAAAAAGTACAAGAGGACGATCCTCGGTATGGTATGGAGTCTTATATCGCCGCTCATGCAGCTCCTTGTAATGAGCATCGTATTCACACACTTCTTCGGCAGAGACAAGCCCCACTACACTATCTACCTCTTCGCCGGCAACCTGACCTACTCCTTCTTCAAGGATTCCACATACGGCGGCATGAGTTCGCTGATGTCCAACGCCGGAATAATCACCAAGATAAACCTGCCGAAATACATGTTCCTGCTTTCCAAGAACGTGGCATCGCTGATAAACTTCGGCATAACGCTGGTAATATTCCTTGTATTCGCCGCCGTGGACGGCGTGGCGTTCTCGTTCAGGTTCTTTGCGCTGCTGTACCCGGTACTCTGTCTCATCGTGTTCAACATAGGCTGCGGCTTCATTCTCTCAGCCCTGTTCGTAATATTCAAGGACATCCAGTATCTATATGATATCTTCACTCTCATGCTGATGTACCTGTCGGCTATCTTCTATTACACCGACACCTACTCTCCGAGAGTCCAGCAGCTCTTCTATGCAAATCCGCTCTACTGCTATATAACGTATATACGAAGTATAGTGCTGGACGGATACATCCCAGGCTGGAAAACTCATCTGCTGTGTTTCGGTTACGCTCTGGCTGCACTGACTATCGGTGCCCTCATCTACAAGAAGTACAACTACAAATTCCTCTACTACATGTAAGGAGGCGGGAACATGAAGAAGATAGAACTCAATAATGTATCCGTTTCATACATCGTAGGCGACTTCTCCAATCTTGGACTGAAGGACGTCATAATCCAGAAGATAAAGCGCACCTATACAAAAAAGGAATTCATCGCCGTTGACGATGTGACCTTCTCAGTGGAAGAGGGCGAACTTCTCGGTGTTATCGGGGCTAACGGCGCCGGCAAGTCCACTCTTCTGAAAGTCATTTCCGGCATCATGCGTCCTACTCAGGGCACAATGGCTGTGCGCGGAAATGTGGCTTCGCTCCTCGAACTCGGAACCGGTTTCGACGGCGACCTCACAGTAAAGGAGAACACCTTCCTCCGCGGTGCAATGCTCGGCTATACACGCGACTTCATGAACAGCACCTACAAGAGCATCATCGAATTTGCCGAGCTTGAAGAATTCGAAGACCGCAAGTTCTCACACCTTTCCTCCGGTATGAAATCCCGTCTGGCTTTCTCTATCGCCTGCCTCGTTAATCCGGAAATACTCATCCTCGATGAAGTGCTTTCCGTCGGAGACGGCGCATTCCGCAAAAAGAGCGAGGCAAAAATGCTGGAGATAATCAAAGGCGGCGCGACCACTATCCTCGTTTCCCATTCCCTTGCCCAGATAAGACGTATGGCTACCAAAGTCCTCTGGCTGGATAAGGGCAAACAGATAGCCTTCGGCGATACCAATGAGATCTGCGACCGCTATGAGGAATTCCTCAATAAGAAATGACAATGTAAATAAGATCAGCGGGCGGAAATTTTTCCTCAGGAAAGTTTCCGCCCGCATTTTTATAATTCTATATCACTTTTATTTGCAATCCAGTTGTTCTTTCTCATGCAATGCCGAGTGCTCTGTTCTGTATCTCCTGAGCATCTAAAGGAGTAACGCCGTCGCCTGTGCCTGCAACGTCTGCGTTGAATACGCCCCAGTCAGAGAACTGGTAATTATCAGGATTAGCGCATACCTGGAGGATGAGTACAGCGTCAGCCATATTCACCTGACCGTCTTCGTTAGCGTCGCCTGAGCGCTCTATATCAAGAGTGCAGAGGAACTCTATATCCTTTTTGAGTTCAGCAGCAGCCTGCATTTCCTTGTAGTTCGCAACGAGTTCTTCAGTCTTTGCAGCGTCGTGCTTCATCAGGAAGGTGTCAGCTATCTCAGCATCGTAGATATCGCCGCTGATGCCGTTGCCGTTGATATCGAAACCAAAGTCGAACATAATTCTTACATCGGCAGGAAGATTGCTTTCCTCAGGCGATCTCATCTGAATGAGGTCTTTGTAGTATTCTTCGAGCAGGTATGCATCTGTACCGTTGAGGTATCCGTCGGAGTTGAAATCCGGGAGCACTGCTGTGCCGTTCTCAACAGCTGTGCAGTAAGCTGCGTACTGCTGTTCGAATACATCATCTTCGAATTCTATGTCGTATTTCTCACTTCTGGCAGAAAGGTCTACCATGTTAGCCTCGCCTGCGAATCTCTTTACGTTGAATGCAAAGCTGTCAGCGCTGATCTCGCAGATCTTGTAAAGCGGCACCTGTGAAGCCGGAACATCTATTCCGCCGATAGAGAAATACCTGTCTGTATCGAGAGTAAGGTCAGCATTGGGAAGATCACGCAGGATATCTCTGTAGGTATTTACTGTGAGCAGCTCACTGTTAATACCGTTCTTGATGAGCATGTATCTGATGAGCTGATCTGAGCTCTGGAAAGTCTTGAGGTGGAGAGCATCAAGAGCCTGTTCGTAAGCCGCACACCTGTTCCACATCTCTATTCCGATAATTGAGTTTTCTTCGACAGCGTCAATGGCGTAAGCTATACGGAGACCGTTCATAGAGTGGTGGTAAATCGAGTAGATGTAAGCGTCGTACATGTCATTTGTACCGTTGGCATCGAAGTCCATATCAAGCTTTCCTGCTTCGATAGCCTCGCCCACATAATTTGTGATAGTATTGTACTTCTCAGCTTCGTCCATAAGTGCGTATACGAACATATATGAACCTGCGTCCGCAATTCCCTCAAAGTCAATGTAGTTTTCGGGGTTGAGCGTATCGGGTGTAACGCCGTATTTATACACATAATAGCTTACGAGATCGTCTCCGTCCACATAATTGACAGAACCGTCGCCGTTGATATCGCCGTGCTCTCTTATGAAAATGAGTTCTTCTGAAGTATGGAGACCAAAATGGTGAACTCCGTCATAGAGCCTGTAAACGTCTACGGCATCGAACTTTCCGTCCTCATTGAAATCTGTGAATCTTTCGCCGTTATCTATAGCTGAGTAGACAGCGAGCTGTTCGTCAGTAACCGCCGGCGGCTGGAAATCAGCGGAAGCGCCTGTTGGTACAGCCAACGGCAGCATTGATAATGCGAGTGCATATGCAGTAACTTTTTTCATAACGATACTCCTTTCGTCATCGTCTAAATTTTCGTCATTATTCGTAGTAGTAACGGGAGGCGTGCCGGTCTGCACCGCAGTAGTAGTATTTACGGGTGCTGTGACTGTTGCAGGGCTTGTGGTGACCGCAGAAGATGTGCGGTTCGCCGGAGTGGTGCCCGAAGCAGCGGCACTTGATGTACAGTTTGTTGTAACGGCAGGTGCTGAATTTCCTGATGTACCTGAAAAATAACCTGTACCCGTATGCTCCGCAGTTGTTTCAGCCGGATAATATGCAGATGTAACAGCAGTTGTAACTATATCAGTGCCCACAGAAACAGAAGTCACTGAAGCCGTTCCCGGCTCATCTGTAACTATGGAGACATCAGTAGTCACTGCCGGTGTTGTCACTGACGAAGGATCATTTTCAGTGGTACCGGTGATAACTGTCACATTATCCGGATCATAATCGCGGTAGCTTGTTCCCGATCCAGCATTTAAACCTATCCAGAGACTTGCTGCAACAGCGCAAGCTGTGACTGCGGCAGCTATCCTGAACGGTATCGGTATACCCTTCCTGCGATCATCCTCTTCCGGATAAGCGGTATGATCTATGCTGTTTAAGAATATATCCTTTTTTTCAGGATCAGGAAAATTGAAGGAATCCCTGATCTCGTTCCTGAACTTTTTATTCATACATCATACCTCCTTTCCGTTAAAATCGTTTCTGAGAAAACCAATGATCTTTTTCAGCCTTCGGCTCATTGCGAAACGTGACATGCCGAACAATCCGCATATTACGCCTACAGGCACCTCATTGACATATCGCAGCATGAGTATTTCCCTGTCTTCGGAAGATAATTTCCTTATAGCGTTTCCCAGGGCTACGCTTGTAAGGATATCGTCCTCATATTCTGAATCATCGGGGATGTTATCTGTCAGTTCAGCAGTACTCTTTTTCCGGAATGAATCCACACACAAGTTGCCGGCAATAGTGTACAGATACTGCATATCCTTGTTTATCCCGTGATACTGCGGCCGTTCCAGGAACCGAAGGAAGGTCTCCTGCGTCAGGTCTTCCGCAAGCTCACGGTCATGCACTTTGAAATAGCAGAACCGGAATATCTTGTCATACTGTTCATTTAAATCAACTGACACATTTTAACCTCCCTTCATAATGATTGACGTTACAGACATATGCAATGTGCGATTTCAATTGTAAATAATTTGTGAACAAATGTCAAGCGATTTTTTGCGGTCTTGATTTAACCATGCTTATCTGATATAATAATAGTAATATTATAAATAAACAAGGAGGTGCGGACTGCACATGGATGATACGGAAACAAAGTACAACTTGCTGAAAGAACACCTGAAGAGCCTCGGAAGTGCAGCAGTCGCCTTCTCCGGCGGAGTGGATTCCACTCTCCTGCTGAAAGCAGCCCATGAGGCACTGGGCGAAAACTGTATCGCCATAACTGCCGATTCCGCCGTCTTTCCCCGGCGTGAGACCGATGAGACCAGAGCTTTCTGCGAAGCACTGGGAGTGCGGCAGATACTTTTCACCTCCCATGCAGCCGATATGGAAGACTTCCGGCGGAATCCGCCTGACCGCTGCTACATCTGCAAGAAAGCGGTCTTCTCGCGGATAATGGAGATAGCCGGAGAGAACGGCTGCGCATATGTTGCGGAAGGCTCAAATCTCGACGACACCGGCGATTACCGTCCCGGTATGAAGGCTATAGCCGAACTGGGCATCGTAAGCCCCCTGCGTCAGGCAGGACTTACAAAGCAGGAGATACGCGGAATCTCCCGCAAACTCGGGCTTCCCACATGGGAAAAGCCATCCTTCGCCTGCCTTGCAACGCGGATCCCGTACGGCGAGGAGATAACTCCCGGAAAGCTCGGCATGATCGAAAAGGCTGAGCAGCTGCTCTCCGAAAACGGCTTCACACAGCGCAGAGTCCGCATTCAGGGCACATCCGCACGAATCGAGCTGCTGCCTTCCGAATTCGGGCTGCTGCTTGGTATGAGGGAGAAGATCGCGGAAAAATTCAAGGAATACGGCTTTTCATATGTTAGCCTCGACTTACAAGGCTACCGTATGGGCAGCATGAATGATATAATTAATAAGAATAAGGAGGAATAACACTATGGCATGTTTTTTAGTACCCACAGCAGAGGCGGTCATCACTACCGTCGCAGCAAAAGCAGTCAGGAAGAAGGAGGCAAAGTCTCCCGAACAGCAGACCGACAAGCCGAAACTCTCGGAGAAACTCGGACTGCTCAACAATATGCTCTGGGGAGGCTCAGGTCTTCTGGCGTTCGAACACGTCTGGCACGGCGAAGTACAGCCCTTCTTCCCCTTCCTGACAGCAGCTTCCGATCCGGAATCAACTGCTGAGATGCTCACCGAAATGGCAACATCCGGCACTGCTATGGCTGCCGTCGTCACTCTCGCATGGGCAGGTATAGTAACAGCATCCGGCATGATACGCAAACGCACAGCAGCAAAGGCTGCATCGGAAGGAGCATCCGCATGACATTACTCATAACAGTTACAGCCGCTATAATAACCACGATCATCTGGTACTCCAGCGAAAAGGCTCGCAGTCTCTTCATCGGAAAGCTCGCTCTCATTTACTGGGGAGCTTCTCTCATGTGGCTGGTGGACGCCGTGGCTGAATACATCGAACTCCGTGCAGAGTACTTCACTCCCTCCGGCACTGACATGCTCAACGACGCCTTTCTCGGAGCAAGCGCAGCTGCCCTCGGACTTATCATATGGCTCGTGATAGTCCTTGTAAAAGATCCGGGCGGAGTTGTGAAGAATACTCTCACAAAAAAACAGTGATATGGAACAGAAAGAGCTGACAGAGCTGCTCAGACAGGTCGCAGACGGTAGTGTCACGGCATGCGAAGCAGCTCTTCGTATCCGTGCGCTGCCCTTTGAGGACATCGGATACGCTCATACCGACATACACCGTTCTGTAAGGCAGGGCGTCGGAGAAGTCATCTACGGCGCAGGGAAAACTCCGCAGCAGATATCCGGCATAATCCGCTCCCTTATGGATAACGGTCAGCAGCGCGTACTTATAACACGGCTCTCTGCGGAGGCGGCAGAAGAAGTAAAGAGCTCGGCGGATATAGAGTACTTCCCGCAGGCAAGGATAGGTATTGCCGGCGGCATCCCGGAAGCTGACGGCATCGGCAGGATAGTCATCGCCACAGGCGGCACCAGCGATATACCTGTAGCGGAGGAAGCTGCTGTCACTGCGGCTTTCCTCGGAAATGAAGTCAGCAGACTTTATGATGTGGGCGTTGCAGGGATACACAGGCTTCTTGCCCACACTGACGAGATAATGTCAGCAGCGGTGATAATAGCTATCGCCGGAATGGAAGGTGCCCTCGCCAGCGTCATAGGCGGACTTGCGGACTGTCCCGTGATAGCCGTCCCCACCAGTGTGGGATACGGCGCAAGCTTCGGCGGCATATCCGCACTGCTCTCAATGCTCAATTCCTGTGCCAGCGGAGTAAGTGTGGTGAATATCGACAACGGATTCGGTGCTGCATATCAGGCGAGCCTGATAAATCATATCAAAGGCGGTAATAACAAATGAAAACACTGTATATAGAATGTGCCATGGGAGCTGCCGGCGATATGCTCACAGCCGCGCTTCTTGAACTGCTCCCGGACAAGCAGGCTTTCCTCGGAAAAATGAACTCTATCGGACTTGAAGGCGTCGAAGTCTCAGCTGAGCCAAAAAGCAGCTGCGGTATACTCGGCACGAAAGTCAGCGTGAAGATAAACGGCGAAGAGGAAGAGAGCCGCGATGTCCATCATCATGAACATGAGCACCACCATGAACACGAGCATCACCATGAACATGAACATCACCACGAGCATCACCATGAACATGAGCATAATCACGAACATGGACATCATCACCGCCATACATCCATGGAGGATATCAGACAGCTCATCTCAAAGCTGGACCTTCCGGAAAAAGTCAGAAAGGATGCTGCCGCTGTCTACACACTCATAGCTGAGGCTGAAAGTCATGTACACGGCAGGAGCATTGATGAGATACACTTCCACGAAGTCGGAACTATGGACGCAGTGGCAGATGTAGTCGGTGTCTGCCTGCTCATGGATATGATAGCGCCGGACAGCGTCATCGTATCTCCGGTCCATGTGGGAAAAGGACATGTCCACTGCGCTCATGGCATTCTCCCCGTTCCTGCTCCGGCGACTTCTTATATACTAAGAGATGTGCCGGTCTACAGCGGAAGCATCGAAGGCGAGCTCTGCACTCCCACAGGTGCAGCCCTGCTGAAATATTTCGCTGACAGCTTCGGCGATATGCCGGTGATGCGTACAGAAAAGACCGGATACGGCATCGGCACTAAGGAATTCCCGCGCATGAACTGCGTAAGGGCTTTCCTCGGTCAGACCTCCGGCAATGCGGACGACGTGGCAGAGCTGGTGTGCAACATTGACGATATGACCGGCGAAGACATCGCCTACGCCTGCGACATCATTCTCAGCAAGGGCGCACTTGATGTTTTCACAGTTCCGGTAAACATGAAGAAGAACCGTCCGGGAGTAATGCTCACCTGCATTTGCAGACCGGAACAGCGCTCGTTCTTCGCAGAACTGATCCTCCGTCACACTTCAACTATCGGCGTGAGGGAAAGCATCTGCCGGAGGTATACGCTCAGCAGGTCATCCCGAAACGCTGAGACACCGTACGGCACAGTGAAGATAAAAGATTCATCCGGCTACGGTGTGTCGCGTTCAAAGGCGGAATTCGACGACGTATCACGCATAGCCAGAGAGAACGACCTGTCTCTGGCTGAGGTAAGGTCAATGATAGACAGCAGCACTGCAACGCACAATTGAGTGCAAGAAGCGTTTCCCGGGCGGCGAAATGCCGCCCCTGCAATGCCGCTCTCTATTACAGCACTAAAAAGAATTTTTCGCGTGTCTCTTGCTATTTTTGAAGATCTGTGCTATAATATTTATATCAACGTGTAGCCTGTTCGGACGTAAATCCGGTTGATGATGGGCTGCACTTTATTTTTTTATCATTTTTCAGGAGGTAAAATATGTATAAAGTGAATGATGCGGTAGTATACTCTTCATACGGTGTATGTCAGATCAAAAGCATTGAAAAGCGTGACTTCTGCGGCGAAGACCGTGAATACTACGTCCTCCAGCCAGTCGGCGACAGCAAGAACACATTCTATATCCCTACCTCCAACAGTTCCCTCACTGAAAAGATGCGCGGAGTATGCTC
Organism: Ruminococcus flavefaciens; assembly: GCA_002373775.1. Classification (GTDB taxonomy): domain Bacteria; phylum Bacillota; class Clostridia; order Oscillospirales; family Ruminococcaceae; genus Ruminococcus; species Ruminococcus flavefaciens_M. The sequence goes on along the minus strand of DFJW01000050.1, from coordinate 702 downwards.
CAAAGCTGAAGTCGAGGAACTGATAAGCGTCATGCCGGATGAAGGTCCTATCTGGATAGAAAACGACATACAGCGCAAAGAAGCCTATAAGGACATCATCGACAAAGGAGACAGACATGATCTGGTCAAGCTCATCAAGGCTCTGTACCTGCACCGCAAGGAACTCGAAAAATCCCATAAGCACCTGCGCTCATCCGATGAACGCTTCCTGCACGATGCCGAGAATATGCTGTATGACGAATTCGCATATGCACTAAGCATTCCCCGCGAAGAAGTCGTACCATATATATGCCGTACTCTCGGAGATTGACCGTCAGGGACTTCCGTCCCTGACTTTTTTCCCCTCAGCTATTGACTTTCCCTTTATTATAGTGTATAATTATTTTGTTGCACAGCCAGTGAACTTGTTTTGAGTGATCTGATATGCTTATGCAGTGCGGTTTTCCGTGTAGCACACTTACAAAATTCAAAAATTTAATATGCTTGTGTAGCACAGTTGGTAGTGCAGCGAATTTGCTGAGCAGACGACCGCTGCCGGTGGCAGATGAAGGGAGTTTGCGAAGGGAAGAAATATGGAGCAATGCGAGCGTAAGCGATACAGTGCGACTTATTTCTGACCGGCAATGAGCAGGTCTCAGACTGAAAATAAAGCGACAGCCGTGCAGCACCCTTACAATTTCAAAAATTTAATAATGCTTGTGT